>NZ_JBXHBE010000001.1:0-478296 GCF_056897515.1 Gemelliphila sp. 1F1
TCTGATATAATTGTTTTCATAAGAGTAATTTCCTTTTTTTGATTTGTGGTTATTTCATTATACTGGATTTGCTCTTCTTTTTTCTTCCTTTTGTCTCACTTCTATTGTAACTCTACAATCTCTTTTTATAATTGAATTACTAATTATTGACAAAGTTATCTGAGGTTTGTTATAATATTATAATGCTAGGTGGGGAGTTAGCGGTGCCCTGTACTTGCAATCCGCTTTAGCAAGGCTGAATACCGAGATTCGGGTAATTATAGTAATGTCGAGTTTAGCACGTAGTGTTGATACTGAGGCACCTTATGACGCAAAACTTATGAACCATGTCAGGTCTGGAAAGAAGCAGCATTAAGTAAGGATTTTGTGGGTGTAAGAATTTGTCAAAGTTGAGCTGGCGACTGAACTAACGGTTGGTATAATTATTCAACTCTCGGTTGCATTTTGTCTTTATTTCCGATCATTGTTGGTCGGTTTATTTTATTTACAAGATATTTTATGGAGGATTGTTATGTATAATGCAAATACAACGAAAGAACAAATTATTGTTTTTGTAAAATTATTAGTGCCAGTCCTAATATATCAAATGATTTCATATTCATCGGGAATGATTGGAACTTTTATGGCTGGTCATTATAGTTCAACAGATTTAGCAGGACTAAGTATGGGGGTTAATATTTGGACACCAATACTTTCTGTTTTAACTACGTTAGTAGTAGCTTTGATACCTATCGTTTCTCAGCTAATAGGAAAAGGAGAGGAAGATCAAGTTCCTACTAAAGTTAGACAATTTATTTATATTTCACTAATATTAAGTGTAACAATAGCTTTAATATTAAATTTATCTTCTGATTTTGTAGTAACAAAGTTAGGTATAAGAGAAGATATTGGAGCTATAACTACTAGATTTTTGAAATACCAGAGTTTTGGAATTATTCCGATAACTTTATATGTAGTTCTTAGATCTTTTATTGATAGTTTGGGTCTTACAAGAATATCTATGGGAATTATGCTGATTTATGTCCCTATTAGTGTAGCTTTGTCTTATGTATTTATTTTTGGTAAATTAGGTCTTCCTGAATTGGGAGGAGCTGGAGTTGCCATTGCCATAAACATAACTTATATTATTTCATTTATAATGGCTTTAATAGTAGTATTAAATCATCCTAAAATTAATAAATATAAAATTTTCAAATTAGAGGGAATAAAATTATCACATTGGCCTGAAATTTTTAAGTTAGGTATTCCTATGGTAATTGCAGTAGCTTTAGAAAGTTTTATGTTTTCGGTATTATCACTTATGGTTTCAAGATTCGATACTGCGACAATAGCTGCTCATCAAAGTTCATTGAATTTTAGTGGATTTTTATACGCACTACCGATGAGTATATCAGGAGCGTTAACAATAATTGTTGCTTATCATATAGGGGCAAAAGAATATAAAATAGCGGATAAATATGTGAAAATAGGTATGGTTATTTCTATTGTTTTCTCTATACTAGTTGCTACAGTTATAACAATTTTAGACAAAAAAATACCTTATTTGTATGGAACAGATCCAGAATTTTTAAATATTGCATCACAATTATTATATTTTGTAATCGCATTTCTTATTTTTGATTCTTTTTCTGCCTCATTGATAGGTGTTATGAGAGCCTATAAAAAAGTTGTTCCTACGTGTATTTTTATGTTTACAGGGTTTTATGTTATAGGATTACCATTAGCATATTATTTAGTATTTATAAAAGAAGTAGGAGTTTATGGGCTTTGGATAGCTTGGTTATTCGGTTTAGCAATTTATGCAATTTTAATGGTAACTTATTACTTCAAAGTAATAAAAAAGAAATATGTTTAAAAAATTATAGATTAAAGAAGGATAGATTTCTATATATTTAGAATCTATCCTTTTTTATAATTCTTTTGGAATATACATAATAGACTAGCATATAATTTTTAATATAACTTTTATAACATTCTTATTTATGTTATACTTTAATACATAGTTATATAGAAATTTTAGGAGTGATTATTTGATGAGTAAATGGGATGAACAAATTTTAGTGGTTGATAGAAAAGTTATATTTAATAATGAAGAAAATTCTTTTTATGGATTTTTACCAAAAGATGATGCTAGAGTACAAAAAATCGTTAGTACGTTCAAAAGTTATGAGGTTAAACGTCGTGGAGATATGGAAGAAGATCCTACATATAAACAATTAATAGGATATACGATAATTAAAGATAAAGTGAGTAAAGAAATTTTGGTTTATAAACGTCTTGTTGGAGGTGGAGAAGCTAGACTTCATGGTAAAGCGTCTGTTGGAATAGGTGGACATATGAATGATATACCGAATAAAAATATAGATGACGTTATAAAAATCAATGCAGCTAGAGAGATAGAAGAAGAAGTAGCAATAAATATTGATGAAGCTTTGAATAGCATAGAATTTATTGGGTTAATTAATGACGATAAAGAAGAGGTAGGAAAAGTTCATATAGGATTGGTATATATTTGTGAAGTAGATAAGAACAAAGTTAAAGTAGCAGAGGATGATACTTTAACTATTGAATGGCTATCATCAACTGAAGCAAAAAATATTAATAGTTACGAATCTTGGTCGGATTTCTTAAAGCCAGTGATGTAATTAATACATATTGTATAAGACTAGACTTTTAATAAAATTATAATATGTTATAATTTATAATTTTATTGGAATTTTAGTCTTATATAATTTACACTAGAGTTTTTTCTTTATTTCTGTTATAATAGTAAAGTTATTTAAAATTTATGACTTAATAATAAAAGTAAGGAGAAAGTAATGACAACATTTGAAGAACTAGGAGTGAGTAAAGAAACGTTAAATTCTTTATTTGCTATGGGGTTTGTCGAGCCAACGGGTATTCAACAAGAGACGATTCCTTATGTTTTGTCAGGAATAGATGTGCTAGCCCAAGCACAAACAGGTTCTGGAAAAACAGGAGCATTTGGGATACCTATTGTAGAAAGTATAAGGTCTAATGACAATTTACAAGCATTAGTTTTAGCTCCTACTAGAGAGTTAGCTCAACAAGTAGGAGAACAATTACGCTTAATGGCGAAAAATAAAAATATAAAGGTTAGTATAATTTTTGGTGGAACTAGCATCGAACGTCAAATTAAAGATTTAAAAAAGAAACCACAAATAGTAGTGGGAACTCCCGGACGTATAATAGATCATATAAACAGAAAAACATTAAAGTTAAACAGTTTAACTCATCTAGTATTAGATGAGGCAGATGAAATGTTAAATATGGGCTTTATAGATGATGTAAGGTTTATTTTATCAAAGATAGAAAATGATCATCAAACATTATTATTTTCAGCGACTATGCCATCAGCAATAAAAGAATTATCAACTCAATTTATGAAAGAATATAAATTAATAAAAACAATGAGTGTAGAAGAGTTGAATCCAGATATAACAGAGTGTGCTACTATTATCCGCGAAAATGAAAAACTATCAACATTAATAGGATTTTTAGACGTTCATAATCCTAATTTGGCAATTATATTCGGAAGAACTAAACGACGCGTTGATGAATTATCTAGTGCGTTAGTTGCAAAAGGTTATTTAGCAGAAGGATTACATGGAGATATTACACAATCCAAAAGGCTTGAAATACTTAGAAAGTTTAAAAATGGCTCACTACAAATATTAGTAGCTACTGATGTTGCTGCTAGAGGAATTGATATTAGTGATGTAACGCACGTATATAATTTTGACATACCTCAAGATACAGAAAGTTATACACATAGAATAGGAAGAACAGGAAGAGCAGGTAAATCAGGTGTAGCTGTGACGTTTTTGAACCCTGTTGAGATGCCTTATCTACGAGATATTGAAAATCAAAAAGGAGAACGTCTGAAAATGTTAAGACCATTCTCCGATGAAGAGATTAAACGTGCCAGACATAACAGAGTTTATGAAGATATATTAACAGACTTAGCAGATGATTATAGTGAATTAAATAGTCTTGCAAATAAATTAATGGCACAAAGTAACGCAGAAAAAATAATTGCTACATTGCTTAATAAATTAATTAATTCGAAAAAAGATGTTGATGTAGAGTTATCATACGAAAAACCTTTAGTTAGAAAAGAACAAAAATCAAGTCGTCGTTCAAGAGCATATAAAAATGATAGAAGAAAAAGAAGTAAGAATGATGATAAAAAGCGTAACGAAAAAAAATATACAGATAAAAAGTTTTTTGACAAACGTGGTAAAAGAACACAAAATAAATAATATATAAGCAAATTTGGACTGAAGGTAATAACTATTTAGTCCAAATTTTTTTAGAAAGGATATAATATGTTATATACATTACAAATTATTTTTCCAAGAGAGGAAGCTATAGAAGACAATAAACAGGTAACTACAAATAAAAAAGAACTTTTGTTAGATAAAGAAGGTTATGAATTAATAGAATTACATCAGAAATATCAGAGTATGGGTTATTTAGTGAACGTTAAATTTAAGCCTACTTATGAGGAAGTAGATCCTTTTACTATAGCTAACAATTTAACATTGTTAGGAATAGGTTATAAAGCTAGTCTAAAAATAAAAAATGCAGATAACTATGATAAAACTCGCCAGTTAGCTAATATAATAGAAAATCAAGGATATGACTACGAAATAGCTATTAAATTGAAAATAAACGAAACATCTCCTGTAGATTTTTCTAAAGAAGTAACGTGGTTTGGAGAATGTGCAACGTATTCAGTAAAACCAAAAATTGTAGTTGAGGATATAGCAGAAATAAAAATGCTATACAATAAATTATTAGATTTGGGATATGATGCAACTATAAATATTCGTCCGAAGAAACAAGCAGATATGGAATTTGCAACGCAACTTAGTGCGTACCCAGAAAAAACAGAAGTAATTTTTACTTTGAGAGATTCGGAATATTTTGAAGAATAAATTTACTTATTTCGATAAAATGTGTATACTGTAATAAGAGATATAAATTTATTTTGGAGGAGTATAATATTATGAAAAATGTTATTAACTATATTGAAAAATTAACATCTATACCATCACCAACGGGATATACAAAGGATATCATAAACTATATCTATGAGGAACTTAGTTGTTTTGGGTACAAGTCTGTCATAACCAAAAAAGGTGGATTGCTATTAACCGTTGAAGGAGATAATGTAGAAAAAGAACGCTTTATAACAGCACATATTGATACATTAGGGGCTATGGTTAAAGATATAAAAGCTGATGGAAGAGTTGCATTCACATTGGTTGGAGGATTTACATTTAACTCTATAGAAGGAGAGAATTGTACAATTCATTTAACAAATGGTAAGAAAATAACGGGAACAATATTATTACATCAAAATAGCGTTCACGTATATTCAGATGCAAAAACTGCGGAACGAAATGATAAAAATATGGAAATTCGTTTGGATATAAAAACTAGTTCAAAACAAGAAACTTTGGCTAGCGGTATTCAAGTAGGTGATTTTATTTCATTTGATACGAGAACAATAGTTACAGAAAGTGGATTTATAAAATCACGTCATCTTGATGATAAAGTAAGTGCTGCGATATTAATTAATATTTTAAAAGATATTGCAAACAATAGCATTAAATTACCTTATACAACACATTTTTATTTCTCAAATAATGAAGAAATAGGATACGGTGGGAATTCAAATATTAGTGATAAAGTTTGTGAATATTTGGCAGTAGATATGGGGGCTATGGGAGATGGTCAGCATACAGATGAATATACAGTTTCTATTTGTGTCAAAGATAGTTCCGGACCATATCATTATGATTTAAGAAATCATTTCGTAAAATTGTGTGAAGAGAATAATATTCCTTATAAATTAGATATTTACCCATATTATGGAAGTGATGCTTCAGCAGCTATGAGAGCTGGAGCTGATATTAAACACGGACTATTAGGTGCAGGGATTGAATCTAGTCATGCTTACGAAAGAACTCATGAGAATTCTGTTAAAGCAACTTATGATTTAGTTTATTCTTATATACTGAGTGATATGATTGATTAAAATATAAATTAAATTTAATGTTGATATTATATTATAATATCTTAAGGGAGAGTATATTTTAAGTGAGGTGATATTATGAAAGTAGGATTAGTACTTGAAGGAGGCGGTATGCGTGGTATGTATACTGCAGGAGTGCTAGATTCTTTTTTGGATAATAATATAGATATAAATTGTATTATAGGGGTTTCTGCAGGAGCATTATTCGGGGTGAATTATGTATCAAAACAAAGAGGAAGAGCGCTAAATTATAATACTAAATATATAAAACACCCAATGTATATGAGCCTAAAATCATTAGTCAAAACAGGAAATATGGTTAATAAGGAATTTGCTTATTACGTTTTACCGCAAAGATTAGATGTGTTCAATCAAGAAGAATTTGCAAAATCTAATATTGATTATTACGCAACAGTTACTAATATAGATAGTTGTGAAGCTGAATATATTAAGATTAAAGATGTTTTTGAACAAATGGAAGTATTGCGAGCTAGTTCAGCTCTTCCATTTATATCTAAAGTAGTAGAGATAGAAGGTGGTAGATATTTAGATGGAGGTATAGCAGATAGCATACCTATTGACAAGATGCTAACTATGGATTGTGATAAAATAGTAGTAGTTCTTACTAGACCATATAATTATCGAAAAGAAGAAAAAGAAAATAAAATATTATACAAGATAGCAAAACAAAAATATGGAAAACTAGCTGACTTGATTAAAGCTCGTCCAAATAATTATAATAAAACGTTGGATAAGATATATAATCTTAGAGATAATAAAGAAATTTTTGTTATCCAACCTAGTAAGGAAATAAAGATAAAACGATTAGAAAAAGATGTTAATAAAATCAAAGAAATATATAACTTAGGGTTAGAAGATAGCAATAATATTATTACTGATTTAAAAATGTATTTAAATGCTAGTAATAAATAATTAGCTATGATATAATTACAGAGTTAAGTATAAATATACTTTAAAAGTTAAATTTTATATAAAAGAGGAAATATAGTGAAATTTATAAAAGAAATATTTGAGTGGATAATAGTAGTAGTGGTGTCTATTGCTCTATACTTTGGAATTACTACTTATTTAGTTGCACCTTATACTGTTAAAGGACATTCTATGGACTACACTTTTGCAGATAATGATAAAGTGTTTATTAACAAAATTAGTAGTAATTATGAACGAGGAGATGAGATTGTTTTTCACGCTAACGAAACAGATGACTATATTAAGAGAATTATAGGTGTTCCTGGCGATACTGTAGAAGTTATTGGAGATGTCCTATATATAAATGGTCAAAAGGTAGATGAACCGTATTTGGATCAGAAGAAAAAAGAACTAGCAGCTAGTGGAAGTACAGAAAGTCTAACTCCAGATTTCAATATTGAATATTTAAAGAGTACGCAATCAAAAACTGTCCCAGCAGGAATGTATTTTGTAATGGGAGATAATAGACCTAACAGTACAGACAGTCGAGTTTTTGGATTTATTAAAGAAGATTCGATAGTAGGTAAGGTTGCTTTACGTTACTATCCATTTAGTACATTTAAGACATTTTAATAGAGAAATAAAATATAAAAGGTAGATAAATTATTATTTACCTTTTATTTTTTTTATTTAAAGAGTATAATAAAAGTATCAATAGAAAAGAGGTGTGATTATGAATGTAGAGTTAGTATCAGTCGGAACAGAGTTACTGTTGGGAGATATTGTAAATACAAATACTGCCTATTTATCCAAAGAATTAGCTAATATAGGTATAAATGTATTCAAGCATACAACGGTAGGAGATAACAAGGGAAGATTATTAAGAACGTTTGATAGAGCGTTTAATAGTAGTGATACTATTATAGTAACTGGAGGATTAGGTCCAACAGATGATGATATAACTAAAGAATGTGCAGCTGAATATTTCAATAGAGATTTTTATTTAGATGATTACTCGTGGGAGAAAATTAAAAATTATGTTCTAAAATACAGTAAAAACAACGTACTTACTAATAATAACAAAAAACAGGCTATGATACCAAATGGAGCTATTATTTTAGAAAATTTTTGCGGTACTGCTCCGGGAATTATACTGGAAGATAATGGTCGTAGAATAATTTTGATGCCTGGTCCTCCTAGAGAAATGAAAGATATGTTTGTAAAATCTGTCAAACCTTATTTAGAAAAATTAAGTGATCAAAAATTCGTTTCTAAATACATAAGATTTTATGGAATAGGAGAATCATTGTTAGAAGATAAAATAAAAGTTATATTGGATAATCAGACGAATCCAACGGTGGCACTTTATGCAAAAACAGGAGAAGTGCTAATAAGAGTTACTGCAAGTGGTGAGACTAAAGAAATTTGTGAGAACTTAGTAGAACAAAAAATAGTAGAATTAGAGAATTTAGTAGGAGAATATATTTATTTAATAGGAGATGAAACTATTGCTGATAGTCAAAGTGAGCTACACAGAGTTGTAGCAGGATTATTAATTGATAATGATTTAAATATATCATTAGCTGAATCATTAACAGGTGGGCATATTACATCACTTTTAGTAGAAAATGCAGGAATTTCTAATTCACTAAAAGAAAGTATAGTTAGTTACTCTAATCAATCAAAAATTAATAGTTTGAGTGTCAAAGAAGAAACAATAGCAAAATATGGTGTAGTTAGTTCCGAAGTAGCTTATGAAATGGTACAAGGTTTAGCCCAAAAGTCAAAAACAGATATAGCAATATCTACTACAGGATATGCAGATGGAGATATAGATGCAGGATTAGTGTACATAGGATTATATTATCAAGGAGAAATAATTACCAAAAAATGCCAATTTAATGGAGATAGATCAAGGGTAATAGACAGAGCTTCTAAAGAGTCTTTAAATGAAATTAGAAAAATTATTTTGAACAATATTTAATAATTAAGTACTAAATAAAAAACACTTAACTTAGATTAATAAAATTCTAAGTTAAGTGTTTTTTTATGAATCGGCTGCATCTTCTAACATAATTTGATCGGTAGATATGCTAAACTCATCATACTCAGAGTCTTCTGTATCGTAAGAATATTCCAAAGAAAGTTTCATTTCTTGAGAATAATTATAAAAATCATCATCTAAGCTATCCATAAATAGTTCGCTTGAATTGAATTTTTCGTCTGCATAATCATTTAAAATTTCATCTTCATAATCAATCTCGGTATTGAAGTCCTGGGAATATTCATCGTCATTAGAACAAATGAGGTGTGGGGACTCCAAACTAGATAAGTTCATAGTAAACATATTGACAATCTCCTTATATAAATAATATTTTCATAGATTATACACTAAAAAAAAAATAATAGCAAGAAAAAAGATGATAAATAATTTATACTAGGTTGTTGACTTTTTTTTAAAATTAATATAGAATTAGAAAAGTAACGTTACCATTTATAAAATTATTAGGAGAAGAGGACATGGATTTAAAAAAGATTGCTAAAGAAGTAATTGAATTTAGTGGTGGTCAAGATAATATTCAAAGTGCAACACACTGTGCAACTCGTTTAAGGTTAGAGTTGAACGATGAATCAAATTATGATCAAAAGAAGTTAGAAGATATTGAAGGAGTAAAAGGTGTTTTTTTCACTAATGGACAACTTCAATTAATTTTTGGTAGTGGACTTGTACAACAAGTTTATGCAGCTTATAACGAAGTAACTGGTGGAGAAACTTCAGGCTCAAAACAAGAAAAACAAAAAACTAAAGGGAATTTAGCACAACGTTTTGTAAAAATGTTGAGCGATATATTTGTTCCTATCATACCTGCCATTGTAGCAGGTGGGTTGTTAATGGGTATTAATAACCTTCTAACAGCAAAAGATATTTTTGCAGAGGGAAAAACTTTATTAGAAATTTATCCTAATATTGCATCATTGGCAGATTTAGTTAATTTATTAGCTAATGCCCCTTTCGTTTTCTTACCGGTATTAATTGGATTTTCAGCAACTAAAAGATTTGGAGGTAACCCTTATCTAGGAGCTGCGTTAGGTATGATTATGGTGCATCCTCAATTAGTTAATGCATATAATGAAGTTGCAGCTCGCGCAGCAGGTGAAATTCCAGTTTGGAATATTTTTGGATTAGCAATTGAGCAAATTGGATATCAAGGTACAGTATTACCTATTATTGTTATGAGTTTTGTTCTAGCGACTATAGAAAAATATTTAAGACGTGTAACACCAATTTATTTAGATAACTTAACAACACCGTTATTGTCATTATTTATTACAGGTTTCTTAACATTTGCGGTTACTGGACCATTATTACGTCAAGCAGGTAATTTATTAGCAGATGGATTATCTTGGTTATATTACAGTTTAGGATTTGTAGGAGCAGGAATATTCGGACTGTTCTACGCACCTATAGTTATTACTGGTATGCATCATTCATTTATAGCTATAGAAACTACTTTAATAGCTGATGCGGTATCAAATGGGACAGGAGGATCATTTATCTTCCCGATAGCGTCTATGAATAATATTGCTCAGGCAGGAGCGGTATTTGCGGTAATGTTCTTTATTAAAGATGTTAAAATAAAATCACTTGCTTCTGCATCAGGAATTTCTGCAGCACTAGGAATTACAGAGCCTGCTATGTTCGGGGTAAACTTGCGTTTAAGATATCCATTCTACGGAGCTATCGCAGGTAGTGCAATAGGAAGTGCTTGGTTAGGATTTAACAAAGTATTAGCAGTAGCTTTAGGTGCTGCAGGATTACCAGGATTTTTATCAATTAGACCTTCACAATGGACAGCATTTTTAATAGGACTTATAATATCATTCACTGTTGCATTTTTAGTAACAGCATATTTCTTTAAAACGAAAAAGGAGTTAGTTGATGCAAAATAACATTTGGGAACAAAGCTTACACTTAGAACCTACTAAGGGATGGCTGAATGATCCTAATGGGCTAGTATATTTTGGAGGAACGTATCATATATTTCATCAATATTCTTACGAAGTAGAAGGTGGTTTGAAATTATGGTATTATTATACTAGTAAAGATTTGATCAATTATGATGATAAAGGAGTATTTCTAAAACCTGATAGAGAATTTGATAAATCGGGAGTATACTCAGGAAGTGCGAATATCGAAGGAGATAAAGTAGTACTTTATTATACAGGAAATGTTAAACATAAAGGTAATTATGACTACGTTCACAATGGACGTGGTCATAATACTATTAAATTAGAAACAAAAGATTTTGAGACATTTTCGGAAAAAGAATTACTTTTAAGTACAGATGATTATCCTAATATGTCAAATCACGTTAGAGATCCTAAGGTTTTTGAAAAAGATAATAACAAATATTTAATATTAGGGGCAAGGGATAGTAATGATTTTGGTTGTTTATTAGTATATAAAAATATGGAGTACTATAAGACTATATATCCTACGAAAAATTTAGGATATATGTGGGAATGTCCTGATTATATAGAAGTAGATGGAGAAGAATTATTATTATATTCACCCCAAGGTATTGCTAATATGTATCCAGATAACAAAAATGTTTATCAAATAGGGTATTCTACAATTAGTGAAGGTATAGAAAATATTGAAAAAATAGATAATTTCAAAATTTTAGATTATGGACATGATTTTTATGCTTCACAAACATTTATAGATGAAGATGGAAATAGAATAATGTATGCGTGGATGTATGTGCCTGATAGTAGTTACACTAATCCAACATCACAATTTGGTTACCAAAACTGCTTAACTATTCCACGTGTTTTAAATTTTAAAAATGGTAAATTATACCAATCAATACACAAATCTGTAAAAAAATTGTTTGGAGATAGAATAGAAAGTCCTAGTTTTGATTTAGGAAGTTGGTATTTCAAACAAGATACAGGGAATAATTTTAAAATTACTATTGATAGTTTGGATATAGCTTATGAGGATGGAGAACTAAATATTAATCTTAACGAAAGTGGCTACGGTCGTGATAATAGATCATTGTCATTAGATTTAAGAAGTATAGAAATAATATTTGATAATTCATCATTTGAGATATTTATTAACGACGGTGAACTATCATTCTCTTCAAGATATTATCCTAAAAATCATATTACAAATATAAACTCAGATAAATTTGAAGCATATAAATTAAATTCTATAAATATAAAATAATAGGAGAAAATATATGGCAGTTTTATGCATAGGAGAAATGTTAATAGACTTTATTGGTGCAGAAAATGGAAAAATAGACAAAGTATCTGCTTTTAAAAAAGAAGCTGGAGGATCTGTTGCTAATGTAGCATGTGTTGCTTCTAAGCTAGGACAAAAAAGCTATCTACTAACATCTTTGGGGAATGATGGATTTGGAGATTTTTTAGAGAATGTTTTAGAAAAAGAAGGTGTAGATACAAAATATGTATCTAGAAAAAATGATACATTTACACCACTGGCATTTGTAGCATTAGATGATACAGGAGATAGAACTTTTAGTTTTTATTTTAAAGGTTCATCTGCTTTAAGAATTAGTGAGAATGATGTAAAAGAAGTAGATTTTCAAGAAATAGAAGCGGTACATTTTGCTAGTATATCTATTCAAGAAGAATCAAAAGATAGTCACTTATTGTTATTGAAAGAAGCTAAGAAAAGAGGAATTTTAGTTAGCTTTGATGTTAATTTAAGATTTAATTTATGGAATAATGATAAATTATACTTAGAAACTATAAAAGAATTTTTACCTTATGTTGATATTATTAAAGTTGCTGATAACGAATTAGAATTTTTAACGGGAACTACAGATATAAAAGAAGCATTACATAAAGATTTCAGTCATATAAAATATGTTTTATATACAAAAGGAGAAAAAGGTTCAGAAGTTTATAGTAATAATCTTTCAGTTAAGACAGCTGTGCCAATAGTAAATGTTATAGATACTACTGGAGCAGGTGATGCTTTTGCAGGATCATTCTTATCAAAATTATTAGAACTTGAAAATATAGGTGATATAAATCAAGAAAAACTTAATTATTTAGCCAACTTTGCTACTAATTATGCGACATTAACTACTACAAAAACAGGTGCAATATCAAGCTACATGACAGAAGAAGAATTCAACAATCTTAGTTCTAAATAAAAGCTTTCTAATATAAGATAAATTAAATATATTTTTAATATAAGAGTATAGGACGTCTTGTCTTATACTTTTTATTTTTGTTATTAGAAAAGTTTTAATAAATAATATACTATGATATAATAAAGTAATTAAAGTCTTGTAGAGGTATGAATATGACGAAAGATTTGAATGAAACAAAAGACGTTTTTGTAGACACAGTTCTTATTAGCGATGAAATTTTGATTAAAAATATAAAGACTTCTAATATAAATTATAAAGTATCAGTTATTCTAAATTCTTATAGAAAAGTGGATAATTTAATAGAAAATATCAATAATTTATTTGCACAGACGTTTAAGGATTTTGAAATTATTATAATAGATGATTTGTCAACAGATGTTATGGAAAAAGTTTTTGATAGTTACAAAAACTATGGAAATATTAATTATATTAAAAAACAATTAGGATCAAAATCAGCAGCGAAAAATATAGGTATCGATTATGCAAGAGGAGAATATATAGTTTTTATAGAAGAAAATATAGAGAAAATAGAAGAAAACTATTTGGAAGCTATGTATTACACAATAAATCATACTCATTCTGATGTTGTAGTATTGGCTAATGCTGATAATCTATCGTTTATGAAGGAATATTTTGAAAAAAATTCAAAAACTAACGGAATAGAACTATTATCAGCAGAAATAATGGAGTACAAAAACAAATTAGATAGTACGTTAAGCTCCTTTATATTTAGAAAACAATTTTTAAATATATATAACTTACGTTTTAATGCAGATATTTTAGTAGGAGAAAATCTATATTTTAAAATAAAAGTATGTGATAAAGTAAAAAAAATTCAGTTATGCACAGAAACTAGTTATACAAAGAAAAATTATTCGAAGAAGCATGATAATAAAGCTATAGTACAATCAAGTTATATGAGAATGATGATGACTATTAATAAAATAGAAGATTTTGTTGAATCAAAATATTATAATGAAGCCTGTTATTTATTATGTGGCTATTTATATGCAGAATTAGCAAGCAAAGATTTATCTAGTGAAAGTAAAAATAAAATTTTTAATATTATAGCTAACAAAAGATATTATTTCAAACTTGACAGTATAAGTCATAAAATTCTTGTTCAATTGTCTCCTAGACTGTTTGTAAAATCTTTAGTAGGGTCAGAGGTATAATTTATGAGGAAAATTTTACATAATATTTTCGCTTATACTTTTATTTGTTTGTTTGCTTTAGCTTTGATTTGGATTACCGTTGCTCCTTTTGTGTATGAGAGAATATTAAACCCGATAGTATTATTGCTAGGGATACCAGTAGTTTTAATGCTGTTGTTACAGTTAGTTAAAAAGATTTTAGCAAGCGACGAACTAACACTAAAAAAGTATAATCTATATATTATAGTTTCTTATATAATTTTTCAGGGTATTATATTGACTATGGATACTCTTAATTTTTCTGATGGAGCAGAAATTGAAAATGAAGCTCATTATATGTTAAATTACGGAAAATTTTCAGGAGAAAGATACTTTTTAGTTTATCCAAACAATATTACGCCTACTATAATTTTATATTGGATATATAGAATAGCTAACTTTTTAAATTTATCAGAAGTTTTTATGCTTCACTTGTTCTGCTTTTTAATAACAAGCGCAACAATGTTTTTAACTTATAAAACAGCAGGTAAGTTATTGGATAAAAATAAACAAACAATAGTGTTGCTACTTATGTTACTATATGTACCATTTCAAATGTATAGTTTATTTTATTATTCTGATACATTAATGATTATTATGGTAGCTCTAATAATGTATGTTTTAATACCATCAGATGGTAGTTTTATTTTTAGAAGTAAACATATCATTGCTGTTGCATTGTTGATTGCTTTTGGTTGGAATTTACGTTCAAATATTATTATTATTTTGCCAGCATTATTAGTATATTTAGCATTTTTCAAATGGTATAAAAAAATTATTTTATTGATTGTAACCTTTTTATTCGGATTTGTTATTTTTGGAAAGATGTTTGATATGCTTTGGTCATACTATGGATTTTTCACTGATGAAGGTTATAAATTTCCTATGATGCATTGGGTAATGATGGGTATGAGTATTCAAGGAGGAAGTTATAACTGGCAGGATTTTCAATATACTTATTTAAGTCAAGACAAGATGGCAGATGATTTAAGTTTATTTTTTAATAGATTGATACACAGACCAATATTTTTAAACTTACTTGTATTTGTTTTAAAAATTAGAGGAAATTGGAGCGATGGTACGATAAATTACACTAATGGAACACGTGCTTTACGTGAAGGAGATAGCTTTTTATGGCAATTATTCTACGGTAGTAACAATAGTATCTTTGTCTACACATCACAAATGCTCTATGCAGTAATTATTTTTATGTTAGTATATTATATGTACAAACGTCGTAAAAACTATATTACATCAATGTTTTTGTTCCAAATTATCATATTCGGGGTATTTATGTTTCATTTAATATGGGAGGCTAAGCCTAGGTATGTTTATGCATGGATGCCGATAATATTTATTTTATCTACTAAAGGAATAATAATATTTTTAGAAGAAAATAATAAAACTATGTTCGATAATTACAAAAAGAAACTTTACATAGCGTTTGGTTTAGTATTTAGTATTCAGCTAATATCAGATAGTTTTTTACGTCCTAGTTATTCAATGAATTTAGATTATGACTCACGAGTAATTAATGGAATAAGTGTCTATGCTACAGACAAATACTTGCGTGATGGAATAGTAAGAGTTAATCAAGATACAGAAGTAGAGCAAACATTTAAAGCGACAATGTCGTTTAATTATGTTCGAGGATATATATCAGCTTATGACGAAAATAACAATTCCAAATATAAGGTAGAGATAATAGATAAGAAGACTAATAATGTAGTTCGAGAAACTACATTTGTATATAGAGAACTATACTGGGAATTGCCACTTCAAACCTATACTCTACGTTGGTATTTTGATTATTTGCCAGAAGGAGACTACTCTATTAAATTTACTCAAATAGAAAATGTTAATAATGGTAACATAGTAATATCAAGCGTACCTAATGAAATGGTAGATATGTATACTAGTGGTAAATTATATATTAATGGTATAGATCAAAACAAAAAAGATCTAGCATTACAAATAGGGCGTCGCCACGAAAAATTATGGTGGTATTAAAATATAAATATAAAAAGTGTTTATACACAATTAAACTTATGTGTTTAATGTGTATAAACATTTTTTATTTAAAATTTTAATTTACAAAATAATGTAATTGTAGTAAAATAAATATAAAGTTTCCTTAAGGAAACAAAAATGATGTAAGGAAAAAGTAAGTTATGGAAAATAAGAAAATAAAAATAAAGAATTTATCAGTGGCTTACGATGTTGAGCCAGTTATTTGGGATATAAATGTAGAAATAGAAAAGGGAAAATTAACCGCAATAGTAGGCCCTAATGGTGCCGGAAAATCAACATTATTTAAAACTATATTAGGGCTTATACAACCACTTACTGGAGAAATTAGTATAACTTCTAATACTAACAATTTATTGAGTTATGTGCCTCAGACGTCTAGTATAGATTGGGATTTTCCTGCGACAGTTTTTGATGTAGTATTGATGGGACGTTATCAAAATTTGGGATTATTCAAACGTCCAACAAAAAAAGATAAAGAAATAGCAGAAAAAGCAATACAAAAAGTTGACCTTGAAGAATTTTCTAATCGTCAAATTAATAATTTATCAGGTGGTCAGAAACAACGTGTATTTCTTGCAAGAGCATTAGCTCAAGGAACAGATCTCTACTTATTAGATGAGCCATTTCAAGGGGTTGATGCACACAGCGAAAAGATGATAGTATCAATTCTACGTGAATTAGTAAATGAGGGAAAAACTATAGTAATAGTTCACCACGACCTACAAACTATTGAAGAGTATTTTGATAATGTTGTATTAATTAATAAAAATATTATAGCTAGTGGAAAAGTAACAGATGTTTTTACCGATGATAATATAAGTAACACATACTCTCCAAAATTAAATTATTTTAAGCAGAGGGAGTTGTAAGAAAATGACTAGTTTATTACAAAGTTATACTTTTCAAATAGTTGCTTTAGGAGCGACGTTATTAGGTGGAGTGTGCGGAGCAGTAGGAGTTTTTTCTGTACTAAAAAAAGAGAGTTTAATAGGTGATGTAATTTCTCACGCTGCATTACCTGGGATATGCTTTGCATATATAATTACTCGCGAAAAAGAATTAGTAATTTTACTTCTTGGAGCTTTAGGATCAGGGTTAATAGCTAATATGTTAATTAATTACACAGCGAAAAAAACATCTATTAAGTTAGATAATATTTTAGCCCTAGTTTTATCGATGTTTTTTGGTTTAGGTATAGTATTACTAACGTATATAAAGGTTTTACCCGGAGCTAATAAGGCAGGATTAAATAAATTTATTTTTGGACAAGCTGCTGCTATTTTAAAAGAAGATATTTATTTAATTAGTGGTATATCATTATTAGTTCTTATAGTACTTATAAGTTATTGGTATAAATTTAAGTTAGTAATATTTGATTACACTTATGCAAAGATAATATATAAAAATAGAGTTAGATTTTATGAATTACTTTTATCATTTTTAACAGTAATATGTATTGTTATTGGATTAGAAATGGTTGGAGTTATCTTGATGAGTTCGTTAATTATAGTTCCTGCAGTATCTGCTAGACAGTGGACAGATAATTTGGTAAAAATGACTATTATATCATCACTTGTAGGAGGAATTTCTGGGTTACTTGGAACTGTAATAAGCTCTAGTTCTTTGAATTTACCGACAGGACCAGTAATTGTTTTGATATTAAGTTTTTTTGTGTTAGTTAGTTTAGTATTTTCTCCTAAAAGAGGTATCCTTAGAAAATATCTTTATAGAAAACAAGAGCAGCAGAAAATAATTACAGATATGAATAAATTATCTAGTAGGAGGGAGAGTTAATATGGGAGCTAATATTGAAATTATTTTGGTAGGAATAATGGTATGTGCTTGTTGTGCCTTGCCTGGAACATTTTTGGTGTTAAGGGGAATGAGTATGATGACAGATGCAATTTCTCATACTGTGCTTCTAGGTATTGTTTTAGGATTTTTTGCTAGTGATGGTAATATTAGTTCGCCAATAGTCGTTATCTTCGCTATATTAACAGGACTACTTACTGTGTGGCTTACAGAACTTTTGTATAGCACAAAGCTGGTGAATAAAGGTTCCGCCATAGGAATTGTATTTCCTTTTCTATTTGCAACTGCAGTAATTTTAATAGCGAAATTTGCAAAAAATGTCCATTTAGATGTTGAACATATAATTTTTGGTGATATAACATTTGTTCCATTCGAAAGGTTTGAGACAGTTAATTATGATTTTGGACCTAAAGCATTGGTTATACTATCAATAATATTTATTATAAATCTAACTATTATAAGTTTGTTTTACAAAGAATTTAAAGTTAGTACATTTGATAGTGAATATGCAAAAGTTATTGGTATTTCTATAACATTTATGAATTATCTATTAATGTCATTAGTATCAGTTACTAGCTTTGGAGCATTTCAAGCGGTTGGTGTAATTGTAGTAATAGCTTTTATGGTAGGACCAGCTTTGACCGCAAGATTATTGACTGATAAACTAGGAAATATGTTAATACTTAGTATTATAATAGGAACGATAGATAGTTTAGTAGGTTATTTTCTTGCTGTATATTTTGATGTTTCTATATCAGGTATGCAAGCATTTATAATAGGGTTAATATTTTTTGTTGTATTATTGATCACTAAAAGAAAAAATTTATTTAAAGCTAAAAAAACTGTAGTTAGTAATAATTAATAAAAAAAATAGCGACAAGTATATACTTGTCGCTATTTTTTGGATAATATCTATGTAATAAAGTTAAAATTTAATTTTTTGATAATTAACTATTATCTTATTGTCTTTTTAAAATGTATATTGATTTAATGTATCTTTATATAAAAAAAACCTACCCTACAAAAGTGTAAGGTAGAAATAAGGGAGTAAATATGAAAAGTCTTTATTATAAGCTAGGGATACTTATAATAAAAGAACATTTGAAGTAATTACTTACTTCATTGATTATTATAACATATTTATAATAAAAAGCAATAGAAAAAACTTAATTTTTTAGAAAAAATTTAAGAAAACGTTATTGTATTTATCTTAATAATTTTAGTTTGTATTTTATTAAACTTATCAAATATTTGTAGTTGTAGAAGTGAATATCTATATAATTTTATATTAGTATATTATATTAAATTAAAATAAAAGTTCAAAAATTTCTTAATATTTCTTATTTTTCAAATTTATGGTAAAATTAATTATTATTGAAAGAGAAATATAGGAGAATATTATGCAAAAAAATGATAATTTCGTAGGTATTGTTACAGACTATACACACGATGGCTTAGGTGTTGTAAAAATTAACAATTTTCCATTGTTTGTAGAAGATGTCGTAGTTGGCGAAGAAGTAGAAATTAAAGTTACCAAATTAAAGAAAAATTTGGGGTATGCAAAATTAATAAATATAATAAAAAAATCTCCTAATAGAGTAGACGTTGTTGAAAAAACATCGGGAGCAAATCTATTACATTTATCTTATGAAGAACAATTAAAATTTAAAACTAATAAAGTTAAAAATATTTTGGATAAAATTGTAGGAAAAGGTCAAGTTAATGTTTTAGAAACTTTGGGAATGCAAAATCCTTACAATTATAGAAATAAATCGGTAGTTCCTGTTCAAAAAATAAATAATGAAATAAAAATGGGATATTATAAACCACGTACACACACCGTTATTAATAGTTATAATTGCAAAATTCAGTATGATGAGCATAATGTTTTAATTAATGATATTAGAGAAATAATAAAGAGTTTTAATTTATCTGTATATGATGAAAATAATCATCAAGGAGCTTTGAGACATATAATGCTAAGAACAAATCGTAATAAGACGGAAATTATGATTGGAATTATTGCGAAAGAAAAATTTGTAGGATTAAAAGAGTTTGTTGATGAAATTGTTAGTTTAGATAATAGAATTAAGAGTATTATTCTTAATATTAATGATAAAAAGACTAACGTTATATTTGGAGAGTATACGGAAGTTTTATATGGAAATGAATTTATATCTGATTATTTGGGAGATTTAAAATTTAATATTTCATTAAAATCTTTTTATCAAGTAAATCCTATACAGACAGAATTGCTATACGATACAGCGATAAAACTAGCTGATGTAAAGAGAGATGATACTGTAATTGATGCTTACTGTGGTATAGGGACAATAAGTTTATCTGTTGCCAAAAAATCAAAAAAAGTTTATGGGATAGAAGTAGTAGATGCAGCTATCAATAATGCCAAAGAAAATGCAAAGAATAATAATATTGACAACGTACAATTTTTATTAGGAAAATCAGAAAATGTTATTAAAGATTTAATAAAAAACAAAGAAAAAACAGATGTAGTAATTGTAGATCCACCTAGAAAAGGGTGTGATGAGAGTTTTTTGCGTAGCCTAAACGATATGAACATAAAAAAAATAGTTTATGTAAGTTGCAATCCTGCAACCTTAGCTCGTGATATAAATATAATGCAAAGTTTTGGTTATAAAGTAGGCGATGTTCAACCAGTAGATATGTTTCCACAGACAGTGCATGTTGAGTGCGTTGTATTGATGTCAAGAGTTGCACCCACTAAGTAAATAAAGTGTAGAAAAATAAGGCTTAATTAAAAGCTATCGTTAAAAGATGTCGATAGGATTGAGAAAGCTTAGTTTTTTATGAGGAAAAAGCAGTAAGCGGGAACATATCCACAGAATAGAGTTGACACTAGGGGATGGATAACAAGAAAAAATGCACCCACTTGCACCCACCCAGATACGTGGATTTTTGCAGAAGGAAAGATACTGTACCGTATTGAGGAGAAAAATATTAATATAAGCCTTGACCTGTCCGTTAGGGACTGGAGTATCCTTTAATCAAGGAGGTGTTAGACCATGCTTAGAAATGAAATCCAAGAAAAAACCGGTTTAACTAGAAAAGCAATCGAGTATTATGAAGATAAAGGTTTGATTAAGCCTTTAAAATCAGAAAATGGCTATCGAGATTAAGTGATAAAGATTTAGAAATTCTAAATAAAATATCTTTGTTTAGAAAAGTTGGTTTGAGTATATCTGAGATTGAAGAATGTTTATCATCCAATGGTAGCTCACTATCTTCTATTCTTAGAAGAAAAGAGCATCAGTTAGAAATTGAACAAAAGAGAAAAGAAGTTATTGAACTGATAGTTAAGAAAGAAAATCAGAATATAATTGAGAGTAAAATAGCTTTGATAGAAACAGAAGAAAGCATTTACGAAAAACTAGAAAATGCATTTCCTGGATATTTTGGACAGCTAATATTTTCTACTTATCAACCATTTTTTAATGAAACACTGTATAAAGAGGGGAAAGTTGCATATAAGGAGTTTGTAGCATATTAAGATAGTTTGCCTTCATTTACACTGAGTAAAGAAGAGCAAGAGTATATAGAAGAAGATAGCTCTACTTATGATATGAAGACTTTAAAAGAAGTTAATGAATCAAAAATTAAGGCTATAGAGAATTCTGAGAAATGGATAGAAGAAAATAAGGATATGGTAGCTTTATATCAAGATTATAAAAATAGTGATGAATATCAAAATATCCCAATGAAAAACATTCAAGATAAACTGCAAAAATATATGGAAGATAATAAATACTATGAAATAGCTATTCCGCTGATAAGAAAGTTTAGCAAGAGCTATGATGAGTATTATCAAAAGTTACTTATAGCAAATGATAAATATTTAGAACTCAATAAATAAACTACAAGGCACCAGAGATTGGTGTCTTTTTTCATGCCCAAAAGTTAAAGTTTCAGAGTACAGCTACAGTGTCGGAGTGTGAAAGTTACAGTGTCATTGTATCCAAGACAGTATGAAACTAGATATGATTCTAGTCAAATGGATACAATTCCTTAAACCTAAAAAACTGCAAAACCGTTTAAAATACACGTTTTAAGATACGTCCACAGCTTTGTGGTACGGGGGATAATTGAACTCCATATTTTCACTTTGAAACTGAGTGAACCCCAAAAATGTTAGATTTTACTCTAACTTTTGGGGTTCACATCAAACACCTATGCCAAGGGTGTCTTTTTTTATTTAAAGGGTTTTTAATGAGAGGGTGTCAATGCCAATAAAACGCTTGACTTATGAAACCTTTAGAGTGATGTATTTAAGCAAGGGAGGTAGTCTGATGAGAAATGTGGCTAGTGGTAAACCATTAGAACTAGTACCAAAGAGAATGGTCAGGAAATTTTGTTGTAAGGAATGCGAAATTCAATGGTGGAATCTTAATCGAGATAAAGTGAAAAAGACAACTAAAATTGAAGTTGTTTGCCAAAACTGTGGTGAGACCTTCAAAGTGTATGAATGGGAAAGAGGAGGTATTGTGGGTTGGATTGTTATTATGAGGCTTGTAAAAATGTGTAAATAATTATATTGAAAGTCTGGTTAAAAAGCATTTCAAAAGTAATTACTTTTTAAATGCTTTTTAATATTGTAATTATAATTAAAATGTAGTAAAATAATGGTGGATAATGTTGTCTAAATGGAGGTGTTAGCGTGCCTAAAAAGAAAAATGTAAAGAAACCGATGAAGCATTTTAATATTGCTGAATTTAATAGAGGACAATCATCGAAAATACTGAGAGGCCTTGTATCAGATGATGATGTTGGATTCATAAATAAAAATGGTAAACCAATGGCAATAGTTATTTCTAACGAGAGGTTTGAAAGGCTATTAGAAAATGGAATTGATATAAATGAATATTAATGGAGGAACTATAAATATGGATAAACAACAATTAGCATCTACTATTTGGGAGTCGGCAAATCAGATGCGTTCAAAAATAGAAGCAAGTGAGTATAAAGATTTTATTTTAGGATTTATTTTCTATAAGTATTTATCGGATAAAGAATTGAGATTTTTTAATAATCAAGGTTTATCTCAAGAAGATATAGAAAAAATAAATGAAGAGGATGAACAGTACGCAGAATATGTAAGAAACAATTTAGGTTATTTTATTGCTTATGAAAATTTATATTCAACTTGGCTATCAAAAGGTGGAGATTTTGAAATTGCAAATGTAAGAGATGCCTTATCTGCTTTTGATAGAAATATAGATAATGCATATAAAAAAGTGTTTGAAAATATTTTCAAGACTTTAAGTAGTGGACTTTCTAAATTAGGAGAAAGTGCTGCAAAACAAACCAAAGCTGCGAGATCATTATTAAATTTAATTAAAAGGATTCCTATGGATGGAAGTCAAGACTATGATGTATTGGGCTTTGTATACGAATATTTAATTTCTATGTTTGCTGCTAATGCTGGAAAAAAAGCGGGAGAATTTTACACTCCACATGAGGTATCTGTATTGATGTCTGAAATAATTGCACAGGAGCTAAAAGATAGAGATAAAATTCAAATTTATGATCCAACATCCGGAAGCGGTTCGTTACTCATAAATATTGGAAAAGCAATGAACAGATATTTAGATAGTGATAATAAGATAGACTACTATGCACAAGAATTAAAAGAAAATACATTCAACCTAACTCGTATGAATTTGGTAATGAGAGATATTAAGCCTGCTAATATCAACGTTAGAAATGGTGATACTTTAGAAGATGATTGGCCATTTTTTGAAGATGATAGAAAAGATAGTACTTATACATTAGTTAAGGTGGATGCTGTTGTTTCAAATCCACCTTATTCACAAAAATGGACTCCTAAAAATAAGGAGAACGATCCAAGATATAAGTCTTACGGATTGGCACCGAGGGGAAAGGCGGACTATGCTTTCTTACTCCATGATTTATACCATTTAAAGCAAGACGGGATTATGACTATTGTTTTACCTCATGGTGTGTTATTCAGAGGAAATGTTGAAGGTGAAATAAGAAAGAATCTAATAGAAAAAAATAAGATTGATACTATTATTGGTCTACCAGCAAATGTATTTTTTGGAACTGGAATTCCAACAATTATTATGGTTTTAAAGCACAATAAAGCAAACAATGATGTATTAATTATTGATGCATCAAAAGGGTTTGAAAAATCAGGAAAAAGTAATAAGCTAAGAGACTCAGATATTAGAAAAATTACAGATACAATAAGGGAAAGGGTAAGTATAGAAAAATATTCTAAAGTAGTATCGATAGATGAAATAAGGAAAAATGAATATAATCTTAACATCCCTCGTTATGTTGATTCATCTGAACCAGCAGAAAAGTATGATTTATATGCAACTATGTTTGGTGGCATTCCAAATTCCGAACTCATGGAATTAAATGGTTATTGGGATGAACTGAAAGGGGTAAAAGATGAAATTTTTAGCTCAAATGATGGAGAATACTTCAATTTAAATATTGAAAATCTGTCTCAAATAATTCAAGAACACGAATCATCAAAAAAATACATTAAAAGCTATAGAAATGCCTTTAGTGGGTTTAAGGAAACACTCAAAGAAGATTTGATTGATGGTATTTTAGACGTTGAAATTGCCAAAGAAAGAGAAAAAATTATAAGAGACATTTTCAAAAGATTAGATAGCGTAGAACTAATAGATAAGTATAAAGCGTATCAGATTTTTGCTGATACCTGGAATGGTACTGAAGCCGATCTTGAAATGATTCTTGATGAGGGATTTGAAGTCATCAATTTAGTCGACCCCAATATGGTAGTCAAAAAGAAAAAGGAAGATGATGAAGAAGTTCCTGAAGTTCAAGAAGGCTGGAGAGGTAGGATACTACCTTTTGAATTAGTTCAGGAAAATTTATTAAAAGATGAAGTTGAAGAAATCAAGTCAATAGAAAACAGGCTTACTGAAATAGCTTCTGAATATGAGGAAATACTAGATTCACTAGAAGAAGAGGAAAAAGACGCGGATTATATAAAAGAGGACAATAGTGCTTTTGTAAATGCTGAAGTTAAAAAATATATGAAGGAAACCTGTGATGAGGTAGAAACCAAAGAAATTAAGATATTAAAGGGCTATCTTGAATTGTCTACAAAAACAGAAAAAGAAAAATATGTTAAAGAAAATAATGATATTGAATGGAATTTGATGGAAAAAGGGGCAAGTGGCAAATACACAAATACAGTAATCAATAAAAGAATAGCGCAAATTCAACAGAACTTTAAATTTGAGGACGATTCGCTAGAAAGTAAACTTCAAAAAGTTGTGTATTTTATTGAAGAAGAGTCTACATTAAAAGCTGATTTAAAAAATAAAAGAGAAAAACTGCATCTAAAAACAAAAGATGTTATTGAAAATTTAGATGAAGAAAGATCTTTAGATTTGCTTTATAAGAAATGGATAGCACCACTAGTATCAGGAATATATGAATTGGGACAAAACGTATTAGTTGATCTTGAAGGAAAGATAAGAGTTTTGCATAAAAAGTATGCTAAAACCTTTGTTGAAATAGAAGAAGATCTAAACAGCGCTCAAGAAGATTTCATTACTATGTCAAATAAATTAAAAGGTAGTAAAAAAGACTTAGCCGGAATAAGGGAACTTCAAAAATTATTGGAGGTACAAAATGAAAAATAATAAAAATGTACCAGAAATGAGGTTTGAAGGTTTTACTGAAACTTGGGAACAGCGTAAGTTGGGAGAATTAGGAACTTTAAAGAATGGGATGAACTTTTCTAAAGAAGCAATGGGACATGGCTATCCATTTGTAAATTTACAAAATGTATTTGGAAATAACGTTGTAGATAGTAATAATTTAGATTTTGCAGAAGCTTCTGAAAAACATCTTAAAGATTATTCTCTACAGAAAGGAGATGTGCTATTTGTTCGTTCTTCTGTAAAGCTTGAAGGTGTTGGGGAAGCAGCATTAATTTCAGATAATCTTGAGAATACAACATATTCAGGATTTTTAATTCGTTTTAGAGATGAATATGGTTTAAATAATGATTTTAAGAAATTTATTTTTGCGACTATACAAGTTCGTAATCAAATAATGTCACAGGCAACAAATAGTGCTAATAAAAATATAAGTCAATCTGTACTAGAAAATTTGACTTTCAATATCCCGAATAAGGAAGAGCAAAGTGTAATAGGTAAATACTTTTTCAAACTCGATAACCTTATCACTCTTCATCAGTGTAAGTATGAAAAGCTACTCGATTTAAAAAAATCAATGATGTATAAACTATTCCCTAAAGAAGGAGAAACTACTCCTGAAATAAGATTTGATGGGTTTAGTGGAGATTGGGAAAAGAAAAAGTTAGGAGATTGTTTTTCGGAAAGAACAGAGAGCTTTCCAGATGGAGAACTTTTGTCAGTTACGATCAATCAGGGGATTAAAAAGTTTTCTGAATTGAATAGGAAAAACAATTCAAATGATAATAAGACCAAATATAAAAAAGTATATATCGGTGATATTGCTTACAATTCTATGAGAATGTGGCAAGGGGCAAGTGGTTATTCACCTTTTGAAGGAATAGTAAGTCCTGCATATACTGTTCTTAATCCCAATGAAGGAATTGACTCTAAATGTTTCTCATACCTATTTAAGAGAACTGATATTATACACATGTTTCAAATTTATTCCAAAGGGATTACTTCAGATAACTGGAATTTAAAATATCCTGATTTTAAAGAGTTGGAGGTTTATGTATCTCGTGATTATCAGGAACAAAAAGCAATAGGGGAGTATTTTTCTAAAATTGATAAACTCATAGAGCTAAACAGGGAAAAGTTGGAAAAATTAAAAAATATCAAGTCATCACTATTGGATAAAATGTTTGTATAGGAGGTGAGGAAAGTGCTATTTAAGACAGAAGATGAATTTGAAAAAGCAGTTATTGAAAGCTTAATAAAATATGGCTGGGAAGAAGAAGTTATTTATTACCCTACAGAAGAAAAACTTATACAAAACTGGGCTAAAATTTTATTTATGAATAATCAGCAAATAGATAAGTTAAATGGTGTACCTTTAACCAGAACAGAAATGGATCAAATTTTGGAGCAGATTATTTCTCTTCAAAGTCCGATGAAACTTAACGGTTTTATTAATGGGAAGAGTGTTGCAATAAAAAGGGATAATCCGGATGATGAGTTACACTTTGGTAAAGAGGTCAGCTTAAAAATTTATGATAGGCAGGAGATTGCCTTTGGCGAGAGTAGATATCAAATTGCTTGCCAACCCAAATTTAAAGCGAAATCTTCGATCTTAAACGATAGAAGAGGAGATTTAATGCTTCTTATTAACGGTATGCCCGTCATACATTTGGAACTTAAAAGAAGTGGGATAGAGGTTAGTCAGGCGTATAACCAAATTGAAAAATATTCTTATGAAGGTATTTTCAAGGGTTTATTCTCTCTAGTTCAAATATTTGTAGCAATGCAGCCTGAAGAGACAGTGTATTTTGCGAACCCTGGGGAAACAAAGTTCAATCAAGATTTTTATTTTCATTGGGCAGACTTTAATAATGAACCAATAAATCATTGGTCAGATGTAATAGCTAACTTACTAAATATTCCTATGGCTCATCAGTTAATAGGTTTTTATACTGTTGCGGATAGTAGTGACGGTATTTTAAAAGTTATGAGATCCTATCAATATTATGCTGCAAATGGTATAGCCGAGAAAGTGGCTAAAAACACGTGGTTTGATGGAAAACAATTAGGTGGACATATATGGCATACAACTGGATCTGGGAAAACTATGACTAGTTTTAAGTCTGCACAGCTTATTGCATCTTCAAATGATGCTGATAAAGTTGTCTTTCTTGTAGATAGAAAAGAACTTGCTACTCAATCTTTAAATGAATATAGAGCTTTTAAGAGTGATGATGAATCGGTGCAAGCTACAGAAAATACAAATGTATTAATTAGCAAGCTGAAAAGTGATGACTATGATAATACACTTATAGTTACATCAATTCAAAAATTATCCAATATTAGCGAGGACACAAATGCATTAAAAGTCGATGATATTAAGTATATTGCTAAAAAGAGATTAGTCATTATTGTAGATGAGTGCCACAGATCTACATTTGGAGAGATGCTAACAACAATAAAGAAAACTTTTAGAAATGCACTTATATTTGGATTTACTGGAACACCTATTCAAGAAGTTAATATAAAGAAAGATAGTACTACGCCAACAATTTTTGGAGATGAAATTCATAGATACACTTTATCTGATGGTATTAGAGACGGAAATGTGTTGGGATTTGATCCATATATGGTTAAAGTTTATCCTGATTCAGATATAAGACAAAGTGTTGCTTTACATCAGGCAAAAGCGGAGTCCATTACTGAAGCTATGTCTGATGAAAAGAAAAAGAAAGTATTTATGAAATTTATGGATTCTTCTAAAGTAGGAATGTGTGAAGAATTAATAAATAATAAGTGTGTCAAGGGCATAGAAGATTATGTGCCAAATGAACAATATGAAACTGAAGAATACAGACAGGGTGTAATTAATGATATAAAGAGTAAGTGGCCTTTATATAGTAACAATAATAAGTTTCATGCTATTTTTGCAACTTCCAGTATTCCTGAAGCAGTAGCCTATTATAGGCTTATGAAAATAGAAATGCCAGAGCTTAATATTACGGCCATGTTTGATCCTAGTATTGATAATGAAGGACAAACATCTTTGGATAAAGAGGACGGCATTGTAGAAATGCTGGAAGATTATAATACAAAATATGATATGTCATTTACAATTCCAACTTATGATAAATTTAGAAAAGATGTTAGTAGGAGACTTTCTCATAAGGAGCCATACGAAAATATCAATAGAGATGAGCACATTGATATTTTAATTGTTGTAAATCAAATGTTGACAGGATTTGATTCTAAGAGAGTTAATACATTATATCTTGATAAAATGCTTCAATATGAAAATTTAATTCAAGCTATTTCAAGGACTAATAGGATTTACAACAAAAAAGAAAAACCATTTGGAATTATAAAATGGTATAGAAGACCTAATACAATGGAGAAAAATCTAAAAGAAGCTGTTAAAGCCTATTCTGGAGATATCCCACTAGGATTATTTGTTGATAAATTACCTGGTAATATTAGAAATATGAATAATAGCTTTGAGGATATGAGGGGCATATTTGAAAATGCTGGAATTGAAAATTTTGAAAAACTACCTGGAGAAAACAGTGTAAAGGCAAAATTTGCGAAGGAGTTTAATAAATTCTCAAAACATTTGGATGCTGCTTTAATTCAGGGATTTGAGTGGAGAATTAAGGAATATGAAAACGAGGGTTCTACTATTGTTATAATCTTTTCAGAAGAAGATTATTTGAAACTTTTATCTAGATATAATGAATTGCCTAAGAGTGGTGGAGGTTTTGGCAAAGATGATGTTCCTTTTGATATTGATACTAGAATTATAGAACACGACAGTGAAAAAATTGATAAAGATTACATGAATTCTAGATTCGAAAAATATATAAAGTTATTAGCTGAGGATGTTTCAAGAGAAGAAGTCGAAAAGTTAAGAAAAGAACTTCATAGTTCATTTTCAATGCTCCCACAGGATAAGCAAAAGCTCGCAAGAATATTACTTTATGATATTCAATCTGGAAATATTAAGCTGAATCCAAATAAAACTTTTAATGATTATATCAATGAAATGCTTAGCAAGCTCGAAAATAATAAAATAAAAAGAGTTGTTAAAAATTTAGGGTGTTCTGAAGAACTTTTAAGATATCTGTTTAAGAAAGAAGTTACTGAGAATACTATTTCTGAATATGGAACATTTGATGAGTTAAAAGGAAGTTGCGATAAAGAGAAATCTAAGAAATTCTTCGAGGAGTCATATGGAGAAAGCTATTCTAATAATCGTCTATTCATGTATATAGATGGATATTTAAGACATTTTCTTTTAAATAATGGGAACGACCAATTTATAGAACTAGATTATGAAGAAGCATTAAAAGAAAATTATAAAAGTAAAGATTATAAGCAAATTGACGTTGTTCTAACTAAAGAAGACTTAAAAGATAAAAAAGTAGTTACTAATATAGCGACGGCACAGCTAAGTTCATGGTATAAGGAAAGTGATGCTGTTGCATCTATTATCGAGAGTGATGCTTTTGCCTATGTAGAGAATCATTTGTGTTTAAATACAGATGACTATGTGGAAAAGAAACCATCAGGTGGTCTTTCTCTAACAGATTATGCTAAAAATAATGAAGAAGAATGTTTCTTACAATTTATAACGGACAATAATGGGAACCTTAAATATGTATCTTTGCCATCAGCTTTAGCAAATAAAACATTTAACTATTATGATCATATATCTGAAGACTTATTATCCCAATATGGACTGGTAAATCAAATGTCTTTAGAAATGTTGAAGGCAATTAATAATCTTGAGTTTGGAGAAGCGTTAAAAAAACTAATGAGTAAAAGTATCTGCAATTATTCATTTAGACTTCTAGAAGATACAACTGGACTAGATAAAGGAACCATTAGTAATATGAGAAAAGGCAATAATTTGACTAAACTTAACGTTGTATCTGCTTGTCTTGGGATACATATCCCTTCTAGAGTTAGTAAAAAAATGTTGAAGTTAGCGGAGATTACTTTGGACTTAGATTTACCTGGAAATAAAGGTATTGAGAACAATACCTATGATATGATGATTCATCTTAAATGGGCAACAGATTATTCTGATGTCTATGACGAGTTGGTTAATCAGAAACTTGAATACCTAATAAAACAACCAAAAATATAGATGATTTAAAGGGCTGCAATTATTTTCAGCCCTATTTTATTACAAAAAATTAATATACAAGAAAAAATAAAATATTTTTGTTGAAGTATGTTCAACATTTAAAATGAGAAATTGCTAAGTTTTAAAAGTCTAATTCTCCTTGATATAGGGGAATTAGACTTTTTTTATGTTGAAGAAGCTTCAACGGACAGAAATCACTGGTTTGATAAGATTTAAGAGTATTAAATAATACAAAACTAAATTATCACAAAGCCTGATTAGCTATAGGGCAATGGGATACATCATAAAGCACTCATGGATTTTATCTGTGAGGTGCTATGTGAAGTACCTCTATTTTCCTATGGCTAAATTTGGGACTAAGAGTCGGTACTTCATATGGTATCGGCTCTCTTTGTATCCCTTGCCCTGACTGCAATCAGCAGAAAGGACAGGGATTTCTAATGAGTATTCATAAAACAAATCAAAAGGACCGCGGGGTCTACAAGTACACAACAACTGAGTTAACAAAAGATGGAGAGTATGTTGAAAAGACAGTCATTATCAAACCAGGAGAAGATGGAGTAACAGAGTTGGATATTAAAATGCTACATTCTCTGGATGATAGTGAGGTTTATTACAACCTTAAGAATGCTCGACCAGAAAGAACAAAGGAAGAAAAAGTTGAGATAGAAAAGTGGAAACAGAAATTTGTCAGCGACTTTACAGAAAGACATGGATATGAGCCTAACAAGTACATCATAGAAGATGCAGTTAATGATGCTTTTCCAAGAAACTATAATTTATCACTTGATTTTGATGCTGACGGGACTATTGAGCCGGATAAAATGATGATTGCTTCTATAGCAGATAAAGAATCAGATGAAAAGTTTGAATGGTCAGAACGTATGGAAGAGGTTCTTTCCTTATTAACAGAGAAACAAAGATTAGTAATTAATTTGATGTATGTAGAGGGATATAAGCAATCAGAAATCGCAGATTTAATGAACATCTCATCGGCAGCAGTCAAGAAACATTTAGACAAGGCAAAAGAGATAATAAAAAATAATTTCTAAAAAAGTTTAGGGCGGGGTTAAAAACTCGTCCTTTTTCTTTGCCTGTGATGTGTAAGGGAGAAAGCCTTATAGAAAGGAGTAAGCCTATGAAACACAAAGTAGTTATCAATGTGACAAATGACAAGGGTGATAAGGTATAATATAAATATGAGTTGATTGGAGTAAATGGAAGAAGTAAGGGGGAAAATAATGATAAAGTTTAAATGTAAACAACGATTAGTACATAGACAAACTCTAGAGATAAAAGTAAAATCAATAGCTGAATTTGTAACATCTGTCCATGAAAAATTTAGAAACGGAGTATATTACTTTAGAGGGGAAACGAAGGAGTATACCAATAGAATTCCAAGTCTTTATAGAAATAAGAAGTTGGTATTAGAGGGATCAGAAAAATATTATGAAAAGCTTCTTCATGAAATAGGGTATTCAGGTATTTTTGACAATTTTACTTTGTTTGAAACGTTTGTTGATCTACAACATCATGGAATTCCGACAAGAGTTTTAGATATTACTTCCAATCCATTAGTAGCACTATTTTTTGCATGTGAGGATGCAGATGATACAGGGTGTGAAGATGGAATAGTTTATGTGTATAAAAATAATGGAGATGTGAAGTACAGTAGTAGTCATACTGCCGCGGTGAAAACAGCCCTTAATTTGATAGAGCAAACAAAAATTAATAAATTTTTATTTGTTATGTCATATTTACATGAAAATATAGGCGATATGAGCACCCAAAAAATTCTATTAGATAGTAGGATAACAGTTTTAATGTTAATAGAAAGGCTATCTAAAAATTTAAAAGAACATATTATGGATACTCATTATGCTTCAGATGAAGATAGAGCTAAAGGGAAAGTAGTATTTAAATTACAGAATACTATAGATGGGAAGGAAGTTGATAAAGAAGGGAAAGTAAGAACTATATCAAAATCAGACAAGGTTACTGAAGTAAAAAAAGAAATAGTTGATTTTTTAAATGAATTTACAAGTGATCCACATTACGTTGAATATATATTGAAAAGAGATATAGAAAAAAATAATGAGGAGTATGATAATAATTCTGGATTTAGGTTAGATTTTTATCAGGAGTATTTATTGAATGAATTAAAAGTTTTCTTACAAGATTTTATGGAAATTATAAATCAAAAAGCAAAAACTAGGGAACGATTGGAATATCCAAACGCAATTTACAAGGATATTGTAGAATCACAAATTATTGAATCTTCCAAAAATCATCAGAGAATTGTTAATCAGAAAGGACTCTTTATTTTTCCAGCATTTATTGAGACTAAATCACAAGATTTAGAATTGATTCAGAAGAAAATTAATTATTCAATAAGACAATATCAGGTTGTAGAGGATAACGATTTAATTTGTTATAGAATTCCTAAAGATAAAAAGGGTGATATATTAAAGGAATTGAGGACGTTTGGAATAGATGATGGGTTTATATACCCTGATAGAGAACATATAGCAAAGGCACTTTTAAGGAAAATAAAAGAAGATTAATATGGCATGAAAATCAAAGTTAATTTTTACAATGGAATATAATAACTAATTTGTTATTGATATCAGTAGATAGTTTTATTATGTAGTATCATTAGACGATAAACTTTACAAAATTTAGTTCATTAATATAGAAGTAAGCTTTCGTTACACGTAGAGTGTGTGGTTCTTTATAAAAGCCTAAAAATCTTTTTGAATTAAAAAGATAATTAAAATTCTTGCTTGTAAATCTTTTTCTTATATGGTGGGGAAGTATCAGGATAAGAAATTTTGATGAGGGTGTAGTTTTGAAAGCTTTTGTGGTAGGATAATTTATTCCCATAAACCATAGGTACGTTTTAATTTCCATTGACAATAATTTTGTAGAAACAGAAATGCAACACCTCAATAATCGCTTATACGGTAGATAAAAGTATGAGTATAGAAATTGATACAAATTATGATATACTATGTTAAGATTGAAGTGATATTATGAATTTAGATTTAGAAATTGTTCAAAGTGGAAAATATTTCAATGTTCTTAATAAATGGGAGATTGATACAGAAGTAGAACGACTACCTTTTTATGATGGGTATTCTAAAAGAGTAGTAATTTTGAGGAAAAATCCAAATTCTAATTATTTTATAAAGTCTTTAATTGAAGTTCACCATGATGGAAAACCACATGTAAAAGGTAAAGATCGAGGTCACCTTATTGCTGATTCATTCAAAGATTTCTTATTGACTGCAGATGAATTGAATAAATTTAAAAACGAAGTGAATATTTTTTTTGGTAAAAAAAATAAAGCGAATATTACTCCTCAATCTCCAACAGCTAACCGTAATTCCAAAGAATTTACAGGTCAATCTAAATTTGAACTACAAATATCTGATTACTTAAAAAAATCAACTGATGGTAAGGTGTATTTTGAAATTGAAGAGCTAACTATCGATAATCTAGGGCTAGGAAGAAGAATATTTATTCATTGGTTTAATGAAGAAAAAAGTGATATCCATGTTTTTATTACTGATGAGCGATAGTTTAAAACTTTTACAATTTTCCAAGATTTTTGCTGATTTTTTACATTCTTTTACGAATAAATAAGTAGAAGCAAATAGCTTACTTATTTATTTTGATGAGGAAATGTAGTATGACAACAATCTTTTTTACAAAAATAGAGTGCACTAATTGTAGAGAACAATACATATTTGAAGATTTGATGGAGTTTATGATTTGAAGACTCCAGAGATTATTTATGCTATTTTTGACTGATATTTCTTTAAGTTTACTTGTTATCACTGTAAGAATAAGATGTTAATTGATTATCCAACATTAGTAGATGAAGGATAAAAACAATTATTCAGTACTTTGCTGATTGTAATGGTGATGTGCTTTGTATGCAAATCTGCCTTTTTATTTCTGTGGTAGCTAATCTTAGTGAATATAAAATTCAAGTTGTTCTGGATATAGAGTCCTTTGTAGAGAAAGTGTAAATTGTTTTAGCTGGTTATGATGATAGAACAGTTGAACTTATGAAATTTATCATATGTTTTTCACCAAAGTTGGACAGGAAAGCTATTAAAGAGTAATATAATTACTTCTTTGAAGATGTTGAAGATTTAGAAATTAGTACATATTATATAGATTCTATATGGGAGGAATCATTTACACGTTGAGGAGTAGTATAAGTTCCAAGAATAATTTACATGTATAAATGACCTAATTTTTGGTTAGGTCATTTTTCATATTCTAATTTAGAAAATAGTAGTCAATATATATTTCTAGAAAGAAGGTCAAATCAATAGTGAGAAAGAATTCTAAAATTACTCATCAACAGAAGAAAATTCGAGAATTATTCGTATAATATATTATCAGAAATAATTTTATGTGCAGTAGATGAAAAACTAGCAGAAAAATATTCTTCTTACATAAGACACATAGATGATTATACGTGTTATGTTGATACGAAGGAAGAAGCCGATAATTTTATACTAGATTTAAATAGAGAATTGAGAGAATATGGTTTATTGATTAATCATAAAAAGACAGAAATATGTGAACTTCCAATTTGTGTTGTTGAGACATGGATTCATAAAATTAATAATTATACTGTAACATTTCAAAAATTTAAAGATTATGTTGATTATAGAGAAGTTCAAGGTTTCATAGATTTAGCAATAAAGTTAGTATCAGAAAATGCTGATAATAATTCAATAATATTGTATGCAATAAAATTGCTTAAAGATTATAATTTAACAAAATCTGCACAAGAATATTTAGTTAAGTCTATTGTGTCTTTATCATTATTATACCCATACATTGTACCAATACTAGGTGAACATATTTTTAAAAAGTATACGATAGATAAAGAAGAAATTAAAAAGTATGTAAATATGATTTATGAAAAATATATTAGTAGAAACAACTATGAAGCTTGCTCGTATGCTTTATTATATGCAATTGATTCAGGTGATCCAGATGATCCAGATATTGAAATTAATGAAATTGATGTTGAAAGAATTAAAGAATCACAAGATTGTATATTGCTACTGATGACATTTATTTATTGCAAAAAAACATAATCTTAAATCAGAGGAGAAAATTTAGAAAGAATATGCTGCTAAAAAGTTGGAAGAAGATGAAATAGATCAATATTGGCTTTTTGTATATGAGTGTTTAGGAGAACAGCAATTAAAAGATGAGTGGAAAAATATGAAGAAAAATAAAGTTTCATTTTTAAAATCTAATTACAGATAGGTGTTTTAATAATGAAAAAACTTGTTTGTATTGTATGCGGTAAATATTTTTGATTTTGTAGTATAATGTTATACGTAGAGAGAGTTCCTTTTCGTTGATTTTGTTTGTTTCAATTATACAGGAATTTTCTATTTTTATTCTTTGTCATATGTATATTATAACATTATAATTTTCTTTATTTTCTATAGAGAAATTAATATAAAATTATGATATAATTAAATAAAAAATTTTTTAATTATAATACAAATTATATTTTAATTTTTAATTAGGAGGATACATGAAAAATAATATTTATGAAATATTAGAGAAATTATTGATAGAAAAAATCGGGGGGGGGGGTACTCATCAGATAATAAAAAGCTATTAAAAGCAAAGATTTATAGTGATGTAATGACTATGGATGAAACATTACTAGCTTTACTATTGAGTGATGAAACTGTAAAAAAAAGATTTTTTAAGAATATAAACGGAACATTAATTTTTGATAAACAACAATTTTTATGGTTTATTGAATCAAAAGAGTTTTTACCTGATTCTTATACCAAATATGCGAATAAAATAGGTTTAACGCATAACGGAGAATTTATCTCTAAGTCAAATGATGTAGTACTAGATTTTCCATATAAAGATTGTGTGCTTGAGGGTGGTCAAGACAAAGATGATCAAAAACGAAAAGAAATTTTTTATAACGAAATTATCGCAAGCGATGAAATTAGCAGAATGTTAGCCCCTAAAGTCTTAACTAATGCAAAAAGATATACAAAAGATGGTGTAGAAGAGAACATTACTTTTAGCGAAGAAGATAATTTAATAATTAAAGGTAATAACCTTATAGCTTTATCTAGCCTCCTTAAAAGATACGAAGGAAAAGTTAAATGTATTTATATAGACCCACCATATAATACAGGAAATGATTCTTTTAATTATAATGATTCATTTAATCATTCAACATGGCTTGTATTTATGAAAAACAGACTAGAGCTAGCTAAAAAATTATTGAGTGATGATGGATTAATTTTTGTACATTGCGATGAAAACGAACAAGCATATTTAAAAGTATTAATGGATGATATATTTGGTAGAGAGAATAATTATGGAACATTAATTCAATTAAAAGGAAATACTCAAAATGATAGTAAGAGTATTCAAAAAAATCACGAATATGTTTTATGCTACATAAAACGTTGGCATGACTTGAAGGTTACATACAAAAATTATGTAAAAAAAGAAGTATTTGAAGATAAGTATTATCTAGGTAGGGATACTGGTGCCTCTTCAGGTCATGACAAGCTAATAGACATAAAAAATCTAGGATATACAATATATTATTATGAAGGAACAGGAAATGGTATAACAGGAAATAATAATAGATTAATAGACAGAAAAAATCTAGGATATACAATATATTATTATGAAGGAACAGGAAATGGTATAACAGGAAATAATAATAGATTAATAGACATAAAAAATCTAGGATATACAGAATTTAAAATTTTTGAAAAAGAAAATAAGGTAGTACATGCAATAGCATTAGAAGATTATGATATTGAAAACTTAAGTGCGGAATCATTAGAAGAAGAAATTTATAAAAGTGATGAATATTTAATTAGTTTAGGATATATACCTATAAGACCTCCTAAAAGGGATGATAATGTTTTAGGGCGTTGGACTTGGAGTTTGGAAAAATTTAAAAAATATTGGAATAATGATGAAGTTTTAATAAAAAGTAATAAGAATGTCATAAAAAAAGAAATAGTGAATAATAGTGAAATAAAAGAAATTGGAAATAAAAAATATTACATTAAAGAAAATATATTACCTGCTAAAAGTGTTATAGAAATAAACAACAAAAAAGGAACAACTTTTTTAAAAGAATTGTTTGGTAAAAAAATATTTAATAATCCTAAATCTGAAGAATTATTAGAACATATATTAAATATTGCCACTAAAGAAAATGATCTCATTCTAGATTTTAATCTTGGAAGTGGAACAACTTGTGCTGTTGCTCATAAAATGGGACGTAGATATATTGGTGTTGAACAAATGGATTATATCGAAGATATAACAGTTGAAAGAATGAAAAAGGTTCTTGAAGGAGAACAAGGAGGCATATCTAAATCTGTAAATTGGCAAGGTGGAGGTTCATTTGTATACTGTGAACTGTTAGAAAATGCAAATTCTTTAATTGAAAAAGTACATAAAGCAACAGAAGAAAATATATCTGAATTAAAAGAATTAATTTATTCTGACGATAAAATTGTACCCTATATTACCAGAGATGAATTAATAAATGTAGATGAAGAGTTTGAAAGCCTAGCACTTGAAGAAAAGAAAAAAGCACTCATCAAGTTAATAGACAAAAATAAATTGTATGTTAACTACTCCGATATGGAAGATAGCACTTTTAAAGTTAGCGAAAGTGATACAAACTTTACAAAGTCTTTCTATAAGGAGGCTTAGTATGAATAGAACATTTTTATATGAAACAGTAGATAACCTTAGAGAATATGGAAATGACATTGATATTCCTGAAATAATTAATACAGGATTGTCTAAAAAAATAGTATTACGTAAGTATCAATTAAACGCTCTTAAAAATTTTATTTTATATTTGGAAAATGAGAAAATAAAGAAGGATGAATTATATACCTTATTTCATATGGCAACAGGAAGTGGTAAAACAGTAATAATGGCAGGTCTTATTCTTTATTTATACACAAAGGGATATAGAAAATTTTTGTTTTTTGTAAACCAGACAAATGTACTTGAAAAAACAATTGATAATTTTACAAACACACTTTCAAATAAGTATTTGTTTAATGAAGTAATTGAACATTTAGGAAATAAAATTAAAATAAAAAAAGTTGAAAATTTCAGTGGAAACGTATTAGACAATGATATTGAAATTGTTTTTACAACAATACAAAAACTTCACAAAGATTTATCCGAACCAAAAGAAAATTCTATAACATATGAAGATTTTGAAAATAATAAAGTTGTGTTTATATCAGACGAGAGTCATCACATTAATTCTTTAACTAAAAAACCTACTAAGGCTGAAGAGGAAGTTAAAGAAAGTTGGGAAAACTCTGTAATGAAAGCTTTTAAAAGAAATAAAGATAATAATATTATGCTCGAATTTACAGCAACTTGTGATTTAAAAGATGCAAATGTTCTTAAAAAATATGAAGATAAGATTGTCTTTAATTATCCTTTAATCTCATTTAGAGAAAGTGGTTATACGAAAGATTTTCAAAATTTTGCAACGGATACTGATTTATGGACTAGAACTTTAATTGCTTTAGTTATGAGTGAATATAGAAAATTTTTATTTGCAGATCTTAAGTTAAATATAAAGCCTGTAATAATGTTAAAATCTCAAAAAATTGCAGAATCAGAAGCTTTTTATGCTGATTTTTTCAAAAGGATTAAAAATTTAACTACAGATGAAATTAAAAGTTTAGGATTAGTAGGCGTTGAGGTTTTAAATAAGGCTATCGAATATTTTGAAGAAAAAGATGCTTCTTTAGGAATATTAGAACATTCTATTAAAAGTTCATTTACAGAAGATACTTCTATTATTATGAATGGTTCATCTGATAATAATAAAGAAAATCAATTGTTGGTTAACTCTCTTGAAGATAAAGATAATCCCATTCGATTAATTTTTGCAGTTGATATGCTAAATGAGGGTTGGGATGTATTAAATCTTTTTGATATTGTTCGTCTTTATGATACAAGACAAGGAAGTGGAAAAGCAGGTAAAATTGGTACATATACAATTAAGGAAGCACAATTAATTGGTAGAGGTGCTAGGTATTGTCCGTTTGTTGATGGAGATGAGGAATTAAAGTTTAAGCGTAAGTATGATGTAGATTTAGCAAATAAAAATCGTATTTTAGAAACGATGTATTTCCATAGTAAAAATGATTCTAAATATATTTCAGAATTAAAACAGGCATTAATTGAAACAGGACTTCAAGCACCAGCTCCAATTACATTAGAGTGTAATTTAAAAGCAGATTTTAAAGATAGTGAATTTTACAAAAAAGGTTATGTATACTCAAATAAAAGGATACCTAAAGGACGAGATAATATTACGTCAATTGAACCTAGTATGAAAAAAAACACTTATTATTATACAGCTGTTTCCGGCAGAGGGAATATCATCAATTTATTTGGAGATGAAGCTAAACATGTTAATGCAATAGGTGATAAAACTGAAAGTATTAAATTCAAAGAAATAAATTTAAATATTTTGATGGGAGCTAGCGAATACTTTGAAGAATTAAGATTTGATGTTTTAAAACAAAAATATCCAAATTTAAAATCTAAAGTAGAATTTTTTACTTCGGATAATTATATAGGAAATTCTAATCTTGAAATAACTTATTTTAATGATGAGCTAAAAGGTAAAGATATATTTTTAGCTGTGAAAAAAGCATTAGTTTCGATATCTTCTCATGTGAGTTCTTTAAAACAGGAATTTGTTGGATCTCCAGAATTTACACCTAGAATGTTAAAAGATGTATTAAAAGATAAAAAAATATATATGGAAAAAATTGATTTTAACGGAGGCAAAGGTGATTCACAAAACAATTGTTCTAAAGAAAAATATAGACTAGATTTAACAAAAGAAAGTTGGTATGTGTTTAATGATAACTATGGAACAAGTGAAGAAAAATTATTTATCAAGTATTTTAAAACCAGTATAAAGCCTAAACTAAAAGAAAAAGATTTAGAATATTATGTCGTCAGAAATGAAAGAATACCCGAACTTGCTATCTATTCATTTGAAGCTGGAGAAAGGTTTGAGCCAGACTTTTTATTGTTCGTTAGAAAAAAACAAATTGATGGTCATTTGACATATCAAGGGTATGTTGAGACTAAAGGAAAACATTTGTTAAAACAAGATGTATGGAAAGAAAGTTTTTCTTTAGAATTAGAAAAGCAGGCAACAACAAATGGACTATTTGATAATAATTATAGAATAATAGGCTTTCCATTTTTTAACAAAGAAAAGAAAATTGATGAGTTTGAAAAATCAGTAGATGAATTAATAAAAAAATTATAATATTTTTTAATATTAACTAAATAGTAGATATATTGTATTTGGATAAAGGAAACAAATTAAACATTCTATTTTTAAAGATAATATAAATATATAAAGAAAATTATTTATCTGTAATAAAAAATTGTTCTAAAAATTTAAAGAATGTAATAGAAATAGATAGGGTTATCAATGAATTTATTTTCTCTAGAATAGTTAATACAAAATTTAAAGAGTAATAAAATAATCCTACCTAATAAACAACACTCTATTGCATCAAAATATATTAAAAAATATCTATATATAAAATAATATTTATAATTTTAGTAACGATATGTTCGTTGTATTTTACTAACTAAGGTGATTGTATCAATTAATATACAATATTTGCAGTTAACTTACAGTTCGTATGTAGTGTAGTTTCTTTAAAAATTTTGTATATTTTGAAATATGTTATTAGGAATATTAGCAATTGAAGTTTGCTGTGATTCATATTTTAAATTTATAAATCATATAAAATTATTTAACAATGCTATGATAAATAATAAAACTTACTTAGTCATAGAAATTTTACTTACAACCTTAGTTTGTAGTATTACAAACAAAAACATCAAATATTTAGAGTTTTTTACTCATTTATAATAAATTCAAAATATCATACATCAATGAAAAGATGTATGATATTTTTTATACTTGTTATAAACATAGATTACTTCAAGGTTTTAATAAATAATTAAATATTTTTTAAAAAAATTTTCAATCTAGCTATTTACGTGAAACGGGAATTGGGCTTATAATTACATTACAAAATTAAAAAAGGAGATATGTCCAATGTCAGTAAAAAAAATTAATGAGAATTATAAAGTAAGTAGACAATTAAAAGAAGCTATGTTTAATTTAGAAAATATTGTTGCTAATAAAGATTATAAGGTAATAGAAACTCAAGATATTTTGATGGCAGTATTGTCTGTACAGGATACTGGTATAGGATATGCACTTGGTAACTATTCAATTACTAGAAGTCAGTTGCAAGCGGAGTTGGATAAAAGTGAGAGAAATTATGATATTGAAGCTAGTGATAAGATTAATGAATTATATAATGCTAGCTTAATAGGGAGAAGACGTGTTAGAGATAAGATAGTATCTTCGCCTATTACACTAATTAAAGAACAAGAAACTAATAATTTTTTAGCAGAATGCGAAAAATATCCTTTATCAGAATTATCAAAACAAATTTTTGATTTTGCAGAAGAAATGAGGGTACAGAATACTCCAGACGGCGTAATTGATTCTTATTGGTTATTGATTGGTATGGCACAAGAACCGATTTCTAACGCTCATAGTGTCATTACTAAACAATATATAGCGAATGGGAATTATTGTTCAGAAGATACTTTAAAAGAAACTTTTTCAACATTTGGTTATAGACACAGAAGAACTTGTGATGGAAAATTAGAAAACGAAAGAGAAGAGAAAGCTATACAAGATTCCCAAATTTTTAATAAACTTAATAATCCAAACTATTCTATTCTTGAAGATATTTCAACAGATTTAACTCTTAGAGCCAGAAATTCTGAATTAATGAAAGTTATAGGAAGAGATGAGGAAATTCGCAAGATTGAAATTGCATTAACTAGGCGTGATAAAAATAATGTTGTGTTATTAGGAGAAGGTGGTGTAGGTAAATCAGCTATTGTTGATGGTTTAGCCAATAAAATTGTTAGTGAAGAAGTACCGTCACTAAGAGGGAAAAGAATATTGCAGTTTAGTATGAATAGTTTATATAGTGTTACTCGTGGAAGTAATGATAGAGCTATTTTGAGATTTATTGAGGAAATTAAACGTGAGAAAGATATAGTATTATTTGTTGATGAAATTCATATGTTAGGTAATAATAAATCATTAACAGATGCATTTAAACCTATTATGGCTAGAGGAGACTTTAGAATTATCGGTGCAACTACACCTAATGAATGGAGAGATAAAATTTCACATGATAAAGCATTAGTAAGACGTTTTGAACAAATTGTAGTTGATGAACCCAATATAGAAGAAGCAATAGAAATTGTCAAAAATGTATCACCAGTTTATGAAAACTATCACCATGTTAATTTTATAGAAAATTCAATAGAACTTTCTGTACGCTTGGCTAAAAAATATTTAAAAAACGAAAAATTGCCTGATTCTGCACTAACTATCCTAGATAATGCTGGAGCATTAATACGAATTGAAGCAAAACAGGAAGTTGAGCTGCTTTCTGCTTATCAAAAACAAATTAATAAGCTTAAACAAGATTTAAAAGAAGCAGAGAAAATTGAGTATAATGAAGTAGAGGTTGATAAAATTAGAAAGAAAATAAATGATTTAGTAATCACTTTCGATAAGTCTAGAAATGATTTTACTACTAAAGAGTATTCATTAAAAGTTAATGACAATATGATAAAAAAAGTAGTAGAGCAAAAATCTAAAACAGAAGTTAGTTCGGATGATTTAAATGTAGGAGAGAAAGCACAGGAGTTAGAAAAAATTAGACTTGTTAATCTAAAAGATACATTATCAAAGAGAGTAATAGGTCAGGAAGAAGCAATTAACACTGTTTCAGAAGCAGTTATAAGAGCTAAAACTGGATTTAGAAATCCAAATCGTCCGATAGGAGTATTTCTTTTCTTAGGTACTAGTGGGGTAGGAAAAACTGAAACTGCTAAAGTACTATCTAAAGAATTGAGTGGTTCAGAAAGAGATCTCATAAGGTTTGATATGTCCGAGTATCAGCAGCCACATGAAGTTTCAAAATTAATTGGAGCCCCTCCAGGATATGCTGGTTATTATCAAGGAGGACTTTTAACGTCAGCAGTTAGTAGTAATCCAAATGCAGTTATTTTATTTGACGAGATTGAAAAAGCTCATCCTAAAATTTATGATCTTATGTTACAAGTTTTTGATGATGGACATTTGACAGATAGTCAGGGTAATAAAGTTGATTTTACAAATACAATAATTATTTTAACTTCTAATTTAGGACTTAAAGGTATTGCTCAAAACAGTAATGCTGGATTTGAACGATCTAATAATATAGCAACAGATGATAAACTTATTCATAATGCGACTATGAAAGCTGTTAAAGAATTTTTTAGGCCAGAATTGTTAAATAGAATTGATAATATTGTATCATTCAAATCGTTCACTAAGGAAGAAATTAAAAAAATTACGAGTCTATTGTTGCAAAAAGAAAAAGAATTGATAGAAGAGCAAGGATACAAAGTAGATTTTAGCAACAAGGCGATAGAGTTAATCTCTAATTTAACTTATGATCCTATAAATGGAGCTAGACCAATTAGACGTGAAATTACTAAGTTGATAGAAAATCCATTATCAGAAAAAATAATTAAAGGTCTGATAAAAAAAGGAGATAGAATAAAAGTTGGCGTTAAATATGGAAATTTAGATTTTAAAATTAGTCAATAAAATAAATAGGAGGATTTAAGATGAATAACTTAAATTTTAATGAAGAATACAACAAGTTAAATGATTTACAAAAGGAAGCCGTAGATAGTGTTGAAGGTCCTGTAATGGTAATTGCAGGGCCGGGAACAGGTAAGACTCAGATATTATCAAGAAGAGTTGCTAATCTTATGGTAAATCATAATGCTAAACCTGAAGAAATAGTTTGTCTTACGTATACAGAAGCAGGTGCATCTGAGATGCTTGATCGTTTAAGCAACTTAATTGGAGAACAAGGAAGAAATGTTCGAGTGTCAACTATTCATTCTTTTTGTAACGATATAATCTTAGCTAATCCAAATAAATTCGGAGATAGACCAAAAATTATTTCTTATATAGAAAAATATGAAATTCTAAGGGAAGTTATGGATGAGTACATAAGAGAAGGACATAAATTATATAGAAGTTCTGGTAAGAGATATAATGATAGAGATCGTATACTAAGTTTATTTGAAAAAATGAAAAGAGAAGACTTAAGTAAAGATGATATAAGAAATGAAGTTAATGAACATATTAAAGAAATTGAATTTTCTGAGCCTGGCGAAGAACTTTATAAAACATATAAATATAGAATAAGCAGAGGGGAGAATAAAAAAGGAGATTTTAAAGTAGATTTTTTTGATTTAGAAGATAAGTTTAACGTTTTATTATCCGCAACAGATATTGCCGAAATATACCAAAATATTATCGAAGAGAAAAATTATTTTGATTTTGATGATATGATAAGATGGACGATAGATGTATTTAAGGAAGATAAACAATTTTTAAAAGAAATATCTAACGACATAAAATATCTTTTTGTTGATGAGTTTCAAGATACTTCAATTATACAAAATGAATTGCTAGATTTATTAATGTCAGAAAATCAATCTAAAAATATATTTGTAGTTGGTGATGATGATCAAAGTATTTATCGTTTCCAAAATGTGAGTGAAACTAATATCATTGATTTTGATACTAAATATAATCCTAAAAAAATAGTTTTGGAAGCAAATTATCGTTCTGCTCAACATATTATAGATGCAGCCACTGCAATAATTCGTAAAAATAAAAACAGAGAAGATAAAAACTTAATCGCATCAGGTCAAAATAAAGATTATGTGGGAGATAATGTTACTTTAACCGAATATGAAACTGAAAGTGAAGAGATGTTAGGAACGTTAGCTCGTATTAAAGAACTTATTGCTAATGATGTATCACCTAATGAAATAGGGGTAATATATGGACGTAATAATTACGGAGAAAATTTTGCAAAAGTATTATTAGAAAACGGTATATATGTTGACGTTAATAAAGATAGTAATTTATTTGAAGATCCTTTTGCTCAGAAAATATTAGCTATTTTGCGTTATATCGCTAAACCTAGTAGAAATATAAATCAATTAAGAAATATTCTTTATTTTGACTTTTTTGAACTTTCTTTAGAAGATCTTCTTGCGATTAGAGATATAAAAGAATATAAAGATATTAATATTAGTCGAATAAAAAATATAGATAAAAAATTAGAGAAGTTACGTATAAAGTTAATAAAATCTAAAAAACATTTGCCAATAACGTATATATTACAAAGTGTAATGAGAGAATTTGATATTGATAGCTATGTAATGCAGTCAAAAAATAAATATCATTTAGTGGCTGTTTGGAGAGAACTTTATAATATAATGTCATTAGAAATGGCTATAAAACCTACAATTACTTTAGGTGAATGTTTAGTGAATGTAGATATGTTAAATGTTATGGAGATAAAATTACCTATCGAACAAGCCGGAGTATCATCTGACAAATGTGTTCAACTTATGACTGCCCACGGATCAAAAGGTCGTGAGTTTGATTATGTGTTTATGTTAAAATGTCAAGATGGAACAAACAAAACAGGAAAAAAAAGTAAATGGCCTGGAGGAGAAAATAATAGTACTACATTTAAATATCCTCCTAGCATATCTGGTAATGAAGATAATGAAAAGGAACTTAAAGAAGCTGAAGATCGTCGTTTGTTTTATGTAGCGATGACAAGAGCTAAAAAAGAATTACATTTATCCTATAGCAAAAAATCTGATGGAAAAATATCAGAAGACAAAAGAACTCGTTTTATTGATGACTTAGAAGGATATTTAAGTAATATAGACGAATACACAAAAGACAATGAGTACGTTGCTAATACAGGGTATATGCTACCTAAAATTCCACAGGAAATAGTTGATGATATTGTTAAAGATATTAATATAAGTGCAAGTCTTTTAAACAGTTTTTTGAGTTGTCCATTAAGTTTCTACTTTAATAAAGGTCTTTCTCACGAAGCACAAAGTAATGAGTCAATGAGCTTTGGAAATATTGTTCATAGAATATTCGAAGAAATTTATGGCTTTAATAGTGGTGACGCAACTGAGTTATCTTACAAAGATGTATTATCAAAAGAAAAAACATTACAATTATTTAAAGAAATATACGAAAAAGAATCAAAAAACTTTTTGACAGAGCGTATACGTAGAGATAATAAGTTAAGGGGAATTAATATTATTAATAACTTTTATGAGAAAGGATATATTAATTCTGGAATAATCGCAGTTGAGAAAAAAATACCAAATATTAGATTAGGGGATATTAACCTAGATATTTTTAAAGATAAAGATATTGAAGACATTAGGCAAGGATTGTTAAAATTTAAGGATTTTAAAATAACTGGTAAGATTGACAAAATAGAGTTAGAAGATAATAATATTACAATTACAGACTATAAAACAGGAAATCATGACAATAAAGTCAAAAAGAAAATAAATAAACCTGAAAATAATGAGGATATAGGAGGAAATTATTGGAGGCAAGCTGTTTTTTATCATATCCTATTAACAAATTCAGAAATTGACACGACAGATAAGAATATTAAAGTTAATTATATTTTTGTTGAAGGAGAAAGGAAGAAACCCGGAGATATTAAAGAAGAAGTTATAGAAGTAACAGCTAATGATGTTGCAATAGTATTAAGGCAAATTATATATTGTCTTGAAAAATTAACAAATGGTGATTTTAATTGTAATGGGGATCATGCTAATAATGAATATGATTGTGAGTATTGTGGCAAATATTTGTTAAACGCTAATATTATTTATGATGATCTTAATAAAGTAGAGATAGCTACATTTAAAGAAACGGTAGATAAGCTAGATAGCTTGAGTGTTAGTAGCTTAAATAAATTTTTAAATTGTAATAATTGCTTCTATTTTGATAATGTTTTAAAACTTACAGAAGCTGCTGGATTATCATCAGGGAAGAAAGAGCATAAGGAAAAAATAAAAGTTAATCATGCACCAACAGGAGCAGTTTTTGGAACAGTTATGCACGAAACAATGGAAGCAATTTATAGAGATAATCTTAATCTTGAAGATGCAATAAAAGTATTTGATAATTCGCTTAACATTCACGAAACGGAGATTATTGATATAATGTCTGCTGACGATTTAAGAAGTTATGGACATCATTTAATAAATAATCTTTTTGAAGAATATATTCCTAACAGTCGTAAAGATGTTTTGCTAGAAGGAAAAATTAATGCCACTTTGGATGATAAGTATGCAATTAATGGAATTATTGATAAAATAGAATTTGATGGAGATGTTATAAGAATTGTAGATTATAAAACTGGCTCAGAGTTAAGAGGTGTGGAAGAATTAGAATATGATAGAGACTATTGGCGACAAGCTGTATTTTATAACATAATGTTAAAAGAAAATCCTCAAGTATCTATCGGAAATAAAATTATTTCAATAGATATTGAAAATAAAACTATTCAAACTAGATACGTATTCTTAGACGATACTACTAACACTTCTGGTTATTCTGTTCATGACATTGAAGTTACTGAAGAAGATATAGAAAAAGTAAAATCACAAATAAAAGAATTTTGGGACACAGTAAGAACAGCTAATTTTAATTCAGGATGTCAAAAAGAAGATTGTGATTATTGTAAATTAAGTAAGTTTGTTGATTTTAATTTACTAAAATAAAAATAAATGTATTATACTCAATTATTATCAAATTTTGGTAATATTTGAGTATTTTTGTATTATTAAATAAAAAAGTACTTGAATTAAAGTGTACTTTAAGTGGAAATATAATTATATACTTAATAGTGTATTAGTAAATCATTAGATTTACTGTTTATTGTATGCATCACGTTTTAGAGTAGTGAAAGTGTAGATTTTTATACTAAAGATATGATAAAATAAACTATATTTTGAAAAAATCAAACAATAATTAGAGAGTTTGTTTATGAGAAAAATAAAAAAAGGATTGTGTAGTCGTTATTGAGATAAGAGTTATAAAAATCCTGATTTGTATAACTGCTATGGAAATATAAATTTGAAATTATGAGGCGATAAAATGATTAGAAATATAAAAAAAGAAGATGCTCAAGCCATACAAGAAATATGCCATATTTCTTTAGGATATAAAGCTTCTACTGAGTTAGTGCTTAGGCAAATAGTTCGACTATCTAATGATATAAATAATCATTGGATTTATGTTTATGAGGATGAGGATTCGCATAAAGTTGTTGGTTTTATACATGCTGAAACTTATGAGAGTCTTTATTCGGATTGTGGTTTAAATGTTATGGGATTAGCTGTTTTGCCAGAGTTTCAAGGAAAAGGTATTGGAAAGAAACTGATGGATTACTTAGAAGTGAATGCCAAAAAAAATTCAGTTCAATTTATTAGATTAAACTCAGCAGAAACAAGGATATCGGCACATAAATTCTATGAAAATATTGGATATATATGCGATAAAACGCAAAAGAGGTTTATTAAAATTTTCGATTAACCAAATTCTAGTTTTTAGAACTGCTACGGAAAGATAAAAAGCACATTTATAAATAATGGATAAATTTTTTAATGAAGAAGGTAGTTTATTTCGGAACATTTTACTAATCTTGTATGATAATTGAATTTTACTAGATTATTTTAAAGCCCACAGCCCAGTGGGCTTTTTTGGTAACTAAAAAGTGTCTATTATTTTTTGAAAAATATTAAAAAATTGTCGCTAAATATACTATATATAAAGTGTTTTATTAGTGTAGAAACGTTGTTATATCAAATGTTTAATACGATTATATTATACCAATTTAAAATATGTTGAACTATTTATAGCACTAATGCTGATATTGTAGTATAATGAAAGGTAGCAAATTTTTTGAAAGTAGATATATTTATGAATATAGCAGAAATTATAAATAGAATAAAAATAAAGAAAGTTTATGGAAAAATTCCAAGTAATGTTTGTGGAATTACATCTAACTCAAAAGAAGCTAGAGAAAATTTTGTCTTTGTAGCAAATGTTGGCTATACTGTTAATGGTCATGATTATATAGAAAATGCAGTAAAAAATGGAGTAACTTTGGTTATTGCTAGTGAAGATAGAGAATATAATTATGAAAATTGTGCAGTAGTAGTTGTGAAAGAAAGAGAAGTTTCTAAACTTGCTAGCATGATTGCATACGAAATAAATAATATTAATAAGGTACCACATATAGTTGCGGTAACAGGAACTAATGGAAAGACTAGTATAACATCTTTGATTCATAATATATTAAGATTATTAAATACTACAAGCGCGTATTTGGGAACTAACGGATTTTGTAAAAACGATGAAACTCCCCATTATTTAGGAAATACTACACCTGATGTTGTAACTTTGCATAATAAGTTGGGGGATTTGCGAAAAGATAATATAGAACATTTTACATTTGAAGCTTCATCGCACGCTATGGTTTTAGGAAGGATTTATAATATCCCAATAGACGTAGCTGTATTTAGTAATTTAACTTATGAACACTTGGATTTTCACGGAGATATGCAAACTTATGCTTATGATAAATCGTTATTATTTGCTACTTTAGGGAATAATTTGTCAGAAGTTAAATTTGGAGTGCTTAATAAAGATGATAGTTATTACAAATTAATATCCAAAACTCTGTATCAACAAGAAATTACCTATTCAATAAGAGATGATTCAGCAGATTTTTATGCAACAGACATTAATCATAAAAAAGTTAATAACAAATTAATGACATATTTTGTCTTACATAGTCCTGAAGGAAAGTTTGATTGTAAGATTCCTTTTATTGGAGATTTTATGGTAAGTAATATTCTTGCTGCATTAATATCTATTTGGTTGAAAGGTTATAAAATAATAGATATAGTTAATGTGTTGCCCAAACTATCTCCCCTATATGGACGTATGGAAATTTTGGGAGAAGATTTGCCAATAGATATAATTAGTGATTTTGCTCATACACCTGATGGCTATGCTAAATTACTAGAGGCTACTAGAGAAATACGTAAAGGGAAGAGAACATTATTGTTAACCGGTATGGGAGGAGGAAGAGATATATCAAAAGGTCCTCTCATCGGAGAAATTATTTCAGAAGCGGACTATGTTATTGTAACTACTGATAGTCCTAGAGATGAAGATGTTGAAGTTTTGATGTCAGCAATAGAACAAGGTTTAACTCATAAAAATTACGAGAAAGTATGGTTTAGAGGAGATGCAGTAAGGAGAATAGTAGAGATTTCTGAACCGGGTGATGTTATAATTTTGGCATCAAAAGGGAGAGAAGATTATGAAATCTTACAAAATGGTAAAAAAGTTTGGCATTCTGATCCTATTGTATGTTTAGAAGAAGCGAATAAAAAATATAAAAAATTGAAAGGAAATAACTAGTGAGTATACAAGAACAAGTAAAAAAACGTCGTACTTTTGCGATAATATCACACCCTGATGCTGGTAAGACGACGTTAACTGAGAAATTGTTGCTATTTGGTGGAGCAATTAGAGAAGCTGGAACAGTAAAGGGGAAGAAAACTGGTAAATTCGCAAAAAGTGATTGGATGGAAATAGAAAAGCAAAGAGGTATATCTGTAACTTCTTCGGTAATGCAATTTGAATATGATAATAAAATTATTAATATTTTGGATACACCAGGACACGAAGATTTTTCGGAAGATACTTATCGAACATTAATGGCTGTTGATAGTGCAGTAATGGTTATTGATGGAGCGAAAGGGATAGAGGCTCAAACTTTGAAACTTTTTAAAGTTTGTAAAATGAGAGGAATCCCCATCTTTACATTTATAAATAAACTCGACAGAGAAACAAAAGATCCCCTAGAGCTGTTAGAAGAAATAGAAGAAAAATTGGAAATAGAAACGTACCCTATGAATCTCCCAGTTGGAATGGGGCAAAATTTCTTTGGAATAATGGATAGAAAAAAATATTATATAGAACCATTTAAAGAAAATGAAGAATTTATTGAACTTGACGAAGAATATAATATTATTGGTGAAAATAATTTAAAAAATGATCAAATGTATCAAAAATGTGTAGAAGATATGATTTTAATTTCTGAAGCAGGGAATGATTATGATTATGAAAAGCAGCTTAATGGAGAGCAAACACCTGTATTCTTCGGTTCTGCACTATCTTCATTTGGCGTTGCTAGCTTCTTGAATTATTATGTTGACAATGCTCCTACTCCTATGGAGAGAAATACAGTTGATGGAGAAAAAGTTAATCCTATGGATGAAGATTTTTCTGGTTTTATTTTCAAAATACAAGCTAATATGGATCCAAGACATAGAGATAGAATAGCATTCTTGAGAGTATGTTCGGGAGTGTTTAATAGAGGTATGGACGTAACGTTAACTAGAACTAGTAAGAAAATGAAGATTTCACGTTCTACGAATTTTATGGCTGACGACAAAGCTACTATAGATATAGCTTATCCCGGAGATATAATAGGATTGTATGATAGTGGGAATTATCAAATAGGAGATACATTATATCAAAACAAGAAAATAGAGTTTGAAAAATTGCCATCATTTACTCCGGAAATATTTGTCAAAGTTTCTGCCAAAAACGTCTTGAAACAAAAACATTTCCATAAGGGAGTTGAACAGTTGGTACAAGAAGGAGCTATTCAATATTATAAAACATTGCATACTAATCAAATAATACTAGGAGCAGTTGGACAACTTCAATTTGAAGTTTTTGAGCATCGTATGAAAAATGAATATAATACAGAAGTAGTTATGGAGCATATAGGTCAAAAAACTACTCGTTGGATAAAAAATGAAGATTTAGTAAAAGAGAGTACGTCGTCTTCTCGTAGTGTTTTAGTGAAAGACTTGCAAGATAATTATGTATTTTTATTTGAAAATGATTTTGCGATGCGATGGTTTAATGATAAATATCCAGAAATAGAGCTATATAGTTTATTATAAGAGGTGTTTATGAAGTCATTAGTTGATAAATTAAAATTTTATTATAATAATCCAACATATAGAAAGATAGTTAATTATTTATTTTTTGGAGTTTGTACAACGTTAGTAAATTTAGTTTCTTATTATATATTGACTAAACTTGGTTTAGGAAGAATTCCATCAAATTTTTTGGCTATAACTTTATCAATATTATTTGCTTATGTAGTAAATGCAAGATATGTATTTTCTTCTAAGGTATATGGTATAAAGAAAGTCTTTTATGAATTATCAAAATTTTTTACGTCAAGATTATTTACTATGTTTATCGAAATAGTAGGTGTTGAGGTTCTGGTATTTATTGGAATTGAAGATTTTATTAGTAAGATAATAACACAGTTTATAGTTATTGTAGCTAATTACTTTATTAGTCAATATATAGTGTTCAAGAAGTAGGAGGTAGTTATGAGTAAATGGTTTGTAACTGATATGGACGGAACTTTTTTAAATGATAATAGAGAAATAAGTCCTCATGCTAAAGATGTAATGAAGAAATTACAGAATAACAATATTAAATTTTTTATAGCGACAGGTAGAGTAGATTTAGCTGTAAGAAGTTATTATAATTTAATGGATCTCAATGATGCAGTTATTTCTTGTAATGGCAGTTTTATAAGGAATTTGAAGACTGGAGAAGTTATATATGAGAAATCTTTTAACGAAGAAGAAATTACTTATATTTATGAAAAATATAAGGAGTTGACAGATGGAAGTATAGAATTTCATATATATAGTGCTAATTATATATATAGCGATACATTGTCTTTTAGTTTAGCTAGAATTAGGCGTGTTGAGAAAAATTTGCCTGATAATATAAAAACTCCGATGAATATTAATGAGGATATACTTGGAGAAATAAAAAGAAATAATGATAAAAGTTATAAGGTAATGATGACTTCAGAAAATCATAATTTATTAAGAAAAATAGCAACTGAAGTAAGTAAAAAATTTGATATAGAATCCACATTTTCTGCTACCAATTTTTTTGATATTATGCCTGCTGGTTGTAGCAAAGGAGAAGGTATCAAGAGAGTTGCCGAGTATTATAATATAGATATAGAGGATTCAGTAGTTTTTGGTGATAATTTTAATGATATTGATATGTTAAAAGTTGCTGGAACTAGTGTATGTCCAAGTAATGCTAAAGAAGAAATAAAAAAAATGTGCGATAAAGTTATAGGAAATAATAATGATTTCTCAGTACTAAACTATATTGAAAATTATGTTAATTCATTAGAAAAATAGGAGAATACAATGAGAAGAAGAAAAGATAAAAGAAAATTTGGTAGATTGTTTACAGCATTTTCTTTAATAATTATAGTATTAACGAGTATATTTTTGACATATAAACCCAATGTGTCAAAAGTTAATTTAGGTCTTGATTTGCAGGGAGGCTTTGAAGTACTTTATCAAGTTGAACCGATAAAAGAAGGGGATAAGATTGATGAAAATATTGTGAAAGCAACTTCTGATACGATAAGTCGTCGTATAAATATTTTGGGAGTTAGTGAACCTGTTATAACTGTTGAATCAGGAAATAGAATACGTGTAGAGCTAGCCGGAGTAAAAGATCAAGAAACTGCTAGGAGAGTCTTGTCAACACAAGCTAATTTAACAATTAGAGATACAGATGATAAAGTTTTGTTAGATGGATCAGACTTGCAAGAAAATGGTGCTGCACAAGGATATGATGAATATTCTAAACCAATAGTAACTCTAAAATTAAAAGACGGAGAAAAATTTGGTAATATTACATCAGAAATAAGTAAACGTGAAGCTGGAAAAAATTTAATGATAATTTGGATGGATTACCAAGAAGGAGATAGTTACGTAGAAGAAGCTAAAAAAAGTAATCATAAGTTTATTTCTGCTCCACAAGTAACACAAACAATTAATTCTAAAGATGTACAAATATCTGGGAACTTTACTTTAGATGAAGCTAAGGATATGGCAGCTTTACTAAACTCTGGATCATTACCAGTGAAACTTACAGAGATTTATTCAAATGCTGTTGGTGCTCAATTTGGAACGGAAGCTTTAAATCAAACTGTGTTTGCTGGTATTGTATCATTGGGTATTATTTGTCTATTTATGCTAGTATTTTACAGATTGCCAGGATTAATAGCTAGTATTATGCTAATAGCTTATGTTTATATTACTATACTATTCTTTAATTTAATATCAGGAGTATTGACATTGCCGGGTATTGCCGCTTTGATTCTCGGAGTAGGTATGGCGGTAGATGCTAATATAATTATGTATGAACGTATAAAAGAAGAGCTTAGAGCAGGATATACGTTGGAGAAATCTTATAAAGATGGAGCAAAGCAATCTCTATGGACTATCTTTGACTCGCAATTAACGACAGTAATAGCTGCAGTAGTGTTATTTATTTTCGGAACAAGTAGTGTAAAAGGTTTTGCAACTATGTTGTTATTAACTATTTTGGTTAGTTTTATTACTGCTGTTTTTGGAACTAGAATATTACTTAGCTTAATTGTTAAATCAAACTTCTTTAATAATAGTCTTTGGTTGTTTGGAGTTAGCAAGAAAGATATAAGTTCTGATAAAAAGCCTATAAATTCTCTTAGCTTACCAACAAAATTTGATAAACTTAATTTTACAAAGCATATGAAGAAATTCTTTGCTTTAAGTATAGCTATTTTAATAGCTGGTGCTGTTTCGTTAAGTACATTTAAATTAAATTTAGGAATAGATTTCTCTAGTGGTACTAGAATAGATGTAATGTCTAATTCAGAAATAACTCAAGAACAGATTAAATCTGATTTAGATAGCTTACAAATTACAGAAGAAAAAATAGTATTTACACCAGATAACAAGCAAGCTACAGTTCATTCAAAAGATAGCTTTAATCAAGAAAAAACGTTGAAAGTAAAAGAGTATTTTAGTAATAAATATAGTAAAGATGCAAATATAAGCGTAGTCTCTCCTATAATAGGAAAAGAGCTTGCTAAAAATGCTCTTTATGCATTAGCGTATGCTTCTATAGGAATAATTATATATGTAGCATTTAGATTTGAGTGGCAAATGGGTGTAACTAGTATTATAGCTCTGCTTCACGACGTACTAGTTATAATATTTATGTCTAGTATTCTAAGGTTAGAAATAGATATTACATTTATTGCTGCTATTCTGACTATAGTAGGATATTCAATAAATGATACTATAGTTACATTTGATAGAATAAGAGAGCATATGCGTTATGAGAAAGTTATCAATTCAAAAGAACAACTTTATAAAATAGTAGATGTATCATTAAGACAAACGTTAACTAGATCATTCAATACAGTAATTACAGTTATAATAACTGTAGTCGTAATGTTAGTCTTAGGAAGTAAAGCAATATATACATTCAATGTTACATTGCTTATAGGGTTAATATTTGGATTGTATTCTTCTCTATTTATAGCTACACAACTTTGGGTATTATTAAAATTACGAGAGTTGAAGAAAAATAAAAAAATAGTAGTAAAACAACCATCATCTAGTACAGAAAGAAATAAAAATGATAAAGTTTTAGTTTAGTAAAAATTATAAAAAGAAGATAGTAAATTAATTATTATCTTCTTTTTTATGTTAATGACATTTTAAAATTATCAAAAAATATTTGTAATTATATTGACAATTATATTTTATAGTGATATACTCTTTTTAATATAAAAGCACTTATGAGTAGTATATGGATTATTTTTAGAGAGTGTACGTATGCTGAAAGTACATATTATGAAATATATGAATATGGTTTGTGTTATGATGATTAATAGAGTGAGCAAAATTAAGTAAACTTTATTCGTGATGCCACGTTATAGGCAAGGTTATGTAAGTAACTGTGAGTGAAATTTAAGGTGGTACCGCGTCTAACGCCCTTATTGCAATTTTTGCAATAAGGTTTTTTTATTTTATATGAAGAAGGAGAAGAAATTATGGCTATAATAAAGTTAAACAAAGTAAACAAAATTTATAACAATAATGTCCACGCACTAAAAGATATTGATTTGTCAGTTGAAGAAGGGGATATTTATGGAATAATAGGATATTCTGGTGCTGGTAAATCAACTTTAATACGTTTGTTAAATGGTTTAGAAACTGCTACTACCGGAGAAGTTGTTGTTTTGGACGAAGATTTTGGAAAAATAAATAATGAGCGTAGAAGAATAAAACGACAAAGTATAGGTATGATATTCCAACATTTTAATTTATTATGGAGTAGGACAGTTGCAGAGAATATTGCTTTTCCACTAGAGATATTAGGTGTTCCTAAAAATGAGAGAGAAAAAAGAGTAGATGAATTAGTAAAATTAGTAGGATTGGAAGATAGAAAGAATAATTATCCATCACAACTTTCTGGTGGACAAAAGCAAAGAGTAGGGATTGCACGTGCATTGGCAGGTAATCCAAAAATACTTTTGTGTGATGAGGCAACTAGTGCTTTGGATCCAGAAACTACAGCAGATGTACTAGATCTTATTAATGAGATACATAAGAAAACTAATATAACTGTAGTTTTAATAACTCACGAAATGAATGTAGTTAAAACTATTTGTACTAAAGTTGCAGTAATTGACGGTGGAAGAATAGTAGAAGAAGGGCTAGTTTCTGATGTTTTTTATAATCCACAAAAAGATGTAACTAAGAATTTCTTGAAACAAACAGCGTTTAGTTCTGAGAAGTCTGCCAGCCAAAATTTAGCCAATTGGAAAGAAGAATTTGTCAATGGAAAAATTGTTAAATTAACTTTTAGTAACAAAAACTTTAATGAGCCGATAATAAATGATATAACTCATGAATTTGACGTTAAATTAAATATTATTCAAGGTAAAGTTGATAAAACGAAAAATGGATATATAGGAACTCTTTATGCACAGTTATTAGGTGATGATATTGAGATAGATAAAGCTATTGAGAAATTAACTAACTTAGAAATTACGGTGGAGGTGTTGTAATTATGGATTTTTCAAAAGTAAATTGGGATAAGCTACAAGAAAAAACTTTAGAGACACTAGTTATGGCTGGGTATGCTTTAGTAGCTGTTTTAGTGTTAGGTATTATTCTAGGATTGTTATTATATCTTACATCTAATAGTAACAATAAGTTTGTAAAAGTTATTTATTTAACGATAACAGGGATAGTGAATATTTTTAGAGCAATACCATTTATTATTTTAATAGTATTGTTAATACCAGTAACAAAAGCATTGGTAGGTACTATGTTAGGAGCACAAGCGGCCATACCAGCACTTATAGTTTCTGCTGCACCTTTTTATGCGAGATTGGTAGAAATAGCACTACGTGAAGTAGATAAGGGTGTTATAGAAGCGGCTAAGTCAATGGGAGCAAAAAATATTACTATAATAACAAAAGTATTACTTCCGGAGAGTAAGCCGGCACTTATTTCAGGTCTTACTGTAACTGCAATAGCTTTAATTGGATCGACAGCTATGGCGGGAGTAATAGGAGCTGGAGGTCTAGGTAATTTGGCATACTTAGATGGGTTCCAAAGAAATAATAATGCAGTGACATTTGTTGCTACAATAGTAATATTAATTATAGTATTTACCATACAATATTTAGGTGATTATATTGTAAAAAAAGTAGATAAGCGATAATTTTAAAGTTAAATTACAATTTATTTATATGACTTAACAAGAATTATGTTAATAAAATTAATTGTAATTTAACTTTTTATTTTTATAAGAATATTTTCTTGAAAAAATTTTAGATTACTATATAATATATTTAGACTTTATTTAAAATTTTATATTAAGGAGAAGAAAATGGAACGTGAGAAATATAGATTAAAACCTATTTTAGACGTTAACGAAAAACCAAATATTGCGTTATGGATAACATTAAGTTTTCAACATTTGTTTGCTATGTTTGGTGCAACAGTTTTAGTACCTATTTTAACTGGACTTGATGCTAGTGTGGCGTTGGCGACGTCAGGGATAGGAACTCTAACATATATTGCTATAACTAGAGGAAAGATACCGGCATACTTAGGGTCTTCATTTGCTTTTATTAATCCTATAATTGTTCTTTCTACAACACACAATGTGCAAACAGCTATGTTAGGGGCATTTTTAGCAAGTTTAGTTTATGGAGTTATATCATTATTTATTTCTAAATTTGGTGTAGAATGGTTACTAAAATTATTACCACCAGTAGTTGTCGGACCTATAATAATCGTAATTGGTTTAGGAATAGCACCTACAGCTGTGGATATGGCTATGAACAAAACAGTAAATGGTGTAAAACAGTATGACTTAACTTATTTTACAGTTGCTATGGTAACTTTAGCTATCACTATTTTGTGTAGTGTAGCTTTGCGCGGATTTGCTAAACAGATACCAGTATTGTTAGGAATTATATTCGGTTATATATTTGCTTGTATAATGGGATTAGTAGATTTCAAAGCTGTAGTAGATGCGCCGTGGTTTAGTGTTCCTAATTTTATGGTACCTTTTGTTACATATACTCCTGAGTGGAATATAGCAGCTTTAGTAATGGTACCTATAGCTATTGTAACTATTAATGAACATATAGGGCATCAAATGGTATTATCAGAAGTTGTGGGTAAAAATTTTATTAAAGATCCAGGACTTAATAGATCGCTATTAGCAGACGGAACTGCTATGATGTTTGCTTCATTATTAGGAGGACCACCTAGCACAACATACGGAGAAAATATAGGTGTGCTAGCTATCACAAGAATTTTCTCTGTTTTTGTCCTTGCAGGTGCAGCTGTTTGTGCTTTAGTATTAAGTTTTATTGGTAAATTTGCTGCGTTAATATCTACTATACCATCTCCGGTAATGGGAGGAGTGTCAATATTATTATTTGGTATTATAGCTTCTAGTGGGCTTAGAATGTTAGTAGATGAAAAGGTTGATTTAAGTGTTAATCGTAATTTAGTAATTTCTTCTGTAATAATAGTTTTAGGAGTTGGGGGAGCTATCCTAAAATTTGAAAGTATTAATTTTGAATTACCGTCTATGGCTCTATCTGCAATTGCAGGTGTATTATTAAATGCCTTTTTACCAAAAGATAAAAAATAAATTAACAAAAAAACAACAATCTATATCTAATGATATAAATTGTTGTTTTGTATTTTATAACTTATTATTTAATTTTTTTATAAATTCCATATATAAATTGAGCGTTTTTTCGTTTTTGTTAGTTAACGTAGGGATGTAAAAATTGCTATTTATTAAATTGTTAGGCAAATATTGTTGATAAACATAATTGTTAGGATAATTATGAGGATATTTATAATCTAATCCATTTCCTAGTTTATCAGCACCAACATAATGATTGTCACGTAAGTGATTTGGTATATTGAACTTTGGATTTTTAGCCACAGTATTCAAAGCACTATCAATGGCTGTTACGGCACTATTAGATTTTACAGAAAGAGATAGTTGAATTACAGCATTAGCTAGAGGTATTCTAGCTTCTGGAAATCCTAGCATTTTAGCACTATTAATAGCAGCATCTATAAAAGGTCCTATATTAGGATTAGCTAGTCCTATGTCTTCATAAGCTATTACTGAAAGTCTTCTGCAAATAGTATCTAAATCTCCACTATCAATAAGTAATGCTAAATAGTATAAAGAAGCATTAACGTCGCTACCACGAATAGATTTTTGAAAAGCACTAATTGTATCGTAGAAGTAATCTCCATTATCGTCGTAGTTTTTATAAACTCCTAGTGATAAATTATTAAATTTTTCTATTGTTATTGTCTCTCCACTATCACCTGTATTATAAATAATATCTAGTGTATTTATAGCAAATCTCATATCTCCTGAACAATCAATTGCTATTTGTTTCAAAACCTCGTCTGTAATATTTATATTTTTATTGAATATATCTTTATTGTTAACTATATTTTTCAAATAAATGTATATAGTATCTTTAGTTAATTGTTTTAATTCAAATATTTTTAGTCTTGATCTAATTGCTGGAGCTACACTATGATATGGATTTTGTGTTGTGCATCCTATAACATATATGTTATCAAATTCTATTTCTGGTAACAAAATATCTTGCATAGGTTTTGTTAAACGATGAAATTCATCAAGGAGTAAGATGATTTTTTTGAAACGTTTAGATTCTTCAATAACGTTCGTCAAATCTTTTTTAGAGCAATTAACTGCATTTAATATTTTGAATTTATAATCAAGTTCATTTGCCAATGCTGATGCTATTGTAGTTTTTCCTGTTCCAGGAGCTCCGTATAATATAAAAGAGAACATATTATTAGATGTTAATATTTTCGTTAATATTTTGTCAGCACCTATAAGGTGATCTTGACCAATAACATCTTCTAACTTCTTTGGTCTTAATTTAGCTGTTAATGATTGCATCTTTTCTCCTTTCAAATTAGTGAAAAAATATATGAAATATGATATAATGTTATGATACTATAGCGATGTTATAAAGTAAAGATAAAATAATATTTATAATAAGGAAATGTTAATAATAAGAAAATTATTAATTAAAATTTCTATTGAAGGAGATTGACTAATGATTAATAAATTATCTTGGAAGATTGGTGGAGAACAAGGAGAAGGCTTAGAAAGTACAGCAGAAATTTTTTCTTCGGTAATAAATAAATTGGGATATAATATGTATTCTACAAGAAATTTTGCTAGTAGAATTAAAGGTGGTCATAGTAATAGTAAAATTTGTGTAAATGAAGATAAAAAGAATGCAATATCATATCACACAGATATATTAGTTGCATTTGATCAAGCTACACTGGAAAACTATATAGATGAATTACATAACGATAGTATTATAATTGTAGATGAAAAGATTAAACCTATAATTCCAGAGGAAATAACTTGTAAAGTTGCTATTTTTCCTATAACAACTTTTGCTAAGGAGATAGCTACTCCAATAATTAAAAATATAATAACATTGGGAATATGTTCTAAGTTATTAGATATTGATATTTCTTTATTTAGAGAGATGATTGAAACAAAATTTTCTTCTAAAGGGGAGGAAGTAGTAAATAGTAATATTCGTGCTTTTGAAGTTGGAAGAGATTTAATGCGAACTTATATGATAGAAAATAACATTGACAATCAATATTATCTAAAAAAACTTTCAAAAAAAGAAAAGGATAATATGTGGCTTATTGGGAACCATGCTGCAGCATTAGGCTCTATAGCAGCAGGATGTAGATTGTATGCAGGATATCCTATAACTCCTGCGACAGAAGTTATGGAATATATGTTTGAGAATTTGCACAAGGTTGGTGGAGCTTATATTCAAACAGAAGACGAATTAGCAGCTCTAGGTGTTGTACTAGGAGCTAATTATGCAGGTGTAAGAGCTATGACGGCAACTTCTGGTCCGGGAATGGCTCTTATGACAGAGTTTTTAGGATTGGGTACTATAAGTGAGCAACCAGCAGTTGTTTTTGATGCTCAAAGAGGGGGACCTGCTACAGGCTTACCTACTAAAATAGAACAATCAGACATTTTTCATGCAGTATATGGTGGAGCTGGTGATGCCTCACGAGTAGTTTTGGCAGCAACTAGTGTAGAAGATTGTTTTTATATTATGATTGATGCATTCAATATAGCTGAAGAATATCAAACTCCAGTAATAGTATTATCTGATTTGCAATTATCTATGAATAAAGAAACTGTTGAAGACTTTGATTGTAGTAAGATAGTTATAAACAGAGGTAAATTATTGACAGAAGAAGAATTATCACAATTGGAGAATACTGTATATTTCAAACGCTATGATTTAGAAAATTTAGTTTCTAACAGAGCAATACCGGGACAAATAGGAGGAATTCATAATGCCAATAGTTCTGAACATTCAGAATATGGTCTACCTTCGGAAAATCCTGTTATCAGAGCTAAACAAACAGAAAAGAGAATGAAAAAAGTTTCGTCTGCATTTATAACAAAACCTTACGTTTACAATGAATTAGGAAAAGATAGAAACATTTTATTAATAGGTATTAATTCTATATGTGGAACTATAGATGAAGCTGCTAAAAAATTAAATAGAAAAAATATGGGAGTCGATACTATTCATATAAGACAACTATTTCCTGTATCTAAAGAGCTGGAAAAAATTATTAATAGCTACAAACAGGTTTATGTGGTAGAACATAATTATAATAAACAATTAAATACAGTATTATCTAATAATTTGAATTTAAGTAATGAGTTGAAAAGTATTTTAAAATATAACGGTGACATAATGTATGCTAGAGAAATAGTCGAAAAAATTGAGAAAGGAGATAACTAAAATGACGATTACATTAAAAGATTATCGAAATGATGTAAGACCTGATTGGTGTGCAGGATGTGGAGATTTTTCTGTATTAGCAGGAATTAATAAAGCTGCTGTAAATTTAAACATCCGTCCAGAAAATTTAGTTATCTCAGCAGGAATAGGATGTTCTGGGAAAATTAGCGGTTATACAAAAGCCTATGGTGTTCAAGGACTACATGGAAGAGCTTTGCCAGTAGCGCAAGGAGTAAAACTCGCTAATCATAATTTAACAGTAGTAGCTATGGGTGGAGATGGAGATGGATATGCGATAGGTATTGGACACGCAATTCATGCTATGCGTAGAAATATAGATATGACATATATAGTTATGGATAATCAACTTTATGCCTTAACGAAAGCGCAAGCTTCCCCAAGATCTGATGAAGAATTTGTTACTACTACTTCTTTAGAGGGAGTTACTGATATCCCGTTATCTCCTATGAAGATAGCACTAGCATCAGATGTGACATTTGTTGCTCAGGCATTTACAGGTAATATGAAACAAATGACTCAAATAATAGAAGAGGCCATAAAACATAAAGGATTCTCTTTAGTAAATATCTTTAGTCCTTGTCATACTTATAATTACAAAAATACTCCTAAATGGTTCAAAGAAAATTTAACGAATTTGGATGATATAGAAAATTATGATTGTACTAATAAATTGTCTGCTTATCAAATTTTAGATGAGTATAATGATTTAGTTACAGGTATTGTATATAGAAATGATACGAAAAAATGTTTTGAGGATAATTTAAGAGGATATAACAAAGATAAATCTTTATCAAGTGCAGAATTATTACTAGATAAAAATTTATTTGAAGAGTTATGTAATGAGTTTAGATAATGAATAATACAGATTTTGATAAACAATTATCTGAGTTAAATAATATATTATCTAGAGAATTTGATTTGAAAACTTTTAAGGGTATTGAACAAAAATTAGAAAAAAATAAAATTGTTACCGAAAAAATACGGAAAATAAAAGAGTTACAAAAAAAGATTGTATTTTTTGAAGCTACTGAAAAATATGATTTGGTAACATCTTTGGATGAGGAAATTAAAGAAATATATAGTGAATTAGAGAAAATACCTATTTATATACAATATATTCAAAGAAAAGAATTTTTAGAAAAAGAATTAATCAATATATCCAACTATATGGAAGAAAAAATTAATAAAAAAATCGAACAAGATAAGGAAGATAGATAATTATGAAAAAGAAAATAATATTTTTTGTAGCATTGGGACTGTGTACTTATCCAGTTTATAAAAAAGTTACTAAACTTCAAAAAGAAGATAATTATATTAAAGAATGTAAAAGGCAAATATTAGATTTAGGATATGAAATTAAGGATAGCTGGTGTTTTAATTTACCAGAGAACAACTATTTAGAATTTACATTTACTGATTATAAAAATGGTAACTATACTGTTGTTTTCAATAAAGTGGATAATAAAATAGTTAGTATAAAAGAGGTATAAATATGGAAAAATCAATAAAAATTTTTGAAGAACTAACATCATTAGATGCCACTTCTGGCTTTGAAAGTGAGGTTGCTAATTATCTAATAGATAAATTAAGACCTTATGCCGATGAAATAAAGCGTGATAATCTTGGTGGTGTTTATGCGATAAAAAAATCAAAAAATAAAAATGCCAAAACAGTCATGGTAGCTGCTCATATGGACGAAGTTGGCTTTATGATAACTAAAATTTTACCTAATGGATTTTTGAAATTTGAAACCTTAGGCGGATTTAGAGAGGATGTTCTATTAGCGCAGAAATTTACAGTTACTACTATAACTGGGAAAAAGTTCACAGGAGTAATTCCTTCTATACCAAAACATTTTGTAGGAGGTCTACAACAAAATGTGAAAATTAGCGATATGACTTTAGATATAGGTGCTAGTTCAGATAAAGAAGTTAGAGAATGGGGTATTAAAGAAGGAGATTTTGTTGTTCCTAAAACGGACTTTGAACGATTATCTAACAATAGAATAATGGCAAAGGCTTTTGATAATAGATATGGTTGTGTTTTAATAACTGAGTTGTTAGAAGAATTAGCTAATATAGAATTAGATTGTAACTTGGTGGTATGTGCAACTGTTCAAGAAGAAGTAGGACTAAGAGGTGCAACTATAGCAGCTAATATGATAAATCCTGATTTGTGCTTAGTAGTGGACTGCAGTCCTGCAAATGATATGGATGGTAGTGTTAATGCTAATGGCAAATTGGGAGAAGGTTTCTTAGTAAGGCTTATGGATAGAACTATGGTTTTACGTGCTAATTTGAGAGAAAAGATTGTTAATTTAGCTGATGATAATAATATTAAATATCAATATTTTACATCTCCTGGTGGAACTGACGCTGGGGCTATTCACCAAGCTCAATTAGGTATACCTACTGCAGTAATAGGAATTTGTGGAAGATATATCCATACACATAACGCTATTATTGACATTAGAGATTATTTAGCAGCAAAAGATATAGTTACTAAATTACTTTATTCAGTAGATGATATCTTTATAGAAGAAATTAGATTGTAAGTATTATAATTTTAATATTATGAATAATTAAATTTATTAAAAATATTAATGAGGATAAATTCAATTTACTGAACTTATCCTCAAAATTGTAATTTTTTGTATTTTAATTTGTAAACTAATTTTCTTGATAGTTATTATCATCATCGATATAGTCATTATAATATTCATCTTCTTCATCAGCTAATTGTTCTTCGTAAATAGTTTTATTTATTTTAAATATTACGCCTAGTAATATTGAATTAGCGAGAAGAGAACTTCCACCATAACTTATAAATGGTAGACTAATCCCTATAACTGGTATTAATCCAGTAGATGAATATGTGTTAATGATAAATGGTAGTGCAAAACTAAATGCAGTTAATATAGTAAAGTAATAACTAAAATTTCCTTGTTGACATTGTTTAGCTATTTTCATTATTTTTATAATAAATAAAAAGTAAAGGGTTATAAATAGAAAACTCCCAACAAATCCGAAATTTTTTGCGATTACAGTGATAATAAAGTCATTGAATTGTTCATCAATATAAACCGGATTTTTGGCAAATGTTCCTGTCAGTCCTCCTGATTTTATAGCGTTAAGAGCTTGTGTAATTTGATAAGAATAATCATACATAAATTCTTCTGGACTTAGCCAAGATAAAATTCTATTTAATTGATAATTTTTTAGCCCGACTAAATTTAGAATAGATGGGAAATATATCGCACATAAAAGTAATAATGATAATATTCCTACTACAGTAGAATAAATAACAAAAAATGTTTTATTTCTACTGCTAACTAAAAATACTAGTGATAAAAATAAAAATATAAAATATAAGCCATTTCCTAAATCATTTTCTTTCATTATTAAGATGAAGGGCATAATTAGAATAATAGCTAATTCAATTAATTTTATAATATCAGATGATTTTTTGAAATGATCTTGAATTATTAAGAAACTAACTATTCCAACTGAAGATACTTTAGCAAATTCTGAAGGTTGAATAGTAAAAAATCTAAAATTAAACCATCCTTTAGCACCATTAACAGTAGGAGCTATACTTTCTGGTGCTATTAAAACCAAAACTAACATAGAAAGTGTAAATATGAAAAATAGAATACTCATTTTTTCGTAAGTCTGTACAGATATTTGTTGCATTATATAGATAATGAACAAGCTAACTCCATAAAATAACATTTGTTTTATAAATAATGTGGGTGTTTTGCCGTTACTGTATTCTGCTAAAAATATTGACACTATACTAATAAATGCTAGTGAAAAATAAAAAAATAAAAGAGAAAAATTACTTTTGTCTGTAATAAATTTTTTCAAAATCTCAACTCCTTTTATTAAGAAATATTATACACTAGAAGAAATTTAATAGCAATAACTATATTTTATAGTTAATATTTAATAAAATAAATTTGTAATGAGGTAATAACAGTGAAATATACTCCAATGATAGAACAATATTTAAAAATAAAAGAAAATTATAAAGATATGTTTTTATTTTATAGATTAGGGGATTTTTATGAACTATTTTTTGAAGATGCTGTCAAAGCCTCAAAAATTTTAGAGATAACTTTGACTGGAAGAGACGCCGGAGTAGGAGAAAAAATTCCTATGTGTGGAGTACCTTTTCACTCGGCAGCAACTTATATAGATACACTAGTTAATAATGGATATAAAGTTGCTATTTGTGAGCAAGTATCTGAAGCAGGACAAGGAAAAATAGTAGAAAGAAAAGTAATTCAAGTAATAACACCTGGTACTTATATGAATTATAAAAATTTTGATGAGAATAACTATCTAGGATGTGTTTACCATAATGATAATAAATATTATTTATCATTTTGTGATATTATGACTGGGGATAGTAGATGTATAATTCTTGATACTGAGATAGAGTTGTTAGATGAAATATTAAAAAATAATATTAAAGAGATTCTTAATATAAATGGAGAGTTATTATCTTTAAATAACATTTATATAACTAATATTGATTATATTCATAATTTAGTACAAGAAAAAACGTCGAATATAACAAATAAAAATTTAAAAATAAGTTGTGATCACTTGTTGCATTATGTAGAAACTACACAAAATAAGGAAATTTCTAGTTTAAAAGATTTTGAATTTTATTTCAAAGATAGATATGTTTATATGACCAATTATTCGATAAAAAATCTAGAAATAACTCAAAATATGGCTAATGGTTCTAAAAAAGGATCATTACTTAGCATAATTGATAAAACAAAAACTGCGGCTGGATCAAGAAAAATAAAAAAATGGTTAGAAAATCCTCTTTTAAATCTTGATGAAATAAAAATACGACAAGATATAATTAGCGATTTTATAGATAATTATTTTATAAGAAACGATATACAAAACTTGCTAAGAGAAGTTTATGATTTAGAAAGAATAGCTACTAAAGTTTCTTATAATATAGTTACACCTAAAGAGCTTAGCAATTTAAAAAATACTTTAGAGAAAATTCCTGTCTTAAAAAATTTATTAAAAGAAATAAATTCTAGAAATATTGAAGTTCTTAATAGTAAAATCCATCTGCTAGAAGAATTAAAAAATTATTTAATAAGAGCAGTAGATGATGATGCAGGACAGACAATAAAAGATGGTAACGTGATAAAGTCCGGTTTTAGCGAAGAACTTGATAAATATCGTAATGCTAAACAAAATGGGGATAAGATGCTACTAGAAATAGAGCAAAGAGAAAAAGAAAGAACAGGGATAAAAAATTTAAAAATAGGATACAATAGAATTTTTGGATATTATATAGAAATATCTAAGGTTAGTTTAAAAAATATTGATACTTCTTCTTTTGGATACCACAGAAAACAAACTTTATCAAACTGTGAGCGTTTTGTTTCAGATGATTTGAAAAAAACAGAAGAGTATATAGTTAATTCGGAATCAAAAATAGAAGAATTGGAATTAAAATTATTCCAAGATGTAAAACAAGAAGTTCAAAAACATACCATTAATTTACAAAAGTTAGCAGATATATTAAGTGATATTGACGTATATATATCGTTAGCTATGATTGCGGAAGAATACGGATATGTTAAACCTAGCTTTAATAATAAAAAAATTATAGACATAATAGAGGGACGCCATCCAATAGTAGAACGTATGGTAGACGTCGATAGTTATATAAGTAATGATTGTTATATTGATACTAATAACAATGTATTGCTTATAACGGGACCAAATATGTCAGGAAAATCTACATATATGCGACAATTAGCTCTTATTGTAATTTTAGCACAAATAGGTTCTTACGTTCCTTGTACTAAAGCAAATCTTCCTATCTTTGATAAAATATTTACCCGTATTGGCGCATCTGACGATTTAGCAGGAGGCAAATCAACTTTTATGGTTGAGATGATTGAAGCGCGTAATGCACTAGTTGATTCTACGGAAAATTCGTTATTAATATTTGATGAAATAGGTCGTGGAACATCAACTTATGATGGAATTGCACTTGCACAATCTATTTTAGAATATATAAACAATAATATAAAATGTAAAACTTTATTTTCTACACATTATCACGAATTAACAAAACTTGAGCAGCAAAATAAAGGAATAAAAAATGTTCATGTCTCTGCAAAAGAGGATAATGGAGAACTAATATTTTTATATAAAGTAAAACAAGGAGCTATAGAGAAAAGTTATGGTATTCATGTAGCAAAGCTAGCTAACTTACCTGAAGATATTATTTTTAATGCTAATAATATATTAGAATATTTAGAAACTAATAATAAAGAAATTATTATAGATAAAACTAATCATTATAATAATTCGAAGCAGTTAGTTTCAAAAATAAAAGAAGTATCAAACAACTCAAAACAATCAAGTTATCAAAAACTATCATTTGATTTGGATATAGATAATGAAAAGTTTGATTATATAAAAGAAAAACTAGAGAAAGTAGATTTGCTACATACTACAATGTTTCAAGCTATGGAAATATTAAATGATTTGAAAAATAAAATAAATGAATAATATATTTATAGGGGGATACTAGATGGGGAAAATTAATATATTATCAAATACTTTAGCAAATAAAATAGCAGCTGGAGAAGTAGTAGAACGTCCAGCTTCTGTTGTGAAAGAATTGTTGGAAAACTCTATTGATGCTGGTAGTACAAATATTAAAATTGTTATAAAAGAATTTGGGATACAAGAAATTAGAATAATTGATAATGGTTCAGGGATTGCTAATGATGATATAGAAACTGCTTTTATGCGTCATGCTACGAGCAAAATAAAAAATGACTATGATTTATTTCATATTAATACATTAGGATTTAGAGGAGAAGCTTTGGCTAGTATAGCATCTGTTAGTGATGTAGATATAAAGAGTTGTGCAGGTGAACCACAAGGTAAACATTTAGAACTTAAAAATGGGAAAATAGTTAGAAATGAATATTACGCTCCAATAAAAGGAACGGATATTACAGTGAAAAATTTATTCTATAATACGCCTGCTAGACTAAAATATTTAAAAAATCCACATACAGAGCAGGCTAATATAATGAATGTTATTAATAAACTAGCTTTGTCTTACTCAGCAATTTCGTTTGAAGTAATAATAGATGGAAAAATAGTTCTTAAAACTTATGGAGATAATAATAGTCAAAAGTTAATAGCGAAAGTTTATAACAATGAAGTAGCTAAAAATATGTTGAATTTTAGTGGTAGTAATGATGACTATAAAATAACTGGCTACATCTCTAAACCAGAAGAAACCAGAGCTAGCAAAAATTATATTAATATATTTATTAATGGCAGATATATAAAAAACTATTTAATACAAAATGCTATAGTAGAGGGATATGGGACATTTTTAATGAAAAATAGATACCCGATAGCTATAGTAAATATTGAGATGGATAGCATTTTATTAGATGTCAATGTTCACCCTACTAAGCAAGAGGTTCGATTATCAAAAGAAGGAGAATTGATAAAACTAATTAAGGAAGTTGTTGCAACAAGATTAGCAAACAATACTTACATACCTAATGCTATTAATAATATATCTAATAAAAATAAGAATATGGATAAATTAGAGCAAGTATCTTTTGCTGATAAATTAGATAATTCGTACGTAGTAAAAGAACAGTCAGGTCATAATTATAAAAAGAATATTAATGATAATTTTGAAAAAGAAAGAGATAATTTTTTTGATTTTATAAAATCAGAAAAAGAAGAAACTTTTGTTTTTGGTGATGAAGATATAAAAAGTAATGTTGCAGATATTTATATTAGCGAGAATATGGAAGACTCAAGCAGTACCAAACATCTCCCACAAATGCAAGCACTAGCTCAAATATTTAAAACATATATTTTATGCCAAACAGGAGATGAACTATATCTAATAGATCAACATGCTGCTCAAGAACGTTATAATTACGAAAGATTACAGAAAATTTTTGAAGAAAGAAACAAGTACAAAAAACAATTACTAATTCCTTATAGTTTTAATTTTTCGATTGATGAGGTAGCAGCAATAAATAATTTAATAGATAAATTTAGTGAAATAGGATTAGAATTAGAAGAATTTGGAAATAATACTTATGTCGTAAGAGAATATCCTAGTTGGATAGAAAATGACGAAGAAAATATTATAAAAGAAATAGTTGAAAAAGTATTAAATAATAAAAATATATCATTAAAAGAATTACGCAATGATGCTATAGCTATGGCTAGTTGCAAAGCTTCTATAAAAGCTAATCAATCATTATCGTTAGAAGAAATGGAAAAGCTTATTGCTGATCTTTATACTTGTGAGAATCCTTTTACTTGTCCTCACGGTAGACCTATTATTACAAAAATGACTAAAAAAGATTTAGAAAAAATGTTTAAGAGAATAGTTTAGAGAAGAATATTATGGAGAAAAAAATACCTATTATAGCTATAGTTGGAGCAACAGCTGTAGGAAAAACAGAATTAAGTATAGAAATAGCTAAAAAATTCAACTGTGAAATAATTTCTATAGATAGTGTACAAATTTATAAAGAATTTAATATAGGTTCTGCAAAAATAACTAAAGAAGAAATGTTGGGCGTTCCACATCATCTTATTGATATACTAAATCCAACAGAAAAATTTTCTGTTTATGAGTTTCAAAAATTGGCTCGTAGGAAGATAGAAGATGTATTTAGTAGAGGTAAAATTCCTTTGCTTATTGGAGGAACAGGTTATTATATGAACGCTGTTTTGAATAATTATCAATTTAGTAGTTATAGTGATAGTAATCATATAGAAGATGATATTGATAGTATGAAAGATTACTTAAAAAATAATTATGCAGATATCTACAAAACGTTGGATTTAGACAATAATAGAAGAATTATAAATGCATATAAATATGTAATTAATGAGAAAAAATCAACGTTAGAAAATAAATTTGGTAACGATATTTATTATAAATACAATGCTTATATAATATTTTTAGATAGAAGCAGAGAAATGTTGTATTCTAGAATAAATAGTCGTGTAGAAATTATGCTTGATAAAGGTTTGGAACAAGAAGTAACTAATATTATAAAAAAGTATGGTAGAGATTTACAGCCACTGAATGCAATAGGTTATAAGGAAGTTGTTTCTTATTTAAACGGTGAAATTAGTAGGGAGTTTATGATTGAGTTAATTCAGAAAAATTCTAGAAATTATGCCAAAAGACAATTAACGTGGTTTAGGAATAAAATGAATGAAGTACATAAATACGATTTGGAAAATATAGAGAAACAAACTATTTTAAACGACATAACTTTATTTATTGAGAGTGTTAATAATGGAAATAATTAATATAACAAAATTAAAAAAGAAATATAAAGTAGATTTTGGAAATGGTACATCTATTTATTTATCAGAAAATACTTTATTAAAATACAATATAATAAAAAAAGGGAACATATCAGAAAATACATTAAAAGAAATTCAAATATTTGAGGGTAAGGAACAATCTTTTACTAAAGCATTGAATTATTTAAGCTATGGAATGAAGACTGAATATGAAATTAGAGAGTATCTGGTAAAAAAAGAATTTTCTAAAGATCAAATTGATTACGCAATAAAAAAATTAAAAGAATTCAATTATATAAAAGATGATGAATATGCTAAGTCCTATAGTAGAGATTATTTCTTATTGAAGAAAAAAGGACCTAATTATATAAGAAGAAATCTTGAAAAAAAGAAAGTATCCTCAGAATTTATATATACTGCTCTAAAAGAAGTTTGTACTAATGATAAAATGATTGATATTGTTTATAGTATTATAGAAAAAGAATATAATAAAAAAAATGAACCAAAAACAAAAAAAATACAAAAAATAACTACTAAACTTTACACAAACGGCTATTCTTTTGATATAATAAATTCAGCGTTCAAAATTTATTTAGAGAATCATCAAGATAGTGAAGAGGGTAATAATATTATTCAAAAATATTATGAAAAAGCTTATAATAAATTTAGTAAGAAATACGTTGATAGATATATTTTGAAGAAAAAAATTATCGATAGATTGCTTAGAGATGGGTTCTCTTATGGTGACATAAAAGACTACTTAGAAGAAATAGATTTTTAAAGGAAGATTATAAATGAATAAAAGAAATGATAGGCAAAAGAAAATAAGAAATTTTTCTATTATTGCACATATAGATCATGGAAAGTCAACTTTAGCTGATAGAATTTTGGAAAAGACTAAAGCTATAGAATCTCGTGAAATGAAAGCACAGTTACTTGACTCCATGGATATAGAAAGAGAACGAGGAATAACTATAAAATTAAATGCTGTTCAATTAAAATATACAGCTAAAGATGGCGAAGAGTATATTTTCCACTTAATAGATACGCCAGGGCACGTAGATTTTACTTATGAAGTTTCTAGATCGTTGGCAGCTTGCGAAGGTGCTATATTAGTAGTAGATGCTGCTCAGGGAATTGAAGCCCAAACGTTGGCTAATGTTTATTTAGCACTTGATAATAATTTAGAAATAATACCTATTATTAACAAAATAGATTTGCCTGCTGCAGATCCAGAAAAAGTAAAAACAGAGATAGAAGATGTTATAGGTCTACCTACAGATGATATAGTTCTAGCATCTGCAAAAGCAGGAATAGGTATAGAAGAAATTTTAGAGCAAATAGTAGAATATATACCAGCACCTGATGGAGATTCTGAAGAACCTTTGCAGGCTTTAATATTTGATTCTGTTTATGATCCTTATAGAGGAGTAATAGTTTCTGTTCGTATAAAAAATGGGTCAGTAAAACCAGGGGATAAAATAAAGATGATGGCGACCGGTGGCATCTTTGATGTTACAGAAGTAGGAATACATACACCTAAAGAAAAACAAGTTGATGAGCTTACGGTAGGAGATGTTGGCTTTATTTGTGCTTCTATTAAAAATGTTAGTGAGACTAGAGTAGGAGATACTATAACAAATTATCATAATCCAGCTACGGAAGCATTACCGGGATATAGAAAATTAAATCCTATGGTATATTGTGGTCTTTATCCTATAGATTCAGCTAAGTATAACGATTTAAGAGAAGCTCTAGAGAAATTAGAATTGAACGATTCAGCTTTACAATATGAAGCAGAAACTTCTCAAGCACTTGGTTTTGGATTTAGATGTGGTTTCTTGGGAATGTTACATATGGAGATTATTCAAGAGCGAATAGAACGAGAATTTAATATTGATATTATTGCAACTGCACCATCAGTAGTTTACAAAGTTGAACAGACTGACGGAACTGAAATAGAAGTATCCAATCCATCAGAAATGCCAGATCCACAAAAAATTAATTCTATAAGAGAACCTTATGTAAAAGCGAGTATAATGGTACCTAATGATTATGTAGGTTCTGTAATGGAATTGTGTCAAAAGAAACGTGGAATATTTTTGAATATGGATTATATAGATTCTACACGTGTAAATATAACTTATAATATTCCATTGTCTGAAATAGTATTTGATTTCTTCGATCAACTAAAGTCAAACACAAAAGGATATGCTTCATTTGATTATGAAATGACGGGTTATGAACCAAGTAATTTAGTGAAAATGGATATTTTATTAAATGGTGAGCAGGTCGATGCTTTAAGTTTTATTGTTCATAGAGAGTTTGCATATCAACGTGGTAAAGTGATTGTAGAGAAATTAAAAAAATTAATACCTAGACAACAATTTGAAATACCAGTTCAAGCGGCAATAGGTAATAAAATAATATCTAGAGAAACTATAAAAGCTATGCGTAAAAATGTTTTAGCGAAATGTTATGGTGGAGATATTAGTAGAAAGCGTAAGTTATTAGAGAAACAGAAAAAAGGAAAAGAACGTATGAAAGCAGTAGGGAGTGTAGAAGTACCTCAAGATGCATTTATGGCTGTTCTAAAAATGGATGATGAATAAAATAAATAGTAAAAAGGGAATATATATACATATTCCCTTTTGTAAATATATATGTAGTTATTGTGATTTTAATAAATTCTATATTCAACATCAACCTGTTGATGATTATATAGATAGTTTAATTATCGAATTAAAACAAATACGTGATGATAGTATAGAAACTGTTTATATAGGTGGTGGAACTCCGAGTGCTTTAAATGATGAACAATTAATAAAGTTGTTATCATCTATTAATGAAACAGTAGATGTGTCTAATTTAAAAGAATTTTCTTTTGAAGCTAATCCAGAGGATTTAACTTTGAGAAGAGTTACTATTTTGAAAAATTATGGTATAAATAGAGTTAGTATGGGAGTTCAAACGTTAAATAATAAGATATTAAAAATTATAGGACGAGGACATAGGGCGATTGATGTTGAAAATGCTATTTATAATTTAAAGAGTATAGGTATTGATAATATTAATATTGATTTGATGTTTGCTTTACCAGAGCAAACTATTTCAGATTTGCAAATTAGTATGGAAAAAATAGTTTCGTATGGAATTACTCATGTTTCTTGTTATTCATTAATTTTAGAGCAGAGAACTAAACTGTATAATCAAGTTAAGAGTAAACATATAATTTTACCGACTAATGAAGTTGAGGAGCAAATGTATGATTTAACGATAAATTATTTAAAAGATAATGGATTTAATCAGTATGAAATAAGTAATTTCAGCAAAAAAGGGTATGAAAGCATACATAATAGCAATTATTGGAGAAATTATGAATATTATGGTATAGGTGCTGGAGCTCACGGATATATTGATGGTGTAAGGTATTCTAATCAAGCTCCTGTAAAATTCTATATCAAGAGTATTTTAGAAAAAGGTCATGCTCGCAGAATTGAGAACAAAGTTACGATAAAAGAAAAAATAGAAGAACAATTTTTTTTAGGTTTAAGATTACTAAATGGAATAGATTTAGATGTAGTAGATAATAAGTATAATATTAAAACTAGAGAACTTTATAAAGATAGTATTGAGAAAAATATCAATGCTGGATATTTAAAATTAAAAAATAATATATTAAGTTTGACAAGAAAAGGTTTATTTTACGGTAATGATGTTTTTGCAGATTTTTTAATAATTGATTAATTATTATATTCAGTAAATAATGAACTATTGTCATTAATAAAGCTAATAGTATGAGATTTATTGATGATAGTAGTTTGTTTTTTATTTTCGAAAAAATTTTTTTTAAAAAATAGTTGACTATAACGTAACGTCATAGAATATACTTAATATTGTTAGGAGGTATCGTATGTATTTAATAAAGAAAGCAAGCGAACTTAGTGGCTTATCGGTGCGCACTTTAAGACACTATGAAAGTATAGGGCTATTAATACCAAAAAAGAAAGATAATGGTTATAGATACTATACAGAAAAAGACATGTCTAAATTGCAGATAATACTATTTTATAAGTATTTAGGATTTTCTTTAGAAGAAATAAAAAATTTATTAATTGAAGATTCTGATAAAATTTTGTCTAAACTAAAACAACAATTAATATTAATGAATAAAGAGAAAGATAGACTCCTAACGTTAATAAATACATTAGAAAAAACTATTATTTCTGAAGAAAGGAGGATAAATATGACAATTGAAGAAAAATTTAATGGGTTCACATATCAGGATAATCAAAAATACAAACAAGAGGCAATAGATAAGTACGGCAAAGAAGTTATTGAACAAGCTATTTCGAAACAAAAAGGAAAAGAGCAAGAAGTCGTAGATGAATTTAATAAAATTTTTTTTGCTTTTTCAAAAAATATGTCGAATGGAATAAGTGCTACATCTAAAGAAAACGTAGATTTAGCAGAGCAACTTCATAAGTGTATTTGTACATATGCTTTTGATTGTAAAATAGATGTATTTTCAAGTATTGGTTATGGATATGTTCAAAATGAAGAATTTAAAAATAATTTAGATAAATTTGGAAATGGAACAGCACAATATGTATGTGACGCTATTCAGCAATATGTTACATTAAATAAATAATGTTAAAGATCTATATTTTATAGTAAATAGGATTGATGATAAAATCATTAATCCTATTTTTAATTTATTTTATATTGAGTATAGATGATAAAAATATTTATGAATAATTATAAGCAATCAAAAAATTATAGAAAAATAATTTATTAAAATTTAGTAATAATTATAATTTTATATTATTAAAAGGTTATATTTCATTGTATTTTAAGTTCTTACATAGTATAATATAGTAGTGATTTTGTATTGAAAAAATAAGAATGAAAGGTGCAGATATGTTTCAAGAAAAAAAAGTATATAAAACAACGTTAGCTGATAAAGATTTAATAGTTGAAATAGGAGAGGTTGCTCGTCAAGCTAATGCAGCTGTATTAGTGAGATATGGAGATACAGTAGTATTGACTACAGCCGTTGCTTCAAAAGAAGCTAAAGATGTAGATTTCTTTCCATTAACTGTAAATTATGAAGAAAAAATGTATGCTGTTGGAAAAATTCCTGGTGGTTTTTTACGTCGTGAAGGGAGAGCAGGAACTGAAGCTACTTTAGCAGCACGCCTTATAGATCGTCCAATACGTCCATTATTTGAAGATGGATTTAGAAATGAAGTTCAGGTTATTTCTACAGTTTTATCTGTAGAGTATGATTGTGATCCAGTTATGGCGGCTATGCTAGGAAGTTCTCTTGCTTTATCAGTATCAAATATTCCTTTTAAAGGACCAATAGCAGGAGTTACTGTAGGGTATGTAGATGGTAAATATATAATTAACCCTGATGTAGAAACTTTAGAAAAATCTTTAATAGATTTAAAAGTTGCAGGAACTGTAGATGCTATAAATATGGTAGAAGCAGGTTCTAAAGAAGTATCTGAAAAAGTTATGTTGGATGCAATAATGTTTGGCCATGAAGAAATAAAAAGATTGATATCATTCCAACAAGATATTGTATCAGAAATAGGTCAAGAAAAAATGGAAGTTGTATTAAAACTTTTAGATGAAGATGTATATAAAGAAGTTTATGAAAAATCTATTACTGATATGAAAAATGCAATTTCTATAAAAGATAAACAAAGTCGAGATGATGCTATAAATAAAGTAAAAGAAGAAGTACTGGCTTCTTATGAACAACTAGAAATAGAAGATTTAGAATCATTACTTAAAGAAGTAAAAGGATCATTAGATAAAATTGTTAAAGATGAAGTTAGAAGAGAAATAACAGAAGATAAAGTTCGTCCAGATGGTAGAGCTTTAACAGAGATACGTCCACTATCTTCCCGAATAGATATATTACCGAGAACACACGGATCAGCATTGTTTACTAGAGGACAAACACAGTCTTTAGGAGTTGTTACATTGGGGAATATTTCTGACGAACAAATAATAGATGATTTAACTTTAGAAGAAAATAAACGCTTTATGCTTCATTACAATTTTCCAGCGTATTCTGTTGGAGAAGTCGGATTTATGCGCGCTCCAGGACGTCGTGAAATAGGTCATGGTGCATTAGGAGAAAGAGCTTTAGAGCAAGTAATACCTTCCCAAGAAGAATTTCCTTATACAATTCGAGTAGTTTCTGAAATACTGGAATCTAATGGATCAAGTTCACAAGCTACTATTTGTTCTGGATCTATGGCTCTTATGGCAGCAGGTGTACCAATAAAAGCTCAAGTGGCTGGTATAGCTATGGGATTAATAAAAAAAGATGAAAATTATACTATACTAACAGATATTCAAGGTATGGAAGATCATCTTGGAGATATGGATTTTAAAGTTGCTGGAACAGAAAAAGGTATTACGGCATTACAAATGGATATAAAAATTGATGGACTTAGTGAACAGATACTTAAAGAATCTTTAGAGCAAGCTAGAATAGGACGTTTAGAAATACTTAATCATATGAATAGTATTATTGATAAGCCTAGAGAAGAAGTTTCTGAATATGCACCGAAAATAAAAATAATTAAAATTAAACCAGAGAAAATTAAAGATGTTATTGGTTCTGGAGGAAAAGTTATTAATGAAATTATTGAACAAACAGGTGTTAAGATTGATATTGAACAAAATGGAGATGTATTTATAGCTTCTACAAGCATATCAGACATAAATAAAGCTATAGAAATTATTGAAAATATTACGCGAGAAGCAGAAATAGGAGAAGTTTACTTAGCAACAGTAAAAAGAATAGAGAAATTTGGAGCTTTTGTTGAATTATTTGCAGGAACAGATGCATTAGTTCATATCTCAAAACTTTCAAAAGAACGAGTAGCAAAAGTAGAAGATGTTGTTAATATAGGTGATACTGTTCAAGTAAAAGTAATAAATATTGATGATAAAGGTAGAGTGGATGCTGCAATTGTATTGTAGAGGATAATTATGGAATTGTTTGAAAAAAAAAGACAAGGAATATATGTTTATTTTAAACATGTAAGAGATATACAGAAATTAGAAAAATACGGGAATGTAATATCTTTTTCAAAAAAAAATAGATATATTTGTTTATATGTTGATGAAAGTAAAGCTGATAATATAATATTAGAACTAGAATCAAAAAAATATGTAAAAAAAATAATAAAATCAGAATTGACTGAATTGTCATTTGATTTCGCTAAATTGGATAAATCACTTGAAGTATCTAAGGAGTATTAATTTATAATGAGAGTAATATCAGGAAGGTATAGATCAATTAAATTAAATAGTCTAGAAGGAATGGGAACTAGGCCAACAACCGATAAAGTAAAAGAAAGTTTATTCAATATGCTTTATTGTCATGATACAAAAGTTTTAGACTTATTTGGCGGTAGTGGAGGATTAGGTATAGAAGCTCTTAGTAGAGGGGCTTCTAATGTGATTTTTATAGATGGCAGCATAGACGCAGTGAAAGTTATTAATAGTAACTTAGAAAAATGCAAAATTCCTAAAGAAAACTACGCTGTTTATAGAAATGATTATTTGCGAGCTTTAAAAATATTATCAAAAAAGGGCGAAAAATTTGATATTGTTTTTTTAGATCCCCCTTACAACAAAAAAATAATAGACAATGCATTAGAAAATTTATTAAAGTATAATTTATTAGAAAATAATTCTACTATTGTATGTGAATCTAGTAGTGATGAAACGATAAATTTTGTTGATGAAAGACTTGAAATAGAAAAAGAAAAAAAGTATGGTAGCATAAAGATTACTATTTATAATTATAGGGAGAAATAATATTGAAAAAGAAAATAGCTATAATTCCAGGAAGTTTTGACCCAATAACTAATGGTCATATGGATATAATAGAAAGAAGTAGCAAAATTTTTGATGAAATAATTGTTGCTATTCTTGTTAATCCAGATAAAAAATATTTATTTACACTTGAAGAAAGAATTGATATGATAGAAGATTCTTTAAAAGAATTATCAGAACGAAGTAATATAAGAGTTGATACTTTTTCTGGTTTGTTAGTAAACTATGCTAAAAAAGTTAATTCTAATATTATAGTTAGAGGTCTTAGGGCAGTATCTGATTTTGAATATGAAATGCAACTTACATCTATGAATAAAGTTTTAGATGATAGTATAGAAACGTTTTATATGATGACAAATACAAAATATTCTTTTATAAGTTCAAGTATTGTAAAGGGAGTTTCTGGTTTTGGAGCTGATCTTACAAAATTGGTTCCTACGGCAGTATCAGAAAAATTAGAAAAAAAATTGAAAGAGGAATAACCGTGAAAAAAGTATTATTCACAGGGGGAGGAACTGCAGGTCATGTATCAGTTAATATAGCGTTAATCCCCGAATTTGCTAAAAATGGATATAAAATATCTTATATAGGTAGCAAGCAAGGAATAGAAAAAGAGATGGTAAATAAAATAGATAATATAAAATATTATCCTATAAGTTCTGGAAAATTACGTAGATATTTTGATTTTAAAAATTTCACTGATCCTTTTAGAGTTATTAAAGGGATATTTGATTCTATCAAAATAATTAGAAAAGAACGACCAAATTTTGTTTTTTCTAAAGGAGGCTTTGTTAGCGTACCTGTATGTATTGCAGCAAAATTATTAAAAGTACCTACAATATTACACGAATCAGATTTAAGTCCAGGACTGGCAAATAAAATAAATATAAAATTTTGTAATCATATTTTTACAACTTTTGAAGAAACTTTAAATTATTTACCACACGATAAATCTAGCTTAATTGGAGCAATAGTTCGTGATGATATTTATTCTGGTAATAAACAAAAAGGGTATGAGCTTTGTCAATTTAATAATAACAAGCCTGTTATTTTGATTATGGGCGGTTCTTTAGGATCCAAAATAATAAACGAGTTTATCTGGAACAATTTAGAAGAATTACTAAAAGAATTTCAAATTGTTCATATAGTCGGAAAAGGATTTTATAATAATGATATAGAAAAAAACGGATACAAACAATTTGAATTTGTTAATAAAGAATTGTTTGATATTTTTTCGATAACTGACTTTACAATATCTCGTGCGGGAGCAAATTCAATTTATGAATTTTTGGCATTAAACATCCCTTCAATATTAATTCCTTTAGGAACAAATCAAAGTAGAGGTGATCAGCTAGAAAATGCACAATTTTTCTTGCGAAAAGGATTTTCTAAGGTAGTAAACGAAGAAGATTTATATGGATTTGATAGTGCACAAATATTAGCTTTCTACAATAATCTCCAACATTATAAAGATAATATAATTAATTATAAGCAAGAGAAAAACATAATAAATAATGTTGAAACTTTTTATAAAAAAATAGTTCATTTAGTGGAGGATAGTTTTGAAAAATATTAAAATAACAACATACTTAAAAATATTAGCTTTTTTTATGCTTTTACTAATAGCAGTAGTATATCCCAATAATTTATTTGATTATATTTTATCTGATATAGCAACTTCTGTCTTTGGTGGTGTGTTTTTTAGTAGTATAGGCAAATTTATTTCTTATTTATTACATGATAAAATATTACTTTTACTTATGGGATTACTGGGTTTATTTTTATTTTTTACAAAATACTATAAGAAATCAATATTTATTCTGTCTACTGCATTTTTTGGTTCAATATTAGCGTTATTTTTCAAAAATATTATCCAAAGACCAAGACCATTAGAAATGTATGATGGTTTTAGTTTCCCGAGTGGTCATGCTACAGTAGCAACATTATTTTTCTTATCATTGATATTTATAGTTAACAATAAAAAGGTAGATGTTATAAAAAAAATCGCACCTATAGCTATAATTTTGATTTGTATAGCAAGGGTAATAGTTGGAGCACATTATGTAACAGATGTTGTTGCAGGTGTTCTGTTAGGAAGTTTAGTGGTAGATTTGGTAAAAGTATTTTATATTAATATATATACTATATTTTCTAATATTACGGGGCTTGAAGATGAAAAATAAAGATTATATTTATGCTATATTTTTAGTAACCATACATTTTGTACTGTGGTATTATTTTGCTTATATAAAATATAAAAATGTTGCTGTAGAAGACTATAAATATATTTTAGGAATGCCAGAATGGTTTTTCTACAGTTCGGTAGTTGTAAGTATTTTTGTTATTGTGTTGCTAATAATTATTTGTAATATAATATTTAACAAAGATATAGAAAAAGAAAGACGATTTAACGAAAATGAATAATATAGAAAATTATAAAATTGTAATTTTATTTTCTTTGATATTTTTAACTATAATTTTAATGCCTTTATTAATTAGTAAATTTAATTCATCAAAAAATTTTAAAGGTAGTTTTTTTGAACGATATTATTTAGCTGATAGAAAAGTAAGTGGAGTTATACTAGCTATAACATTGATGTCTACTTATGGTTCGGCTTCTACCTTTTTATCAGGACCAGGAATTGCGTATAAATTAGGATTAGGATGGGTATTGTTAGCTGTTATTCAAGTAACAGCAGGATATTTCGTACTATTAGTTTTAGCTAGAAAGTTTCAATCAATTGCGAAGAAAATAAATGCTATTACAATAACTGATTATTTACGTCATCGTTATAAATCAAAATTTTTGGCTAATGTATCTGCAACAGCTATGATTGCATTTTTGTTAGCAGCTATGTCAGCACAATGGATAGGTGGAGCAAAACTTTTATCTGCCTTATTAAACATAGATTACAAAAAAGGTATATTAATTATTTCATTAATAATTTTATTCTGTGTTGTATTCGGTGGATTAAGAAATATACTAATAACGGACATGATACAAGGTATGATTATGATTTTTGCAACAGTTGTTTTGTTTTTAGCTATAATTAATTATGGTGGAGGAATAAACTCTATAATGCAAAATTTATACAGCCAAAATCCAAATTTATTAACTCCGTACGGAGCGGATAAAAGTTTAACGAGTATATATGTATCTTCATTTTGGGTGTTAGTAGGTGTAGGTTTAGTAGGAATACCTCAAATTGCCATAAATTCAATGTTGTACAAAAATAATCGTAGCTTAAAACAATCAATTATTATAGGAACTATAGTTATATTTATAGTTATGTTTGGAGTTCATTTTATAGGAGTTATTTCAAGAGGAGTATTCCCTAATATAACAGATTATGATTCAGTAATACCTATAGTAGCTTTAAAAATCTTACCTTGGTATTTAGTTGCCATAGTTCTTTCGGCTCCAATGGCAGCAATAATAACAACTGTCAATGCACAATTTTTGTTAGTTTCTTCTACTTTAGTAAAGGATGTGTTGCTAAATATTAGTTTGATAAAAAATAGAATTACGGACAAAAAAATACCGATGCTAGTTTATATAGTTAATTTAATAATTATATTATTAGCGATAATGATTAGTATTACTCCGCCATCACTGATAGTCGAAATTAATTTATTTGCTTTTGGAGGTTTAGAAGCGACATTTTTATGGCCAATAATTTTGGGACTATACTGGAAAAAGGCAGAGAAGTACGGAGCTTTTGCTTCCACTGCGATAGGTTTAATAAGCTATATAATTTTTAAAAGATTTTACAAAATAACTTTTGTAGAGCCTGTTGTAATTTCATTAATTTTATCACTTATAGTATTTTTAATTATTTCAAATATATGTTACAATAAATTGAAAGATAAGAATTTTTATTTTGAAGGAGAAAGACTATGAAACAAGTAAAAGTAATAAACGTCAATGCTAAGAAGTTTACTGTAAACAATGTACTTACAGTAGGAAAAGTGTATGAAGTAGTTAACGAAACAGATGAATATATTTTTATAAAGGATAATAGTGGAAAAATAGGAGGCTTTTATAAAGAATATTTTGAGGTTGTAGAATAAATATGAATAAGAAAGTAAGAAATAGTTTAATAGCGATAGTTCTTATATTAATAACACCAGTGTTATTATATTTATTAACATTTTTGGGACAAAATATTAGTAACAAAGTAACTACTACAACTAGTAATAGTCAAAATGTTGCGCAAGTTCCACAAGAAGAAAAGAAAGATCAACAAATGCCTAGTGCATCTTCACCTTCTTCAAGCAATGATTCAACACAAGGTCAAAATCAATCACAAAACAATACTAATAGTACAACTGAGCAAACACAGAGTAATTTATCAATAACTGTTGGATCTAGCTATGTTGTAAAATCAGGTGATACTTTATTTGAAATATCAGCTAGAGCGTATGGAGATACAAATGCTCAAGCGGGAGTTGATGCAATAAAGCAAGAAAATAACTTAAACAATGATAATTTAACAGTAGGTCAATCTTTAAAAATTCCTAGATTAACTTAATAAAACTAGTCTAAATTTTTTAGACTAGTTTTATTTTTATATATTAATCTTTTAGTTATTTTTCATATGGGAATAGTTCGGGGTTATGTCCAAGTCTTAAACCACTATCTAAACTATTTAATTTTATCATATCATCACTTTCTAACTTAATTTTAGAGCTTTGTATATTTTCTAAAATATGTTTAGGGGTAGAAGATTTCGGAATTGGATGATAACCTCTAGTTACATGCCAACTTAATAAAATTTGAGTAGTAGTTGCATTGTGTTTTTTTGCTATTTCTGTAATAATTTCATCATCGTTATATTTTCCACGGGCAGTAGGCGACCAAGATTGCAACAAAATATTTTCTTTTTCAAGATATCTATGCAGTTCGTTTTGAGCAAATTTTGGATGTGCCTCTATTTGATTTAGAAAAGGTTTGATATTTGCTTTATTTTTTAATTGTTCTAGGTGTCTTATTTCAAAATTAGCAACACCGATTTCTTTTACTACTTTTTCTTCTTTCAGTTCTTCTAATGCTTTATAACCATCTAAATACTTGTCTGGATGAGGCCAATGTACTAATAAAATATCTATTTTTCCATTAAGTTTTTCGTAGCTAGCTTCAAATGAGCGCATTGCATCGTCATATGATAAGTCAGTTGGCCAAATTTTTGTAGTTACCAAAAAATCATTTCTGTTTAAATCTTTTATAGCTTTTCCGATAATATGTTCATTATTATAGTATGATGCAGTATCTATAAGTTTATAGCCATTTTCTAATGCGAAATGTATAGCTTTTACTGTTTGTTCTTCATCTACTAGTTTGTAAGTTCCAAATCCAATTTTTCCTAAGTCCATATAATTCTCCTAATATTTAATTTGTCTTGGATATTTTAAATTATTTAGTTTTTCTTCAAATATGGTTTTATATACTTCTTCTCCTCTTTTTTCATAGAGAAGCAATGCCCAAGTGTACCAAAGAAGGTCTGCAAATTTTAAGAATGTATCTAATTTTTCGAAGTTGCACTGCTCATCATTAAAATAGTTTTTTAAAAATGTAACTGTTTCTTGATAATTTAAATTGTTTTCTGATATAAAACTAGCTATATCAAAATAATAATCATTAAGTCCGCAATATTCAAAATCAATTAAGTAAATATTATTTTTTACAAATAAAAAGTTTCCCTCTACTAAATCATTGTGACATAAACGGTCAGGGCTATAAACTTTTTCGAAGTCATCTAATAAGTATATGTACTTGCTTATATCGTTATTGTCATTTTCTAATTGTTCAAAATATTGTTTGAATTTAGTTAGCGGATTAAATTCATTTTCTACAATATATTTTTTATTATGAAAATCTTTTAAAATACGTGCTATTTCAACTATTGTTGAAAGATTCTTGTTAGATATAAATGTTTTTGCATTTGCTTGGAAAGGAGTTATTAGCAAGCTTTGGCTATAATAAACAGGTTTTAGGAAATAAGGCTCTTCTTGTAGTATATTTAATGCTTCTGATTCATTGTTTTTCTTAGATAATAATAAGTTATCCTTTGGAACTCTACAAAAATATTTTTTTGTTTTTGTAGATACGATATAGTTGTTGTTTGTAATTCCGTAACTAGTTTTTTTAATATCTATAACTTCTTCGTTTAAAATTTTTTCTATTTTATGTTTAATATTCATAAGATCACCACCTACTTAAATTATATAACAGTAGTGTAAAAATGTAAATTAAGGCGATATGTTTTGTCGTAAAAATATAAATTTATAATATTATTCATAAAATAAAATATTAATTTAATTTTATCTACACAAATTCTTGATATATGGATATTAGCTGTATAATTACTGTTTCAAAATTGTAAAATATAGTTTAGTATGGTATAATTAATAGGTTAAGATGCGTTTTGCATCTAGTTTTAATTTTATGGAGGTTGTATGAAAAAAATTTTTATTGATAGTGAATTTATAACTTTGACACAATTTCTAAAAATTGAAGGTTTCATAGGTTCTGGAGGAGAAGCTAAACATTTTCTAATAGATAATAATGTTGTTTTAAATGATGAAGAAGAAAATAGACGTGGTAAGAAATTATATAACAACGATGTAGTAGAACTATTTGACGAGAAATATTTAATTGTAAATGAAAATTAAAAATTTGAATTTATTATATTTTAGAAATTACGATTTTATAAATATCAATTTACACCCGTCATTGAATGTTTTGGTAGGGGATAATGCTAACGGAAAAACAAATATTATTGAATCGATTTTTTTACTTGCTCTAGGAAAGAGTTTTAGAACTAAAAAAGATACAGAATGTATTAAGTTTGGTGAAGAAGCTACATGTGTATCATGTATTCTTCAAGATAATTATACTGAAAAAGATATTATGTTGGCAATTAATCAAAAAGGAAAAAATGCTAAAGTTTCTGGAATAAAAAGATCAAAATTAACTGATTTTGTAGGAGAGTTAAATATTGTTTTATTTTCTCCAGAAGATTTACAATTAGTGAAAGGTTCCCCATCACTAAGAAGAGATTTTATTGATAGAGAATTTTATCAATTTTCTAAAATATATCATAAATATTCTTTGACCTATAAACATTTATTAAAACAACGTAATACTTTTCTCAAAGAAATGCGAAAAAATCGTAATGATGAAGTATCAAAAATGTATTTAGAAACATTAACTTTACAGTTAGCCAAGTTGGCAATTTATATAACTAAAGAAAGGGTAAGTTTCGTAAAAAAAATTAATAGTTTTGCTTACGATACTATGTTGAAAATTTCGGATAATAAAGAAAAATTAAAAATAATATACAAATCATCAGTAATGGAATCATTGAAAGTTAATAATATTGAAGATGATAAATTTAATGAAGAATCGTTAAGAAAAATTATGATGAGAAGAATGCATGATGATATAAATAATGGAAGTACAAAGATAGGGGTACACCACGACGATTTATTATTTTTACTTAATGATATGGATGCGAAGCAATTTGCTTCCCAAGGACAACAAAGAAGTATAGTTTTATCATTAAGATTAGCAGAAATTTATTTTTTAAAAGAAAAAACAGGAGAATATCCAATTTTGCTTTTAGATGATGTTTTAAGTGAATTGGATAAAAATAGACAAGAAAAAATGTTATCTATAATAAATAATGAGGTGCAAACATTTATTACGACACCATCAGTTAATGAGATAACAAAAGACTTACTAGATAATGCTATAGTTTTCCATATAAAGAATGGAACTATTGATGACGATAGTGATAATATTGAAAGGATTTAAAATGGTAGAGAAGAAAATTAATCAAGAATATAATGCTGATCAAATACAAGTTTTAGAAGGACTTGAAGCTGTTCGAATAAGACCTGGTATGTATATAGGATCAACTTCAAGTAGAGGATTACACCATTTGGTATGGGAGATTGTAGATAATTCTATAGACGAAGCATTAGCAGGTTATTGTGATAATATTATAGTGACTATAGAAAAAGATAATTGGATAAGAGTAGAGGATAACGGTCGAGGAATACCAGTTGATGTACAGGAGCAAACAGGTAAACCTGCTTTAGAAGTTATACTTACGGTATTACATGCTGGAGGAAAGTTTGGTGGCGGAGGCTACAAGGTATCTGGTGGATTACACGGAGTTGGAGCTAGTGTAGTTAATGCATTGTCTACTAATTTAGAAGCAGAAGTTCATAGAGATGGTAATATTTATGCTATGTCTTTTGAAAAAGGTGAAGTAGTACAAGCATTAGAGATAGTGGGTTCAACTAATAAAACAGGGACTATTATTAGATTTAAAGCTGATCCTACAATATTCCAAGAAACTACTATTTACGAATATGATATACTGAGAACACGTATAAGAGAATTAGCATTCTTAAATAAAGGTATTACAATAACTTTACGTGATGAACGCCTAGAAGATATAAAAGAAGAAGTATTCTTTTACGAAGGTGGTATTTTAGAATATGTGGCTATGTTAAATGAAAACAAAGATCCTATTCACGAAGCTATCTATATACATTCTGAAATGGATGGAAAAGAAGTAGAAATATCAATGCAATATAATTCGGGATATTCTAATAATATATTAAGTTATGCAAATAACATAAATACTCATGAAGGAGGTACTCACGAATCAGGATTTAAGACAGCATTAACTAGGATTATAAATAGTTATGGTAAAAAAAATAATATTATAAAAGAAAAAGAAACTTTAACAGGTGATGACGTTCGTGAGGGATTGGTTGCAATAATCTCTATAAAACATCCTAATCCACAGTTTGAAGGACAAACTAAGACAAAATTAGGAAATTCAGAAATGAGTACAATAACTAACAAATTGTTCTCAGAAGAATTTGATAGATTCTTATTAGAAAATCCTAAAGTCGCAAAAACGATAATAGAAAAAGCTATCCAAGCATCAAGAGCCAGAATAGCTGCTAAAAAAGCACGTGAATCTACTAGAAGAAAAAATGCTTTAGAATTTACTAATTTACCAGGAAAATTAGCGGATTGTTCTAGTAAAGATGCAAGTAAGTGTGAACTATTTTTAGTCGAAGGGGACTCTGCTGGTGGTAGTGCTAAACTAGGACGAGATAGTAATTTTCAAGCTATATTACCGCTTAGAGGTAAAATATTAAATGTTGAGAAAGTAAGAATTGATAGAGTATTGGCAAGTGATGAAATTCGTTCTCTAATAACAGCTGCTGGTATGGGAATTGGAGAAGGAATGAACGTAGATAAATTACGCTATCATAAAATAGTAATTATGACCGATGCTGACGTTGATGGAAGTCATATAAGAACATTATTACTCACATTCTTCTTTAGATACATGAAGGAGTTAATAGAAGCGGGACATATTTATATAGCTAGACCACCTTTATATGGCTTGAAAGTAGGAAAAAAAGTTTATTATTCATTTACTGAAGAAGAATTAAAAAATGATATAGAAAACTATGCTAAAGATAAAAAATATAGCGTTCAGAGATATAAAGGTCTTGGAGAAATGAATGCAGAAGAGTTATGGGAAACTACTATGGATCCAGAAACTAGACGTATGTATAAAGTAAGTATAGATGATGCCATTATTGCTGATGCAGCATTTGATACTTTAATGGGAGAAAAAGTAGAACCTAGACGTAAATTTATTGAAGAAAATGCATTAAATGTTGTTAATTTAGATATATAATGAAAGGAAAATAAATGGAAGAGAAAAATATTACACTACGCAATATAACTACCGAAATCGAAAATTCATTTCTAGATTATTCAATGAGTGTTATAGTTTCGCGTGCATTGCCTGATGTGCGTGATGGATTAAAACCTGTTCATAGACGTATACTGTATGCTTTTAATGAATTAGGTCTTACATATGACAAATCATTTAGAAAAAGTGCAACTGTAGTCGGAGAAGTAATGGGGAAATATCATCCACATGGAGATTCAGCTACTTATGGAACAATAGTTAGGCTAGCACAGGATTTTAATAGTAGATATCCTATGGTTGCAGGACAAGGTAACTTTGGTTCTATAGATGGAGACAGTGCTGCAGCTATGCGTTATACAGAAGCTAAACTTAGTAGAATAGCTTCTGAAATGGTGAGAGATATTAATAAAGATACTGTTGACTATCAAGATAACTATGATGGTAGCCTAAAAGAACCTAAAGTACTACCAGCAAGAATACCTAATTTATTAGTAAATGGAGGTAGTGGTATTGCAGTAGGTATGGCAACTAATATACCACCACATAATTTAGGTGAAGTTATAGACGGAGTTATATCTTTAGCAGATAATCCAGAAATATCTATTAATGAACTTATGACTAAAATAAAAGGTCCTGATTTTCCGACAGGTGCGCTTATCCTAGGAAAAAGTGGTATCGTAAAAGCTTATAATACAGGACGTGGATCTATAATTATGCGAGGTAAAACTTCTATTGAGAAGATGAAAAACGGTAAAGAGCGCATACTTATAACAGAAATTCCTTATCAAGTTAATAAAGCAAAATTAGTGGAAAAAATAGCAGATTTAGCACGTGAGAAAAAAATTGAAGGAATTACAGATTTACGTGATGAAAGTAACCTAAAAGAAGGAATAAAAATCGTTATCGAATTAAGACGTGATGCTAATAGCAATGTAATTTTGAATAATCTATTCAAGCTAACTCCTTTGCAAAGTTCTTTCGGAGTTAATATGGTAGCTCTAGTAAATGGACGCCCTAAAACGTTAAATTTAAAAGAAACTTTATATTATTACTTAGAACATCAAAAAGAAGTAATAGTAAGAAGAACTAAATTTGACTTAAAAAAAGCTAAAGATAGAGCTCATATTTTAGAAGGTCTAAGAATAGCACTAGATAACATAGATAGAATAATAGAGCTTATTCGTTCTTCACAAACTACTGATGAAGCAAGAATTGGTCTTATGCAGGGATTCAATTTAACAGAAATCCAAGCTCAAGCAATATTAGATATGAGATTGCAGCGACTTACAGGTTTGGAAAGAGGTAAGATTGAAGAAGAATATAATAAGCTTATAGAGCTTATAAAAGATTTAGAAGATATTTTATCAAAAGAAGATCGAGTAATTCAAATAATTAAAGATGAACTTCTAGAAATTAAAAATAAATATAATGATGAACGCCGTAGTGTTATAGTAGAAGGACAAATAGACGAAATAGAAAACGAAGATCTTATAGAAAAAGAACAGATAGTAATAACATTATCTTATAATCAATATATTAAACGTCTTGCAGCTAGTACTTATAAATCACAAGGACGTGGTGGTCGTGGAATAAATGGTATGACTACAAATGATGAGGATAATATTGAATATATGCTTACTTGTTCTACACATGATCATATTTTATTCTTTACAGACAAAGGAAAAGTGTACACGTTAAAAGGTTATGAAATTAATCAGATGAGTAGACAAGCTAAAGGAATACCGATAATAAATCTTCTGGAAATTGATAAAGAAGAAAAAGTAAACTCAATTATAGCAATTTCAGATTTGAATGAAGAAGATACAAGTTTAGTATTTGTTACAAAATATGGAGTCATCAAAAAATCTAATCTTGCAGACTATGCTAGTATAATGAAAAAAGGAAAAATAGCTTTAAAACTTGATGATAATGATACATTAATTGAAGTTCAAAAAATAACTAAAAATAATGATATAATGATTGTTACTGCTGTAGGTCAAGCTATTCGAATTAATGAAGAAAAAGTTCGTCAAATGGGTAGAGTTAGTAGAGGGGTTAAAGGTATCACTCTAGGTGTAGATGACTATGTTATAGGAATGCAGGTTATTAATAAAGATAAAAAAATTCTTACTGTAACAGAAAATGGTATAGGAAAAATCTCTAAAGAAAATGAGTTTAAAGTTACTAATAGGGGTGGAAAAGGTATCCGAGTAGCTAAAATAACGAAAAAAACAGGTAAAATAGTTGCTGTAAAAACTATAAGTGGAAATGAAGACTTAATGGTTATGACTGATCAAGGAATAATAATAAGAATAGATATATCTATGATTAATACACTAGGAAGAACTGCAACAGGAGTTAAATTAATTAATTTAGTTGATTCTCAAAAAGTAGCTACTGTAACATTAGCAGAAAAAGAAGAAATAATAGAAAACGAAAACTAGCATATAAATAATTATAGTGATGATATATCGAAAGAAAACTTAAATTAAATTATAAATAATACTTTCTTTCATATTCATCACTATTATTTATGGAGTATTAAATATTTTTTATAATTTGAGGTGAACTTTGGTGACAATAAAAAAACTGGAAAGTAGTATGAATAAAGAAATCATAAATGAAGAAATTGAGTTACTTACAAAACTTCTAGAAGAAGCTACAGAAAAAATGACGTCAAAAGAAACGTTTTTAAAAATAAAATATATAAAAGACTTAGCTAATAATAATGATTATGAAAAATTATATTTAGAAATAGAAAAACTAAATGATGAAGAAATTGACATAGTTGCTAGATTTTTTTCTATTCTTCCGTTATTAATAAATATTTCAGAAGATGTTGACTTAGCTTATGAGATAAATTATAAAAACAATGTTAACAAAGAATATTTAGGAAAAATCTCAAAAACTATTGATGATGTTTCTAAATTATCTAATGCAAAGGATATATTAGAGAAAGTTAATGTTGTTCCAGTTTTAACAGCCCATCCTACACAAGTCCAAAGAAAAAGTATGTTAGATTTGAACAATAAAATACATAATTTATTAAGGAAACATAGAGATGTTAAATTAGGCCTTATTAATAAAGAAAAGTGGCATAATGAATTAAAAAAATATGTAGAAATTATTATGCAAACAGACATAATAAGAGAGAAAAAATTAAAAGTTACGAATGAAATAAGTAATGTTATGGAGTATTACCATACTTCTCTTATAGATGCCATAACTAATCTTACAATAAAATATAGAAAATTAGCAAATGACAAAGGGATAAAGTTAGATAAATCAACGCCAATAACGATGGGAATGTGGATAGGTGGAGATAGAGATGGTAATCCTTATGTAACTGCTGATACGCTAAAAATTGCAGCTAATTTGCAGTTTGATGTTATTGTTAATTACTATGAAGAAAAGTTAGATGAACTCTATCGTTCATATTCTATGTCTAGCTCATTAGTAAATACTTCTATTAAATTAAAAGAATTGGCAAATCAATCAGGCGATAATTCAGAATTTAGAGAAAAAGAATATTATAGAAAAGCAATTTTTGAAATAAAAACTAAATTAAAAAATACTAAGTATTATTTTAATGAAAAAATAAATAACGAAGATGGAAAATTTTACAAAACATCACAAGAATTTCTAGCTGATTTATTAATAGTAAAAGAATCATTAGAAGAAAATTGTGGGTATGTTATGATTGATGGAGATTTTGAGCAATTAATTCAAGCGGTAAAAATTTTTGGTTTTTATTTAGCAAGTATTGATCTTCGTCAAGATTCAAGTGTTCACGAAGAATGTGTGGCAGAGTTGCTAAAATCTGCAAATGTAGTTTCTAATTACTCTAATCTTACAGAAGAAGATAAATGTAAAATTTTGTTAAATCAATTAACAAATGAACCTAGATTATTATCGTCTACGAATGTAAAAAAATCAGAATTATTAGTCAAAGAGCTAACAATATTAAAAACTGCAAGAGAATTAAAAGACAAGTTAGGTGATGAAATTATAAAACAGAGTATAATTTCTCATACTACCAGTGTTTCTGATTTGTTAGAGTTAGCAGTTATGCTAAAAGAAGTTAATTTAATTGATAAAGACTTTTCTAGAATTCAAATTGTTCCTCTATTTGAAACTATTGAAGATTTGGATAATTCAGTCGCTATTATGGAGAATTATTTAGCTTTAGATGTAGTTAAAACATGGATTAATAGTAATAATAATTATCAAGAAATTATGTTGGGTTATTCTGATAGCAATAAGGATGGTGGATATTTATCATCTGGATGGACACTTTATAAAGCACAAAATAATTTGGCAGATGTAGGTGATAGAAATAATGTTAATATAACATTTTTCCACGGTCGAGGAGGAACTGTAGGTCGTGGTGGAGGACCTAGTTATGAGGCGATTATATCTCAACCATTAAGAAGCATTAACGATAAAATTAGAATTACTGAGCAAGGAGAAGTAATAGGGACTAAGTATGGTAATAAAGATGCTGCATATTATAATTTAGAAACTATGATATCAGCAACTATTGATAGAATGATAGGTAGTATTGATAGAACTAATAAAAAGTCTGAATACACGGCTATTATTGATGAAATAGTATCTACAAGTTATAATGTATATCGTAATTTAGTTTTTGAAAATAACGATTTTTATAACTATTTCTTTGAAGCTACGCCTATAAAAGAAATTTCTAGTTTAAACATAGGATCGCGTCCAGCTGCTAGAAAAGTTATTACAGAAATAGGTGGGCTTCGTGCAATTCCTTGGGTATTTTCTTGGTCACAAAATAGAGTTATGTTACCAGGTTGGTATGGAGTAGGATCAGCATTTAAACAATATATAGATAAAGATAAAAATAATATTAAAATTTTGCAAGAAATATATCAAAAATGGCCGTTTTTTAGATCGTTGTTATCTAATGTAGATATGGTATTGTCAAAAACAGATATGACAATAGCTAGAGAATATGCTAATTTAAGTAATAATGAAAATACAAAAAAAGTGTTTGATATTATTTATAATGAATGGCAACTTACAAAAAAAGTTATTTTACAAATAGAAAATAATAAAGAATTATTAGCTGATAATGAATATTTAAAATATAGTTTGAAAAATAGATTACCATATTTTAATACATTGAATTATATTCAAATAGAGTTAATAAAAAGAGAAAGAACTAATGAAATATTAGAAAGTTATCAACAAATAATTCATACGACGATAAATGGAATTGCGACGGGACTTAGAAATTCGGGATAATTGACTTTATTTGACTTTTATAAAAGAGTATAGTAATATATTTTGTAAAAAATAATTAATAGTTTTATTATTTAGATAGGAGAATAAAATGATTAAACCAGTATTTGATAATGTAATTTTAAAAAAGGTGGAAGAAAAACAATCTACTGTAAGTGGTATCGTATTAAATACCAATGATACTAATGCAAATATAGGAGAAATATATGCTATTGGTGAGGCTAGCGTACTTTCAGTAGAAAATGGAGGAGAATTAACTAAAGGAAATAAAGTTATTTTCTCTGATAATTATAAAAAAGTAAACTACAATAATGAAGTATTTTATGTAGTGAATGAAGAAGAATTATTAGCAATTTTAGATTAATTTATAGATAGGAATGGAAATATGGTAAAGGAAATAAAATTCTCGGAAGATGCACGTCAGTCAATGAAAAGAGGGGTTGATAAATTAGCTAATGCAGTAAAAGTAACTCTTGGTCCAAAAGGAAGAAATGTAGTGTTAGATAGAAAATTTGGCTCTCCACTAATTACTAATGATGGAGTCTCTATTGCTAAAGAAATTGAATTAGAAGATCCCTATGAAAATATGGGAGCAAAATTAGTAGCGGAAGTAGCTAATAAAACTAATGAAATTGCAGGAGATGGGACAACTACTGCAACTATTTTGGCACAAGCAATGATAACAGATGGTTTGAAAAACGTAACATCTGGAGCTAATCCTATAGGACTTAGAAAAGGTATGGAGCAAGCAGTTAAAGTAGCTGTAAAAAAATTACAAGAAATTAGCGTAACTGTAGATTCTAAAGATAAAATAGCTCAAGTAGGTTCTATATCAGCAGCAGATGAAGAAATAGGATCTTTTATATCAGAAGCAATGGAAAGAGTAGGAAATGATGGTGTTATTACTATTGAAGAATCGCAAGGTTTAGAAACTACTTTGGAAATTGTAGAAGGAATGAAGTTTGATAGAGGTTATATTTCGCCATATATGGTATCTGATACAGAAAAAATGATAGCAAACTTAGATAATCCATATATTTTGGTAACAGACAAAAAGTTAACTAATATTCAAGAAATCTTACCTTTATTAGAAGAACTTGTTCAAGCGTCTAAGCCACTAGTAATTATAGCAGATGATTTTGAGGCAGAAGCTAGTCAGCAATTGGTAGTAAATAAGCTTAGAGGAGTATTTAATGTAGTAGGAGTAAAAGCACCAGGATTTGGTGAAAGAAGAAAAGCTATCTTAGAAGATATAGCTATCCTAACAGGAGCTACGTTAATAACTAGTGATTTAGGATATGATTTAAAAGATGCTAATATCACTATGTTAGGAACTGCTAATAAAGTTTCTGTAACTAAAGATAACACGGTAATTGTAGACGGAAAAGGAAATAAAGAAGAAATAATAGCTAGAACTAATCAAATAAAATCGTTACATAAAGAGGCAACATCAGAATTTGATAGAGAGAAATTACAAGAGCGTCTAGCTAAACTTTCTGGAGGAGTTGCTGTAATTAAAGTTGGTGCTGCAACAGAAACAGAGTTAAAAGAAAGAAAATTACGAATAGAAGATGCATTAAATTCTACTAGGGCAGCAGTAGAAGAAGGAATTGTAGCCGGTGGGGGAACAGCACTTATTCAAGTAATTTCAGAAGTAGAGAAACTACGTGCGGAAGGTGATGTTCAAACAGGAATTAATATTATAAAAACTGCATTAGAGGCCCCAATACGTCAAATAGCAAAAAATGCAGGAGTAGAAAGTAGCGTGATAGTAGCTAAATTAAAAGAATCGGAAGTAGGATTTGGTTATAATGCAGCGACTGGAGAGTGGGTAGATATGATAAAATCAGGAATTGTTGATCCTACAAAAGTTACACGTTCAGCATTACAAAATGCAGCAAGTGTTTCTAGTTTATTCTTATCTACAGAAGCTGTCGTTGCAGATATCACAGAAGAAGATACTACACCACAGATGCCTATGATGTAGAGTTTCTTAACAATAAAATTAATAGTAAAACGAGCGGTAAAATTTTATACTGCTCGTTTTTTAATTAATAGTTATTTTAACGTTTAAAACTTTTTTGACTTCAGGTATCTTAGATTTTATAACATCTTCAATAGCATATTTCATAGTAATATCAACCATAGAACAAGTAGAACACTCACCTAACATTCTAACTTTTAATATACCATCTTTATAATTAATAAATTCTATATCTCCACCATCTAATTTTAGTTTAGGTCTTATTTTCTCTAATTCAAATTTAATTTTGTTTATAATATTTAACTCAGAATTCATTGTAAAAAAACCTCGTATCTTGTAATTAGTTATATTTTCAAAAAAAATTTACAAAATAAAACTTTAGACTATTATTTTACTATAAAAACAGTTATAATGATAGTATAAAAAATAAAAGAGGGAATAACATGGATTTTGAAAAAAATCAATTAATATCAATTACAGATATAGCTATCGATAAATTTAAACAAATGCTATTTGATGCAAGTGAACAGGATTCTTTTCTAAAAATTTCATTGGAATTAGAAGGAACTAATATGTATTATAATATGGATATAGTACAAAACCCTTTAGAAAATGATAAGATTTATAATTATAATGGCTTAAAAATTATTGTAAATGAAGAGGACGAATTGTTATTGAATGGTTTAAATATCGATTACATAATGGATGAATCTGGAGAAAATTTTACACTAGATAACCCTAACATAATATCTGACTTAAATGACGAAAAAGATGGTTGTTGCGGTCGTGGTTGTTGTTATTAATTAAATACTATATTTAAAAAGAAAAGAGAAAAAGGAGAATATAAATGAAAAATGTAGTAATATTAGGAGCAGGTTACGGAGGATTAACTGCATTAAAAGGATTAAAAAAAGTTGCAAAAGAAGGAAAAGTTAAGGTTACGTTAGTAAACAAAAATTCTTATCACTATGATACTGTTAATTTACACGAATTATCTGCTGGAAATATCAAAAGAGAAGATATTTGTATTGAAATAAAAGACATTATAACAGATGGTGTAAATTTTGTTCAAGATGAAGTTATAAAAATTGATACAGAGAAAAAAATCGTATATACAAAGCAACAGGAACTTGATTTTGATTTGTTAGTAGTAGGGCTAGGATTTGAAACACAAACATTCGGTATTGAAGGAATGTTAGAGAATGCTTTACCTATAACAGACGTAAATGCTGCTGAAAAAATATCAAAACGTTTAGAAGATAACTTCAAAAAATATGCAGAATCAGAAGAAAAAGATATTAAAGATATATCTGTAGTAGTAGGCGGTACAGGATTAGCCGGAATTGAATTTTTAGCTGAATTAGTAGAAACTAGAAAAGAATTGTGTAAAAAATACGGTATTGATGAAAAATTAGTTAAAATTTATGGTTTAGATGCCGCTCCAGTACTATTACCAATGTTTGAAAAATCATATAGTGATTATGCAAGAAAATTTTTAGAAGATCGTGGAATTGAGATTTTGCTAGGAGCTGGTATAAAAGGAGCTACTTCAGATAGATTTATTATTGAAGTAGATGGAGAACGTCGTGAATTGTTAGCTAGCACATTAGTATGGACTGCTGGAGTTAAAGGAAGTAGAATTATGGATGCTACATTCCCAGAATTATCTAAAAATGGACGTTTAGTAACTACGCAACAATTAACAGTTCCAAGTTTAGAAGAAATTTATATAGTTGGAGATTGTGCTGCATTTATAGAAGAAGGACAAGAAAGACCATACCCTACAACTGCACAAATAGCTTGTCAAATGGGTACTTATGTAGCAAAACATATAGTAAATAGATTGGAAGGTAATTCAACACCTAACTTTAAATATATTAATCGTGGAGTAGTTTGTTCACTAGGCTCTAAAGATGCAATAGCTGCTGCAATGGGACTTAAATATAAAGGTTTCTTAGCAGCTAAAACTAAAAAAGCAATTGAAGCCAAAGCTATAAATGAATGCACTAATTTAAAAACAGCTATAAGAAATCAAAGAATATTTTAATGAAAAAATTTTTAATTATATAAGACAATAAAGATTTAGTTTTTTAACTAAATCTTTATTAGTTTTTAATAATTTATAATATCTTGGTTAGAACGTTTGTTTGAAAAATGTTTAACAATATGGTATCATATAAGTTAGGAAATTTTTAAATAAAATATGAGGAAGAATATGATTTATAAAATAGCTAACACACAGGAAGAATATAATCAAATATTTAAATTAAACTACGCAACTTTTGTTGATGAAATTCCTCAGCATAAAGAAAATGACGGAAAAATTTTAGTAGATAAATTTCATGATAAAAATACATATATAATAGCTAAGAAAAATGAAGAGATAGTGGCTATGATTGCTCTAAATTCAGAGAGACCTTTTTCGTTAGATGAAAAATTAGGAAGTATTGAGAAAGTTTATAAAAAGGATTTTAGAAATCCAGTAGAAATTAGGTTATTGGCCATTAAGGAAGAATATAGAAAGACAAAAGCTTTTTTTGGGTTGTTAGAGAGAACATTTAATTATATAGCTCAACATTCATATGATTTAGTTTTTATATCTGGAACAACTCGCCAAGAAAAATTATATAGTCATATAGGGTTTTCTAGATTTCACGATAATGTAGGTACAGAGAATGCTCAGTATATACCTATGGTACTTGATTTAAGAGAAAGTAATAGAATAGTAGATAGGTTATCTACACAAAAGAGAATAAATTATTTGCCAGGGCCAGTAGATTTATCCTCAAATGTATTGACTAAGTTCTCTAAACAACTTTATTCTCATAGAAGTAAAGAATTTGTTAGTTTAACGTTAGACACATTAAGGAAAGTAAAAAATATTTTAAATGTTAAAGATGTAACTATTTTGCATGGATCAGGAACTTTAGCCAATGAAGCAATACTAGCTCAATTAGCACAAAGAAAATTAGGAAAAGGTGTTATTTTAGCAAATGGAGAATTTGGAAATAGATTAGTTAATCAAGCTAAAAGACATGCTTTAGACTATGACAGTTATATTGTTGACTTTGGAGAAAGTTTTGATTTGGCAAAATTACGTAAAGATGTTGTAGCTAATAATTATAAGTTTATATATGTAGTTCATCACGAAACTAGTGTTGGAATTTTGAATAATTTGGATGAAATAATTAATATTGCAAAGGAATATAATTTAGTTCTAGCTGTTGACGCTATATCGGCAGTGGGTGCAATAAAATATAATTATTCAGATGTAGATTATGTGGCTTGTTCATCTGGAAAGGCATTTTGTTCGATAGCAGGATTGGCTATAGTTGGGACTAATTGTGAATTAGTAGAATTAGAAAAAGAAACTATTTATCTAGATTTATACTATGCTAATAAGTTAAGCTCTATACCGTTTACACAACCGTCTTTATTAATAGAAGCGCTTAATTCAGCTTTAGATGAATTTGAATCAGACACTCCGTACAACAATGTAGTAAAAAAATATAATTATATGCGAGCTAAATTAGAGCAATTGAATTTACCTATTATGTCAATAAATACTGAAGAGTTATCGCCAGTTATTTTGACAGTAGAAGTACCTAAGGAGTTTTCTAGTGTTAATATAGGGGATTCGCTATCTATAAATAATATATTTATTCATTATAATAGCTCATATTTACGAGAAAAAAATATTTTACAATTTTCATTTATAAATAGAAATACTAATTTTGAAGAAATAGATTATACAATTAATATAATAAAAAATATGATAGGAGAGATATAATGGCAATTTTTAAAGTATATTATCAAGAAAATTCACAAGAAATACCAGTAAGAGAAAATACTGAAGTAATATATGTAGAAGCAGAAAGTATTCCAGAAGTTTTGAAATATTTAGATGATAGAAATTATAATATAGAATTTGTACAAGAATTAGGAGAAAAGTATTTAGAATTTGAAAAAGAATCTGCTAATTTCAAATTGGAGAAGGTAAATGGATAGATTTATCAATAAACACGAAGTAGGAATAGCAGCTATAGGTGGTATGGGAGAGATAGGTAAAAATACTTATGCTATTCAATATCGTGATGAGATAATAATTATTGATGCTGGAGTTAAATTCCCCGGAGATAATATGTTAGGTATAGACTATATAATTCCGGATTATAGTTATATAGAGAAAAATATAGATAAAGTAAAAGCATTAATAATAACTCATGGTCACGAAGATCATATAGGAGGAATACCATTTTTATTAAAAAATGTAAGTTTGCCTATCTACGGAGGCCCTTTAGCGTTAAGATTAATAAAATCTAAATTAGAAGAACACAATTTATTATCGAAGGCTGAATTTCATGAAATAGATGAAGATACAGTATTAAATTTTAAATATTTAAAAATAGAATTTCACAATACTACACACTCAATACCAGATGCTTTTGGAATTATAGTAAATACCCCGCAAGGAAAAGTTGTTCATACAGGTGATTTTAAATTTGATTTTACACCTGTAGGAGAACCAGCTAATTTGTACAAAATGGCTAAAGTAGGAGAAGAAGGAGTTTTATGCCTACTGTCTGATTCTACAAACTCTGAGCGAAATGAATTTACTATGAGTGAAAAAGAAGTAGGAATTACTATCTCTAATATTTTGAGAAAAGTAAAAAATAGAATTATTTTTGCTACATTTGCTTCTAATGTTTTTAGAGTTAAACAAGTAGTAGAAGCTTGTATAGAACATGATAGAAAAATAGCTGTTTTTGGACGTTCAATGGAAAAAGCAATAAAAATTGGAACCGAGTTAGGTTATATAAAAGCACCTAAAGATGCTTTTATAAATCCTAAACATCTAAAGCAAGTTGATCCAAATAAGTTGCTAATTTTATGTACAGGAACACAGGGAGAAGAGTTAGCAGCACTAACTAGAATAGCTCACGGAACTCATAAAAAAATAACTATAATGCCTACTGATACTGTAGTTTTTGCCAGTTCTGCTATACCAGGAAATGCAGTATCAATTAATAAAAATATTGACTTACTTTCTAAATTAGGCGCTAATGTCATCACATCTAGTATTAACAATGTTCATACTTCAGGACATGGAGCTAAAGAAGAGCAAAAATTAATGTTTAGATTAATTAAACCTAAATATTTTATGCCTATTCATGGAGAATATAGAATGCAAGTTATGCACGCAAAAACTGCGGTTGAATGTGACGTAAAGGAAGAAAATACGTTTATTTTAAGTAATGGTGATATTCTTGCATTAACTAAGGATAGTGCAAGAGTAGCAGGAAAGATTGAAGCCGGAGATGTTTATGTTGATGGTTTAGGTATAGGTGATATAGGAAGTGTAGTTATAAGAGATAGGAAAGAACTTTCTGAAAAAGGTGCATTAATAGTATCTATCGTGCTAAATATAGATAAAAAGATATTAATGAGCAATCCCGATATTATTTCTAGAGGATTTATACAAAACACTGATTCAAAAGAATTAATTGATAGTTGTAAATCAGTAATTAAGGAAGAAATTTCTTCAATTTTAATGTCAAATGAAGCTTGTACTATGTACAACATTAGACAAACTATAATAGATAAGTTAAGTAGTTACTTAGAAAAAGAGGCTGGAAGAACACCAGTAATAATACCTACAATAATAGAGGTTTAAAAAAAGAAGTATAGAGTATTACTACTTTATACTTCTTTTTGTAAGGAGATAAAAGTATGAAATTTAGAAGTGTATTTGATATTATAGGACCAATAATGGTGGGTCCATCTAGTTCTCATACAGCAGGAGCTGCACGTATAGGACTGTTTACTAGAAATTTATTCAACAATTCACCTCAAAATATAGAAGTTACCTTGTATGGATCATTTAAAGATACGTATAAAGGACATGGAACTGATATTGCAATTATAGGTGGATTATTAGGGTGTGATACTTTTGACAAAGGGATTAGAACAAGTCTAGAAGATGCAAAATCTCAAGGGATAAATTTTAAATTTATTGAAAGTGAAATAACACCCATACATCCCAACACTACAACGATAGAATTAGAAGGAAATGGTGAATTTTTGGAAGTTAGTGGAAAATCTATTGGTGGAGGAAAAATGGTTATTTTTGAAATACAAGGATTTGATGTGGAAATTTCTGCAGATTTTCCAACGATATTTGTCTTTTTTGAAATGACCGATGAAAATAAAGAGGAACTGGAAGAATCAATATTATCTTTTAAAAAAAATATAAAAAGTTATAAATTTTCTAGTTCTATAATAGAAGGACGTAATTTACTCTATATAGAAATGGAAAATTATGAGGACGAAGTGGTTGATTATTTATTGTCATTAGAATTTGTAGATAGTATCAAATATTCACCCCAAATATAAGGAGAGTACACCATGTTTATTAGTTTAGAAGATTTAATATTTCAAGCACAGAACAACAATAAAAAAATTTATGAAGTAATGATAGAACAAGAAATAGAACTTAATGGCACTACAAAAGAACAGATTCTGAGTCGAATGGGAAAAAATTTAGAAATTATGCTTTCTGCAATAGATGATGGAATACAAGGAGTTAAGTCAAAAAGTGGTTTAACTGGAGGAGATGCTAAAAAATTACAAGAATATGTAAATAGTGGAAAATCAATATCTGGAGAAGATTTTTTAAACGGAGTTATAGCTGCTATTGCTACTAACGAAGTAAATGCTTCTTTAGGAATTATTTGTGCTACTCCTACTGCAGGTTCTGCGGGTGTATTACCAGGTTGTATTCATATATTAAAGAAAAAGTTCAATATTAGTTATGAACAACAAGTTAATATGTTATTAACAGCAGGCGCTTTTGGTTTTGTTGTAGCTAATAATGCCTCTGTATCTGGTGCCGAAGGTGGATGTCAAGCAGAGATAGGCTCTGCAAGTGCTATGGCAGCTGCAGCTATAGTAGAAACTATGGGAGGAACTCCAGAAATGGCAGGTCATGCTTTTGCGATAGCTTTAAAGAATCTATTGGGCTTGGTATGCGATCCAGTAGCTGGTTTAGTAGAAGTCCCTTGTGTAAAAAGAAATGCTGCGGGAACAAGTATTGCTGTTATGGCAGCTGATATGGCACTTAGTGGTATAAAAAGTAAAATTCCTGCTGATGAAGTTTTGGATGCGATGTATAGAATAGGTCAAGAAATGTCGCCAACTTTAAAAGAAACAGCTAAAGGTGGCTTAGCAATAACAAAAACTGGAGAAGAATATAGGAGTATATTATTAGGAAATGGATAATGTATTGCTTAATAATATAACTGTGTTAAAAGGAATAGGACCTAAAACTGCAGAGATATTAAATAGTATGGATATTTATAGTATTAAAGATATATTATTTAATATACCTTATAAAGTAGTTATGACATCACAATTTTCTAATAATTTGAGTCAAGGTGATAAAGTTGTAACTAGAGGAATAGTAGAAAATAGAATTATTACTCAATTTTATGGTAATAAAAAAAGTAGATCTTATTTTTCATTGCATACAGAAAATGGTTCAGTAAAGATAGTATTTTTCAATCAAGTATACTTGAAAAAAAATCTGACTGAAGGAAAAGAAATTATTGTAAAAGGAACATACAATATTGGAAATAACACTATAACTGCTTCTAGTATTTCTAGTTCTTCAAAAGACTTATCTTTTTCTAGTGATGATAGTATAGAAGTTAGTTATCATTTAAAGCAAGGAATAACTCAAAAAAAATATAGAGAAATTGTAGAAAATTGTTTTAATTACATAACCAATAAAAAAATTATTAATTTTGTTCCTAAAGATTTTAAAGGGATATGGCCGTTAAAGAAAATACTATATACTTTACATTTTCCAGAAAATAGTGTATCTTTTGATAAAGCAAAAAAAATGTTTGCTTTTCATGAACTATTTGATTATCAATTAAAGTTACAATTACAAAATATTTCAACTAGACTAATGGATATAGAATATCAAGTTAAAGTGTCTGAAGATGATGTTAATTTCTTTATTAGTAATTTATCATTTGATCTAACTAATTCACAAAAAAAAGTTATTGACGAAATATCAAAAGATTTATCATCCCCTTATATTATGAATAGGCTGTTACAAGGAGATGTGGGGTGTGGAAAAACAGTAGTAGCTGCTACTTTAATATATGCTGTAATAAAGCAAGGTTATCAGACAGCAATTATGGCACCTACAGAGATATTAGCTAATCAACACTTTGATACATTTTTTAATTTTTTTAAAGATTTGAATATTAGTGTAGCGTTATTGACAAGCAGTACTCCAAAGAAAGAAAGATTAAAAATCTTAGAACTTTTAAAGATTGGTGAGATAGATGTTCTCATAGGAACACATTCATTAATTCAAAATGATGTAGAATTTAAAAATTTAAAATTTGTAATTACTGATGAACAACATAGATTTGGAGTAAATCAAAGAAAAATTTTTGGAGAAAAAGGAGAAAAAGTTAATTCTTTGATGATGACGGCAACACCGATTCCAAGAAGCTTAGCAATTACATTAATAACGGATATAAAAGTATCAACTATTGATGAACTTCCTCGTGGTAGAAAGAAAGTTCATACATATAAGGCAACCAATAAACAATTAAATTCCGTTTTGGATAATATAGTATTAGAATTAGATAAAGGACGGCAAGGTTATGTAGTTTGTCCTTTAATTGAAGAGTCTGAAAAAATTGAATTAAAAAATGTTGAAGAAATGTATGATAGAATTCAATCTTACCTAGGAAATAAATACAAAGTAGCCATTTTGCACGGAAAGATGACTAATAAAGAAAAAGACTATATAGTTGATTGTTTTGTAAAAGGGGATATACATATATTAATATCTACTACAGTAATAGAAGTAGGTGTCAATGTTCCTAATGCTACTTTTATGATGATAGTTGATGCAAATAGATTCGGCTTAGCTACATTACATCAACTTAGAGGGCGAGTTGGAAGAAGTAGTCATCAATCTTACTGTATTTTAATTTGTGATAGCAAAAATGAACGTGTAGATATAATGTGTTTAGAAAATGATGGATTTAAAATAGCGGAATTTGATTTGAAGCAAAGAGGACCAGGGGACTTCTTCGGAACGAAACAGAGCGGATTACCTAGTTTTAGGGCAGCAGATTTATTGAACGATACAGAATTGATGTATTTAGCTAAGAAATTGTCATCAAAAATAATAGAGGTTACTGATAATAAAGAAAAATTGCTTAATTATTTAGGTATAGAAAGTAATAATTTTTGATTAGGAGGAAGAATGAACAAAAAGAGATTAAAAAATATCTTAATAAATATCTTGATAGTAGTTCTATTAATCACTTCAGGAGTTTTAATATTTAAAGATAAAATTAGAGAATATTTAACAGGTTCTGTTAATGATAAGATAATCACAGCGTATAAAAATAACGAAAATGATGTTAATATACCATGGTGGCAAAAATTATTTACAGATAATTCATCTAACATAAAACTTACAGATTCTATGTTAGGTATTTTATTAATAGATGATTTAAAAATTCAAGAGCCTATATTTCAAGGTGATAGTGAAATTAACTTAATAAATGGTGTAGCTACTGTTGATCATAATCAAACATTAGATGATCAAAATGTAGTTTTAGCGGGGCATAGTGTTCAAGGAATTGATATTAGATTTTATAACTTGCGAAAAATAAAGATGGGAACTACAGTAAAAATAGCTACGAAAGATAGACTATTGACATATGAGGTTTCAAAGATTTATAATGTTACAGACACCCAAGTAGAAATACTTGATCAAAAACCAGGAGAACCTAAAAAGCTAACAATGTTTACTTGTGATGCGTATAATTATAATACTGGTGTTTGGGAAGAACGCTTTGTGGTTGAAGCAAAATTAATCGGAGAAGAAACAGTATAACATGAAAATAGGATTAGATTTAAGAGGAGCAGATGATAAACAACAATTAATTAACTATATTAATTCTAATAAAGAGAATATAACTTTTGTTGTATATGGTTTGCAAGAAGATTTAAACTTAATAACAAATAATAACAATGTAGAGAAAATATTGTGTACAGAAGAGGTTTTAATTGAAGACGATTCAGCGCGTGTACACAGAAGAAAAAAAGATTCTACAATGATAAAAATGTTACAAGATCAACAAGATGGTAATATAGATATATCTATATCAGCAGGTAGTACAGGTGCTTTTATGGCAAGTTCTTTATTTATTTTAGGTAGAATAGAAGGGGTGGCTAAGCCAGCATTAGCAACAATGTTGCCAACAGTAACTGATCATAAATTTTTACTTACAGATTTAGGTGCTAATGTGGAAGCTAAGCCAGATGATTTGTTGAACTATGCCAAACTAGGAAATCTTTATATAAATTATATGTATGGAAAAGATAATCCTAGTACATCGTTATTAAATATAGGTGCAGAACCTACAAAAGGAAATAAATTATATAAAGAAACACATAATTTATTAAAAGATAATATTACTAACTTTCAAGGAAATATAGAAGCCAGAGATATATTGAATCACAAGTATGATGTTGTAATAGCTGACGGATTTGCAGGAAATATTATTTTGAAAACTATTGAAGGAGTAGCTATTTCATTTAGTGGATTACTTAAAGGAATATTTTTAAAAAATATTAAAACTAAAATATCAGCACTTTTAGTAAAGTCAGGTTTAAAAACATTTAGGCAAAAGTTTGATTATAGTGAGTATGGAGGAGCTATATTACTAGGATTACAAAAACCTGCAATAAAAATTCATGGTTCTGCTGATGAAAAAGCTGTTCATTTTGCTGTTCAACAAGCTAAGCAAATGTATAAAACAAATTTATATAGTAAGATGATTGAGGTAATAAAAGGAGAATAATTATGGGAATATTTGAAGAATTAAAAGAAATAATTACAAAACACATACATGTAAATGAAGAAGATATAAAATTAGAGTCAAGTCTTAATGATGATTTAGATGCAGATTCTATTGAAATAGCAGAAGTTGTTATGGATATAGAAGATAAATACGGATTTGAGTTTTCTGATGAAGATGCTAGTAATATAGAAAAAATTAGTGATTTAGTAAATCATATAGAAAAAAATATGTAAGAAAAAAAGATACTGGGTTTGATATTTCAAACTGAGTATCTTTTTATTGTTGCGTTCACTTTTAATTTTGGGTATAATTACATAGTATATATTAAGTTGAATCAAAAGGAGAAATTATGTTTTTATATATAATTACATTTATAGTATTTGTCATGCTTGTAATTTCTATGTATAAAGATTTGAGAAGTTTATTAAATCCTATTTTTTTAATAATATTTCTCTTTTTCTTTTATATCTCGTTACTGCAAGTCTTCTTTGATATTGGGTATTCTACTATTTATACAATATTATTGATTGCAGGATTTGCAGGAATTCCATTGGCAATACTCGTTATGGGAATATTTTTGATTTATAATGGTATTATTATTCTAAGAAAAGAAGGCTATTCAAAAACTAATATTTTATCTTTATTTTTAGGTATTTCAATTTTGTTATTTTATATTAATTTCTTTATTACTAATATGAATAACAATTATATACGTTCTATATTGATTGATAATCCCTTGTTATCTATAATAAATGGATTTATATTTTATACTTTTGTTTTATTTGTTTTTAGTTTTGTAGGATATTTATTTTATTCTATTTTATATAATATTATTCCTAAAAATAAATCATACGATTTTATTATTATTCATGGGGCAGGATTAATAAATGGTGAAGTTGTAACTCCTTTACTGCGTAAAAGAATTGATAAAGCAATTGAGGCTTTTCATCGATCAAAAAATAAAGATGTAAAATTAATAGCTAGTGGGGGACAGGGGTCTGATGAGAAGATATCTGAAGCCCAAGCTATTTATAATTATATTGAGAGCAGAGGAGATGTACCATCAGATAGGGTTATCCTAGAGGATGAATCAAGAACTACTTATGAAAATTTAGTTAATTCTAAAAAGTTAGGAGAGCAGATAATAGATAATCCTAAATTTTTATTTGTTACAAATGATTATCATGTTTTTAGAACTAGTACTTATGCAAAAAGAATCAAAATGAAAGGTGACGGTTTAGGTTGTAGTACAGCTAGTTATTATATTCCTAGTGCGTTTATTAGAGAGTATGTTGCAATAATAGTAAAGTTAAAATGGCTGTTTATATTTTTCTATTTATTATTTTTTGCAGTAGTGTTCTTATCGTATATTCCATATAACTTTTAGTTAATTGAGCAATATTAATTTATTGCAATTATATTTTGTGTTATAATTTTAATTCATTAAGGAGGATAAAATTATGCAAACTTTTGAAGATAGTACAAAAAATTTTTTGAAGATAATGTCAGAAGAGGCACAAAAGAAATTGCTTGAAGAAGGTACTATAGTTTTCGTAGGACGCTCTAGTTGTCCTTTTTGTAGAAAATTTGCACCTAAATTAAGAAGTGTAGCAGACAAATTAGAAAAGACTATTTATTTTGTAGATAGTGAAAATATTTTTGATGATAATTTAGTAGAGTTTAGAGATAAATATGATATAAAAACAGTTCCTGCATTGTTAGTAAGAAATACTAAATTAAAAATAGTAATGGATTCTTCTCTACCAGAAGAAGAAATTGAAAAATTTATTTTATCATAATTGATAATACAATAAAAGGAGGTTTACTCAAATTTGAGTAAATCTCCTTTTTGTTTTCTTTAAAATAGTGTTTTTTAATTTTTATATTATAAGTAATAATTTAATTTTAATAATTTATTCAAAAAAATAAATAAATTTTTTATAAATAGTGGAAAAAAGTGGGGAAATGTGGTAAATTATATTAGTAAGGTGGTGAAATTATGTTTATCGGTCAATACAATAATAAAATGGATTCAAAAGGGCGAATTAGTATGCCTATAAAATTTAGAGAAGAGTTAGGCTCAAAATTTATAATAACTAGAGGGCTAGATTCGTGTCTATTTGGATATTCACTACAAGAATGGCAAAAAATAGAGAGTAAAATAAAATCACTACCAATAACGAAAAAAAATGCCAGAGCTTTCCAGAGATTCTTCTTTTCTGGAGCTGCAGAAGTAGAGATCGATAAACAAGGACGTATAAATATTCCTAAATCTCTTATAGAACATGCTAAATTGACTAAAGAATGTGTTGTAAATGGTGTTTCTAATAGAATAGAAATATGGGATAGAGAAAAATGGGATATTTTGTTAGTTGATAGTGAAGAAACATTCGAAGAGATAGCAGAAGAATTAGAAAATTTTGATTTTTAGAATTATGAGAGGTATTAGATGTTTAAGCATTATAGTGTGCTGCTAAATGAAGCTGTAGACGGTTTAGCAGTAAAAGAAGATGGTATATATGTTGATTGTACTCTGGGTGGAGCAGGGCATAGTCTAGAAATATTAAAAAAACTTACTACTGGCAAATTGTATGCTTTTGATCAAGATATAGTTGCTATAGAAAATGCTAAAAAAAAATTAATAGATTATAAAGATAAAGTAGTTTTTATAAAATCAAATTTTGAAAATATTAAATATGAATTAAATAAATTAGGAATAGAAAAAGTTGACGGTATTCTTTATGATTTGGGTGTATCTTCTCCTCAACTAGATACCCCTGAGAGAGGATTTAGCTATAATTTTGATACTAGATTAGATATGCGTATGGATACTGATTCAGAACTTAGTGCTTATGAAGTAGTTAATAATTATGATTATCATGAATTAGTAAAGATATTTTATAGATATGGGGAAGAAAAATTTTCAAAACAAATTGCTAGAAAAATAGAACAAAAAAGAGCACAAAATCCTATAGAAACAACTTTTGAATTAGTAGAGATTATTAAAGCAGCAATTCCAGCAGCAGCAAGAAGAAAAGGCGGGCATCCAGCCAAAAGGACTTTTCAAGCTATCAGAATAGCTGTTAATAACGAATTAGGAGTATTTGAAAGTTCATTAGAACAAGCTATAGATTTAGTAAATATTGGCGGAAGAATAGCGGTAATTACTTTTCATTCTCTAGAAGATAGACTGTGTAAACAAATATTCAATTCTTATGCAAAAGAACAAAATGTACCTAGAAATTTACCTATAATACCATCAGAATATCAACAAAAGTTAAAATTGATTAATAAAAAACCTATGTTACCTTCAGAAAAAGAAATAGGGGAAAATAATAGATCACGAAGTGCTAAATTAAGAATAGTGGAAATTCAAAGATAAATATATTAAAATAGAGAGGAATAAGAAAAGTGGCGACATTAAAAGTATATAGCAGAGAATATGGTGTCAAAAAAGTAGAAGAAAAAGTAACATTAACTAGACCGGAAATATTTGCGTATATTGCATTACCGGTAGTTATAATAGTTTCTATATATTTTATGCTAAGCTATAGTGGAGAAGTATATAGTTTACAAAATCAAGAAACTAGAAATGCATCTGAAATCAAAAAAATGAAAAATGACACTGAAGAGCAAAGAGTTATAATAAATGACTTGTCTTCTTACGAAAGAATAAGAGGAATAGCAGAACTGTTAGGAATGGAGACACAAAAAGATAATGTAAAGGTAGTGAGATAATTGAAAAAATTCTTAAGATTGTTGACATTAAGATTTTTGGAAGATCCTAAAAGTATAAAAACAAAAGATTATATATCAAGAAAAAGAACAAAAATGATATTTACAATACTTTTTGTTTTTTTATTTGTATGGGTATTAATATTAAATATAGGACAAATGACTGTTTTAGGAACTATAAGAGGCCAAAATCTTAATGAAATAGCTCAAGAAAAATATGTAGTAGATAGAGTATTAGAGCCTAATCGTGGTAAAATATATGATCGTAATGGTAGCATTTTGGCAGATAATATCGAATCATATAAATTAGTTGCAGTATTATCGGATAAAGCTTCTGAGGGATTAGATGATTCTGCACAACGGCTTCATGTAGTAGATAAGGATAAAACCGCAGAAGAACTGTCAAAAATAATAAATTTAGATAAAAGTAGTATTTTAGATATTTTAAACAATGATAAAGCTTATCAAGTTGAATTTGGTAGTTATGGTAAAGATATAAGTATAGAAAACAAAAAGAAAATAGAGAACTTAAATTTACCGGGCTTAAAATTTGAAACAACTACTAAACGTTACTATCCTAATGGAACGCTTTTAGGTAATTTTTTAGGCTTTGCTCAATCGTCTGATGATAGTAATTTAATTGTTGGACGTTTAGGTATTGAAAAAGTTTTTGATTATTATTTGAGAGGAAAAAACGGAAGAATTATTTATGCTAGAGACGCTTGGGGAAGGGTAGTTTCTAATGAGCCAACTACAGAAATTAAACCTGTTGATGGATCTGATATATATTTAACTATTGATAAAAATATTCAAACTTTTATAGATAACAGTCTGTCTGATATTCAATCTAAGTATGAACCAGAAAGTGCATTTGCAGTAGCTATTAGTGCAAAAACTGGGGAAATTTTGGGAATAGGACAAACACCTGCTTTTAATCCTAATACTAAAGAAAATATTTCTAGCGCATGGACTAATGCTATTTATAATTCTGCTTTGGAGCCTGGATCTACTATGAAAACTTATACGTTAGCCCTTATGATAGAAAATGGTATTTACAATCCTAACAAAACATATTTATCGGGATCGTATAAAGTAGAAGATGCGGTAATAAGAGATTACAATAGAGTAGGATGGGGAACAATTACTTATCGCCACGGATTCCAAGAATCGTCTAATACTCTAATGTTGACTATGTTAGAATCTCTAGGAACGGATAAACTAAAATATGGATTAGAGAAATTCGGTTTTGGAAAAACAACAAGTTCACTTTTTGAAAATGAATCTAGAGGAGAACTAGCTTTTGGTAATAAAGTTTCAGCTTCTACAACTGTCTTTGGACAAGGTAGTACAGTAACTCCTATTCAAATGTTACAAGCAGAAACAGCAATTGTTAATGATGGAGAAATGTTAAGACCATATTTTCTTCAAAAAATTCATGATAAAACAAATGATGTAGATGTTAACAAAGGAGAGCGTACAGTTGTAGGAAACCCTATTTCAAAAGAAACTGCCGAAAAAACTAGAGAAGAATTATACGGAGTTGTTAATGGTGAATGGGCTAATGGTGGTTCAAAATATCAATTAGAAGGATATACAGTTTCTGGAAAAACAGGAACTGCAGAATTAGTTAATCCTGAAACTGGAACTTATTATTCTAGTCCTTATAAAGTTATGCACTCGTTTATAGGATATGCACCTAGTGAAAACCCTGAAGTTATTTTATATACTGCTATAAAATTACCAACAAAAAATGCTGTCCAAAACTACAGTAATTCAACTAAAGAATTGTTTAACCCTATTATGACCAACATACTAGATTATCTTAATGTCCAAAAAGAAAAATCTGAATCTAATAACAAAACATATAAAATAAATAACTATGTTGGTCAAAGTACTAATAGTGTTGTTTCTAATTTATCTAAGTATACAGAAAATACAGTATTAATAGGTAATGGAACAACAGTTTTACAACAATTTCCTAATGAAGGTAGTATTGTTAATGTAAATGATAAAGTATTTGTTGTTACTAGTACAGAAAATATCGTTTTACCAAATTTTAAAGGTTGGTCAAAAACTGACATATTGAGGTACAAGGAATTAACAGGGATAGATATAGAAATTGAAGGTAATGGATATGTAAAAGATCAATCCATATCGTCAAATAAAGTAATAAAAAATGGAGATAAATTAAAAGTAAAATTAGAATAAAATGAGGAGAAACTAATGAATACACTATATATGATAGCAATGCTGTCTTGTTCGTTTGTTATAACAGTAGCTATTTTGCCGAGTTTAATAAAGTATTTGCATAAACTAAAATTCGGTCAAGCAATAAGGGAAGAGGGACCACAGAGTCACGCTGCGAAAAAAGGAACGCCGACTATGGGGGGAATATCTTTTATACTATCAATAGTAATAACATTAGTTATTGCTTCATTTCTAGATAGTATCAATATAAAATATTACTTATTATTTATATATACTACAATATCTTTTGCAATAATTGGTTATATTGATGATATGTTAATAGTTGTTAAGAAAAAAAATGATGGATTATCACCTCGAAAAAAATTAGCATTGCAAATATTATTTTCTTTTATATTTTATTTATTGCTTACATTCGTCTATGCTGATATTAACTATATAGAGATACCATTTATAGATTATAAGCTTAATTTATCTCTAATTTATGCAGCTTTTGTAGTATTTTGGCAAACAGGATTTTCTAATGCAGTAAACTTAACTGATGGATTAGATGGATTAGCTACTAGTGTAACTATAATAACTACATCAGCGTTTGCACTTATCAGTTACAAAGAAAATAATATTCCAATATTAATATTTTGTTTGTGTATTATAGGATCTTTATTAGGATTTCTATTATTTAACAAAAAACCTGCAAAAATTTTTATGGGCGATACGGGATCATTAGCTTTAGGAGGCATTTTAGCAGCAATATCAATAATTTTGCATAAAGAAATAGCATTTTTATTTATTGGATTAGTATATATTTTAGAAACATTATCTGTAATGATTCAAGTGATGTATTTCAAAAAAACAGGAAAAAGAATATTTAAAATGTCTCCTTTGCATCATCATTTTGAGTTGTCTGGTTATGGTGAAGTGAAGACTGTATATATATTTGTAGCTATAGCTATATTATCTTCAACTATAGGTTATTTTGTAGGAGTTTTATAATGAATGAAAATATTTTAGAACAATTAAGAAAGAAAAATATTTTAATTTTAGGATTTGCTAGAAGTGGTTTTAAAAGTGCGTTGATTTTGAATAAATTAGGTATTAATGTAACAGTTAATACTGCTGAAAATTTATCTAATAATGAAGATGCCAATTATCTTAAAAGTTTAGGAGTAGAAATTATTTCTGGTTCTCATCCAGTAGAAATATTAGATAAAGTAGATTTAATAATAAAAAATCCAGGTATACCATATAAGATAGATTTTTTAAAAGAAGCAATTAAACGTAATATAGAAATAATAACAGAAATAGAATTAGCTAGTATATTATACAATCATAATATACTAGCTATAACTGGAACTAATGGAAAAACTACGACAACAACAATGCTCTATGAAATACTAAAGTTAGAAGATGAAAATATAAAATTAGCTGGCAATATAGGATATCCAGCTATAGAAGTTGCGTATGAAAATAAAGATAATAAAACAATAATTATGGAGATATCATCATTCCAATTAAATGGCGTTTCAAAATTTAGACCACACATTGCTACTATTACAAACTTAGGAATAAGTCATTTAGATTATCACAGTAATGTTGAAGAATATCATAACATTAAAAAGAGAATTTTTAAAAATCAGACAAAAGATGATTATTTAATATTAAATATTAAAGATAGCGAATTATATATTAATGATAATATTAATTCTAAAATAATTTATTACAGTACATCTAACAACAAAAAAGCGCATGCTTATGTAGAAGATGACATATTATATTATCAAGGAAAAGAAATTTTTGAGGTTAGAAAATTAAGTTTACCCGGAGAACATAACTTGGAGAACGCAATAATAGCATCTTTAATGTCATTATTAGAGGGTGCAAGTTTAATCAATATTCAAAAAGTACTTTATAATTTTAAAGGTGTAAAACATAGACTTCAATTTGTAGGAGAAGCAAATGGAATAAAATATTATAATGATTCGAAAGCGACAAATCCAGCTTCAACTTTAAAGGCACTTGGAGGATTTGAAAAAGATGTTATTTTAATATGTGGTGGTCAAGAAAGAGGCGTAGATTTAACTGAACTTGCTAGTGGATTTAATGTAGTAAAAGCACTAATAGCCATAGGAGAAACGAAGGATTTTCTATATAATTTGGCTCTTAAAAACGACATTCTAGCATATAAGTGTTATAATGTAGAAGAAGCGACAAAATTAGCAGCAAAATTATCCAAAAGTGGTTATACTATTCTATTGTCCCCAGCTTGTGCTTCTTGGGATCAGTATAAAAATTTTGAAGTTAGAGGTCAAGAATTTATTGATACCTATAACAAAATAAAAAATAAAGAGTTGATATAGATGAATTTAAAAAATAAAAAATTACTACAAAAATCTAGAAATACAAGTCATAAAACAGCAATATCAAGATATAAAAAAAGAAGAAATATAGAAATAATAATTTTATCTACAATAGTGTTGATGGGTATTGCAATTTTTGTTTTTCTAAATAGTTCATATGTAAAATTAAAAAACATTAACATTACAGGGTTAGTCCAAATAACAGAAGAAGATATAAAAAATACTACATCAATAAATAATGATGTTAAAATTTGGAGTGTTGATGAAAATGAAGTAGAAAACAAAATAAAAGAAAATTACAATATAGTAGATAGTGTTTCTGTAAATACAGAATGGTTTCAAACTATTAATATTACTATAAAGGAAAAAAGGTTAATAGCCAGAGAAAAAAAAGATGACAATAGTTATAGTATAATTATGAGTGATAGTAGTTCGTACAATGGTACTATGAAGAAACAATTAGATTTGCCTATTTTAACAAATTTTGAAAATAATAATAAAAAACAAGAATTATTAAAAAATTTGATAGACTTAAAAGAAGAAATATTAACACAAATTTCAGAAATTGTTAATGATAATAATGAAATAGCATTGATTTATATGAAAGATGGTCAACGTATAAAGATAAATGCTAATAATTTTTCTTCTAAGCTAAATTACTATTTTGAAATGGAACAACATATTGAGAATAAAAGAGATACAATATTAAATTTAGTTAATGGTGCTTATTTAGAAACAGAAAAAAGTAACAAATTAAAAGAAAATAAAATAAATGAGCTACTTAAAAAAAGTAATGATACTAAGCAAGATAATAATCAAGAAAATAGTAGTGAAAAATCAAATACTTAAGATAACAAAATTTATAATTTTATAAATAATGATAATAAAAAATATATAATAAAGTATTAAGTATAGAAAAATATTTTGTAACAAAATTTTAATCAAAAAAATTCAATTTTTTCTATATTTTAATACTTTTTTTTATAATTTTATGTTATAATCTTACATAGTAATCATAATTGGCTATATATTGCCAGCTTTACTAGTAAAAATATAGAAATTTATAGGAAGGGGTGTTTAGCTTGAGTTCACAATTATATACTGCACTTGATTTAGGTTCTTCTAGTATTAAAGTAATTATAGCAGATGTAGCTTATGAAAAGTTAAATATATTAGGTGTGGGAATTGTCAGAACTAATGCAATAAAACGTGGTAATATCGTTGACGTTGAAACTGCATCTAAAGATATTGAAAAAGCATTAGAAATAGCTAAAAATGAAGCTAATAAAGAAATAAGATCACTTTATATAGCTGTTCCAAGCGTACACACTCATATTAAAAAAAGTGTAGCAGAAATTAGATTTGATAATAAGCATGACATAGATGGTAGAGATATAGAAGAAGTTGTAGAAGAAGCCAAAATATTGCCATTACCTAGAGAACGAGAAGTAGTTCAAGTTATTCCTGACTATTATAGAATTGATGATATTGAACAAATTAATAAACCAAAAGGAATGACAGTTCATAATTCTTTTGAATTAACAGGGAATAGAGTATTGACTTCAAAGACTCATCTACATACTATTTATAAGAGTATAGAAAAGCTAAGAGTTGACTGTAATGAAACTTTCTGTACATCACATTGTCTAGGAGAATTACTACTAAGTGATGAGGAAAGAGATTATGGATCTGTTATTATAGATATAGGAGCAGGAATTACTACCGTTAGTTATTTTGAAGATAATATTTTACAGTTATCTCAATCTATTGATTTAGCAGGAGATGATATAACAAGAGTTATCTCTGATGTTTTAAATGTATCTAATAAAAAAGCAGAAGAAATAAAAATTACTCAAGGTCATAGTTTCTATGATATTGCTTCTAACGATATAGTTATACATTTGGATAACTTATCAGATGATGAAAATCCATTTACACAAAAAGAACTATCAGATTATATAGAAGAAATAGTTGAAGAAATTATTTTACGTTCATTTGATGTTCTTAGAAAAGCTGGTATTAATAGGGTTAAAGGTAATGTAGTCTTAACTGGTGGAACTACTTTAATGCCGGGAGTTTTAGAACTTGCTAGAGACATGTTGAAGAAAATGAATGTTCGTATAGGAACTCCAAAAATTATTGGTGCTAATTCTCCAGAGTTAGCGGTAGCTGTAGGAACTTTAACTAGTAGCTACAATATAGAAACATTATTTGGATATCAAAGCTTTGGAGATGCGATAGTAGCTAATGAAACTCCGAATACTAACTTTGAACGGGTAGAGAATATTGAAGAAATCAATATAGAACAAGAAGATAATTATAAAGAAGACGATTATTTAGACGAAGATGATCAGTACGAAAAAGATAGATTATTCGATAAACTAAGAAAGAAATATAGTTCGTTATTTGAATAAAATTTAGGAGGAAAATAAGTAATTATGAATATGTTATTTGATAGTGAATTTACACAGTCAGCAATTATTAAAGTAGTAGGAGTAGGTGGCGGAGGAGGAAACGCTGTCGACCGAATGGTAGAAAGTGGAGTACAAAACGTAGAGTTTATTGCTGTAAATACAGATGCACAAGCTCTTAGAAAATCAAAAGCAGATGTTAGAATACAAATAGGAGAAAAGTTGACAAAAGGTCTTGGTGCAGGAGCTAATCCTGAAGTAGGTCGTAAAGCTGCTGAGGAAACTAAAGATAAAATTGAAGCTGCTTTAGAAGGAGCTGATATGGTGTTTGTTACTTCTGGTATGGGAGGAGGAACAGGAACAGGAGCTGCTCCTATCGTAGCTAGTATAGCAAAAGAATTAGGTGCTTTAACTGTAGGTGTAGTTACTCGTCCATTCAACTTTGAAGGGAAAAAGCGTCAAGTTCAATCAACAGCAGGAATTAACGCACTAAAAGGAGCAGTAGATACTCTTATAGTTATACCTAATGATAGATTATTGGATATAGTTGATAAATCTACTCCAATGATGCAAGCATTCGTAGAAGCGGATAATGTTCTTCGTCAAGGTGTACAAGGTATATCAGACTTAATTAATGTTTCTGGAGCTGTTAACCTTGATTTTGCTGACGTAAAAGCTATTATGTCTGATCAAGGATCTGCATTGATGGGTATTGGTGTATCTTCTGGAGAAAACAGAGCTATTGAAGCTGCTAAAAAAGCAATATCATCTCCTTTATTAGAAACTTCAATTGTTGGAGCAAAAGGTGTACTGTTAAATATTACAGGGGGACCGTCACTAAGTTTATTTGAAGCACAAGCAGCAGCAAGTATTGTTCAAGAAGCAAGCGATGAAGAAGTTAATATGATTTTCGGGACTGTTATAAATGAAGCTTTAGAAGAAACAGATGAAATTATCGTTACTGTTATAGCTACTGGTTTTGATAATGACAATGCTCCAGAAAGAGAAGTATCTCAAAGAGTACAACCAACAGCAGCTTCAACATTTACAAGTAACTATGGAAAAGATGAAGCAGATTCAGAAATGTTCCCACGTCCACGTAGAACTAGAAGAAGAGATATTTAATATAAAATTGTATATGAAAGTGAAGGTGTAATATCTTCACTTTTTTTTTAGTATATGTTATAATATTTTTATAAACTAGGGGATGTTTAGGATTCGACAGGGATGCTAGTCTGTCTAGTGGCACGTAAGAGGGTTGTCTCTTTAAAAACACAACAGTTTAAATATAACTGACAACAATAAATCATTAGCTTTAGCAGCTTAATTAGCTAAAGGCTGATTACTTTATTTGGTTGTGATAAAGATAATCGGTTCATTAAATAGCAACCTACACTTTAATTCTTCTGCTTGTAGAATTAAAGAATAAGATAATCAAGCTCGTTTTTTATAGCCTGTTTATTGGCTAATATAAAAAATTAAATTTAATAAATAAACTAAACGTGTAGAAGCTAGGGAGAGGTGTTTTTGGACGCGGGTTCAAATCCCGCCATCTCCATTTATTTAAGTAGTAGTTAACTATAAATTACTAAAATTATTTTAATTAAAATAAAATTTATAAATATTTCCTAGCATAGCAAAATTCAGTTGCTATATTAGGAAATATTTTTTTATTAAAAATTAAGAGGTGATTGTTATTAATAGTATATTAATGGAATTGGAAAGTAAATCTAACAGTTCAGTAATTAAAAGATATGAAAAAAATAATGAGCCAAAACCTTATTACGGAGTTTTGAAAGGTGATATAAATAAAATATCCAAAAAACAAAAACCTAATAATGAACTTGCTCAAAAATTATGGAAAACAAAAAATTTAGATGCTATGTTGGTTGCTATCCAATTATTTGAATCAGAAAAATTAAGTTTAAAAGATATAAATATGCTAGTAAATGAAAAAATATCACTTACAGTATTAGATCCTTTTACAGAAAAAGTTATATTTAATAGTCCCTATTGTAAAGAAATAATGTCAGATTTTTCAAATAGAAATTCTGATGTATATAATAGGTTGTTTTGGAAATTGAAAGTTAAGTATTTTGGAAGTAAGGTGGGAACTAAAGAAGAAATAGATTTAACACTAAAAGAAATAAAAGAAAAACTAGTTGATAGCCCAGAGTTAGTAAAGTGGGTAATGAATCATTGCTTAGTTACGATAGCAATTAATTATGATGATTATTTAGAATATTGTATATCTTTAGGAGAAGAATTAAAAGTTTATAAAGACCAAAAAGTAGCCAAAGGTTGTACGTCGGCATACGCTCCAGCATGGATATCTGCATTACTAAAGCGAAAAAATAGATAAGAAGGTGTGAAAATGAAAAGAGAAGATTTAAGAAAACGTATAGGTGATTTAGCTTATGAAGTAACACAAAATAATGCCACTGAAGCTCCTTATTCAGGAAAATACAACGACTTTTATGACAAAGGAATATATGTTGATATTGTAGGAGGAGAAGTATTGTTTTCGTCCTTAGATAAATTTAATTCTAGCTGTGGTTGGCCAGCATTTTCTAAACCAGTATCTAAAGGTATGATAAAAGAATATAGTGATGATTCTTATGGAATGAATAGAATAGAAGTACGTAGTAAAGAAAGTAATTCGCATTTAGGACACGTTTTTCCAGATGGCCCAGAAGAAAAAGGAGGATTGCGTTACTGCATTAATTCAGCTTCTTTAAAATTTATTCCTTATGACAAAATGGAAGAAGAAGGATACGGTGAATATAGAAGAATTTTTGATAAAGAAGATTAAAGAGGTTTATTATGAATGATATAAAATGCCCTAGTTGTGGAACAGCTTTTACTATTGACGAGATGAAATATGCTAACATAGTAGATCAAATACGGAATAAAGAATTTGAAAAAGAAATTTCAAGTAGAGTAGCCTATATAGAAGAACAACATAAAAATGAATTAAGATTAGCAGAAGAAAAAGTTAAAAATTTATTAAATGCTGATATATCAAAAAAAGATTTAACTATAGCAAAATTACAATCAGAATTAGACAATAATGACAAAGATAAAGAGGTAGAACTAGCTAAATTATCTAATAGTATAAAAGAAGAATTAGAAGAAAGTAAAAGAAAGATTGTAGAGTTAGAATCTAAAAATAGAGAATTAGAAAATAGAAGAAAATTTGAATTAGAGAAATTGTTACAAGATAAAGAGCAAGAAAAAACTTTAGAAATTACAGCATTACTAGCCGAAAAAGAAAAACAACTACTTGAAATAAAAAATAAATTGAATAATAAGGATCTAGAAGCAGAACTAGAAAAGAAAAATATTCAAGAAAAGTATGAATTAGAATTAAGACAAAAAGAAGATTTAATAGCTTTCTACAAAGATTTTAAAGCTAAACAATCAACTAAAATGGTAGGAGAAAGTCTTGAACAACATTGTGAAATACAGTTTAATCAAATAAGAATGACAGCTTTTCCTAATGCAGAATTCGGTAAGGATAATGATGCCAAAACAGGTAGTAAAGGAGATTACATTTATAGAGAGTACGACGATAATGGAATAGAAATTATTTCCATTATGTTTGAGATGAAAAACGAAGGTGATGAAACTGCAACGAAAAAGAAAAATGAACATTTTTTTAAAGAGTTAGATAAGGATAGACGAGAAAAAAATTGTGAATATGCAATTTTAGTCTCTATGTTAGAAGCAGATAATGACTTTTACAACAATGGTATTGTTGACGTATCTTACAATTATGAGAAAATGTATGTTATTAGACCTCAATTTTTTATACCAATAATAACACTCCTTAGAAATGCAGCGTTAAATTCATTAGAATATAAAAAAGAAATTGCATTAATTAAGGAACAAAATATAGATATAACTAATTTTGAGAGTGATTTAGAAAAATTCAAAACAGCCTTTAGCAAAAATTATGAATTAGCTAGTCGTAAATTTAAAACAGCGATAGATGAGATAGACAAAACTATAAGTCATTTAGAAAAAACTAAAGATGCATTATTATCATCTGATAGAAATCTTAGATTGGCAAATGACAAAGCTGATGATTTAACTGTGAAAAAATTAGTAAGAAAAAATCCTACAATGAAAGCTAAGTTTGAACAATTAAAAAATAATGGAGATAATACTAAGTAAAATTTATGAGCAGACAAAATAATATATTTTTAGGTATTGTATGTATATTATTGTCAGGATTAGGATTTTCATTTATGGCAGTATTTGTAAAATTATCTGGAGATTTACCAGTTATGCAAAAATCTTTTTTTAGAAATTTTATTTCATTGATAGTTTCAGCAATACCTTTAATAAATAACTATAAAAGTATTGTTGTACCAAAAATAAAGAAAGATTGGTTTGTCTTATTTTTAAGGGCGTTTTTTGGAACAATAGGCCTTTTATTTAATTTTTATGCTATTAGCAATATTAATTTAGCTGATGCTTCAGTTATTCAGAGGCTATCTCCATTTGTAGTTTTGATATTATCTTATTTTTTCTTTAATGAAAAAATGACAGTAAAAGAAATATTAGCTATTATATTTGCCTTTCTTGGCATATTGTTCGTAATAAAACCAGGATTTGGAAGTTTTATTACTTTAGGTGCTTTATTTGCTCTTTCGGGAGCGTTTTGTGCTGGTGCTGCTTATACAACAATTAGGTATTTAGGAGGGAAACTTATCTCGCCGGAGTTTATAGTTTTTTCGTTTTCTTTATTTTCTTGTATAGTAGTTTTACCATTTGTAATTTTTAATTTCCATCCTATGACTATTTATCAATTAATTATGTTAATACTTGTGGGTGTTTTTGCTACTATAGGGCAATTTGGAATAACTTATGCTTATAGATTTGCAGCGGCTAAAAATATTTCCGTCTTTGATTATAGTCAAATAATTTTTTCTGGATTTTTGGGATATTTATATTTTTCGGAAGTTCCGGATTTTTATACTTTATTTGGTTATATTATTATAATTTCTATGGGAATTTTGGTTTCTGTGAAAAATAAATAATTTTAAAGGGAGCAATTTAGATTATGTTTAAAAAATTTTTCTTACCTATTATGGTAGTTTTTGTTTGTATGCTTCTTTATAATATAGGTGTTAAGGAAACATATAATAATAAAAATAATAATGCTGAGAATAACGAAGCAACTAATAATGAAGTAATTTATCGTGATAATATTAAAGGAGTTGATCAACCTTATCCTTTTCTAACTGATGAATTGGATATTATCAATGATTTGGAACGATATTCTCATACTAGTGATAAAGCTAAGTTCATATATGATAATATTAATCGCTTACCATTTACCCAACAAAAAATGCTGGCAAATAATAAAGATATTACAGAATATATTGTTGGTTATCTTAAAAATGAAAGAGTGACATTTGAGTTAGGAGAAACAGTTACACTAAGAAGAAAATATCCTTATTATATTCAATGGGATAGAAGATGGGCATACGATTCATTAGGCAGTGATGATATAGCAGTAGGAGGTTGTGGACCAACTTCTGTAGCAATGGCTTTTGGAGGTATTTTGAAAGATGAATCTATAACACCTAAATTAATTGCTAAAATTGAGAATGAAGCGGGATATTATACTCAATATGGAACAAGTTGGGCGTTTTTTGATTATATTGCTAAGTATTATAATATAACTTGTGAGAAACTTCCTTTAAATAAAGAATCTTTAGATAATTCTTTAAGTAAAGGTAATCCAGTAATTATGTCTGTAAAACCAGGTAGATTTACTACTGTAGGTCATATAGTTTTGATAGTAGGTATTGATGATAATGGACAATATATTATAAATGATCCAAATAGCTTAGGAAAATCTTTAAAGTCTTGGTCTTTTGACGAACTAAGTGAAGATATGAGAGCTTTATGGGCTTTTAGTAAATAGTTATATAATTACAAAAGAACTACATTTATTTAATAAAAATAAATGTAGTTCTTTTGATTATTTTACTTTATGTACCCAGTTAAATGGATCTTCAACTTTACCTAATTGTATACCTGTAAGTTGATTGTATATTTTTTTTGTGGATTCTCCTGTTTCAAAATTGTTTATTACAACTTTCTTCTTACCATCAAAAAGTTCTCCAACTGGAGATATTACTGCAGCTGTACCAGTTCCAAATACTTCTTCTAATTTATTATTATCAGCTGCTTCATAGATTTCATCTATAGAAATTTTACGTTCTTCTACGACTTCACCATTATGACGAAGTAGTTTTATAATAGAATCTCTTGTAATACCTGGTAATATAGAACCATTTAATTCAGGTGTAATATACTTTCCATCTATTTTAAAGAAGATATTCATAGCCCCAACTTCTTCGATATATTTTTGCTCTACGCCATCAAGCCATAAAGTTTGAGCATATCCATATTTTTCTGCCTTTTTTTGTCCAAGTAGAGAGCCGGCATAGTTTCCAGCAGCTTTAGCAAATCCTGTTCCACCACGAACTGCACGTACATACTCATCTTCAACAAAAATTTTGTTTGGTTGTAGACCATCTTTAAAATATGCTCCTGATGGAGATAAAATTATAATTAATTTAACATTACTACTAGCTTTAACACCTAAAAATTCATCAGCTCCAAACATAAAAGGTCTAATATATAATGATGTTCCTTCTTGTGTAGGTATCCAATCTTTTTCAATTTCTAATAATGTTTTTAGTGCTGTTAATGCAAATTCTTCATCAATTTGTGGTAATGCAAGACGTTCAGCAGATTTATTTAATCTTTTAAAGTTTTCTTCTGGTCTAAATAATACTGCCTCACCATTTGCGATATATGCTTTCATACCTTCAAAAATACTTTGTCCATAATGAAGTGAAATAAGTGATGGGGACATAGGAATAGGGGCATACTCGACTACTTGAGGATTATACCATCCTTTCTCTACATTCCAATCCATAGTGAACATATGATCTGTAAAATTTGTTCCAAATCCTAAATTATTTTGATCTGGTTTTTGTTTTGGATTTTTTGTTAGTGACAGTTTAATATCTTGTTTTTGAAGTTTTGTCATTTTTCTACCTCGCTATAATTTTACTACAATCATTATAATATTTATATAGTTCAATTGCAAGATATTTCAAATCTTTTTTCTGAAAAATTAAACAAATATAATTTTCTTAGCAATAAAATTTATTTTAATTATACTAGTAAAGTCTTATGGTACTAGTATTTATTACGGTTTTGTGATATTATATTATAATCAGAATAAATTTTTGAAAGGAGGGTTTTTATGAACTTAGAATATCCATATTCTTTCGAAGATGTTTTCAAACTTTGTAAAGAGTACTTATCAGAAAAACAATTAAATATTATAGAAAAGTCTTATTTATTTGCCCAAAAAGCACATAAAGGACAATATAGAAAATCAGGAGAAGAATATATCCTACATCCTATACAAGTAGCAGGAATATTAGCTGAATTAAAATTAGATTATGCTACAATTTGTGCAGGATTTTTACATGATGTGGTGGAGGATACTGATTATTCTTTTGAAGATATTGAAGAGGAATTTACTGAAGATATAGCTAAAATTGTAGACGGAGTTACTAAATTAGATAAAGTTAAATATACTTCTAAGAAAGAAACTCAAGCGGAAAATCATAGAAAATTGTTTATGGCTATAGCTAGCGATATAAGAGTAATATTTGTAAAATTAGCTGATAGATTACATAATATGCGAACTTTAAAGCATATGAGAGAAGAAAAACAAAGAGAAATTTCTAGTGAAACTTTAGAAATTTATGCACCACTAGCTCATAGATTAGGGATTAGTTCTATAAAATGGGAATTAGAAGATACATCTTTGAGATATTTACATCCAGAAAAATATTTTTCAATTGTAAGACAAATGAAACAAAAAAGAAGTGTTAGAGTTGAAAGTATAAAAAAAGCTTGTGAGCAAATAGTAGATGTTTTAGATGAAAATAATATTGTCGGAGAGGTCAGTGGTAGACCGAAACATATATATAGTATTTATAAAAAAATGCAAAAGCAAAATAAAAGTTTTGACGAAATATATGATTTATTAGCAGTTAGAGTATTAGTAAATACTGTATCGGATTGCTATGCAGTGTTAGGATTAGTTAACAATATGTGGCTACCTATTCCGGGTAGGATGAAAGATTATATAGCAATGCCAAAACCAAATATGTATCAGTCTTTGCATACTACATTGTTATCTCCAGCGGGGCAACCTTTAGAAGTGCAAATTAGAACATATGAGATGCACGAAATTGCAGAAAAAGGTATCGCAGCACATTGGGCTTACAAAGAAGGACGTAAAGCGGGAAAACAGGATAATTTTTATCAAAAACTAAATTGGTTCCAAAAAATAGCAGAAGGTGATGAAACCGAAGATACTGCAGAAGGATTTATGGATTCATTAAAAGTTGATTTACTTAGTGATAAAATATATGTGTTTACTCCTAATAGTGATATTATAGAATTGCCTAAAGGGTCATGTGTAGTAGACTTTGCTTATGCTATTCACTCTGAAGTGGGTAATAAAATGATAGGTGCTACTATAAATGATAAGATAGTTCCTTTTGATTATGTACTTTCTACTGGAGAAATATGTGATGTTCGCACTAGCAAAAATTCTTCGGGTCCTAGTAGGGATTGGTTAAAAATAGCTAAATCTTCACAAACTAAGTCAAAAATAAAATCATTTTTCAAAAAAGCAGCAAGAGAAGAAAATCTAGAAAAAGGCGAAGTGCTTTTAAAAGATGAAATTAAACTTAATGGTTTTGATATTGATGAAGTAATGACACAAGAAGCAATAGATAATGTCTTGAGTAGATATAAATATTCTAGTATAGAAGAATTATATAGAACTATAGGTTATGGTGCAATTTCTGCTAATCAAGTATTTATGAGATTAACAGAAAAAATTAGAAAAGAGCAACAGACAAAAGAAAAGTTAGATAAATTAATTAACGGATCTGAAGAAACTAAAAAAATTGTTACAGAAACGGGTGTTTATCTAAAAGGTGTTGATAATATTTTAGTAAGATTATCAAAATGCTGTAAGCCAATACCTGGAGATAACATAGTAGGATTTATAACCAAGGGTAGAGGGGTTACTGTCCATAGAGTAGAATGTCCTAACGTTCAAAATGAAGATAAAAATAGACTTCTTGAAGTAGAATGGGTTGATAGTATAAAAAGACGAGATTATGCAGTTAGTCTACAACTTCATTGCTTTGATAAAGAAATGTTATTAAGTGAAGTTTTATTAAAACTTAATGAGAGCAAAATAATCATTAAAAAAATTAACTCAGAATTAAAAGCTGACAAAACTTGTCTTATAGAACTTAGCATTTTAGTCAAAAATGTGGAAGAATGCAATTTTATAATTAAAAAACTTCGTCAAATACAGGACATTTATAGTGTAGAAAGAATTGTAAAATAGGAGGCTTTATGAAAGTAATTTTACAAAAAGTTAAGAAAGCATCAGTTTCAGTAGATAACAAAGTAGTAGGTCAAATTGATAAGGGATATTGCTTGTTAGTAGGTGTACATAAAAATTCTACGGAAGAAGATGCTAAACTATTAGCAAAAAAAATTGCAGATGCTAGATTATTCGAAGATGAACAAGGAAAAATAAACTTAGGGCTAAAGGATATAGCAGGAGAAATTTTATCTATTTCACAATTTACATTATATGCTGATACAAGAAAAGGAAAAAGACCGAGTTTTACAAATGCAGCTTCTGCTGATAAAGCTAATGAATTATATTTAAAATTTAATGATTATTTAAGAAAAGAAAATATTAAAGTAGAGACAGGAATATTTCAAACACACATGGAAGTTAATATTTTAAACGATGGACCTGTAACAGTTATTTATGAAAAGTTAACGAATGGTAGTTAAATTATGAAAATAAAAAGAAGAAGAAAAATGAATTTTATGTCTATTTTAATAATAGTAATGGGGATGTTGTTGACAATTGCAACTATTGTGTATTATACATATAATCAAAAAATTACAGGATATGCTAAAAGTAATATTAACGAAGTTGTAGCTTCTAAAGATGTTGAATTAAGAACTGGTCCATCAGAATCATATCCTATTATTAAAACAATAAAATCTAGTGATAGTTTAAATAAAAAATCAGAGAGTGGTGACTGGATAGAAGTAAGCACTGAAGATAACAACGTAGGTTGGATTCCTGGATGGAGTGTTGTAGGCTCTACAATAAAAAGTCCCGAAGATAAACTGAAAGAACAATTAAAAAATTATACGGTAATACTAAATCCAATTTATACGGAAAATACAGATGATAAGTCTTTAGTTATAGCTACTCAAATAAAGCAAGAACTAGAAAAGTCTGAAATTAAAACTATCATATCTCGAAATGAAGCTAAAACAGTGGATAATTCGGAAATTTCTAAGTTAATAGTTGATAATAAAGCGAATATTGTAGTGAATATAGGGTTATCTGATATTTTAGCACCGATAATTTATTATAACAATACTTCATCAAAAATATTAAGTAAGTATCTAGAAAAAGCTACATACAATAATTTCATATTAAAAACTAAAACAGCAGAGAAAAAAGAGAACGTAGTTAAAGTTACTAATGAAAATGTTCCAGAAGTATTGCTAATAGCAGGTAATTTGAATAGTAAATCAGATATGGATGTTTTATCAAATGAAATATATAGAAAGCAGTATGCAATAGCGGTTAAATCTGGAATAGAAGAATATTTCTATTACTTAATTAATTTAGATAATTACAACGAAAAAAGAAAAGAGCAATTAATAAATATGCCTCAAAAAGGTATGAATATTCCATTTTACTATACAAAACAAGATAATTTTAAAAACATAGATTATGGATTAGATAATAATAAAAAAATTAGCGATAATGGAGATGCTATTATATCTCTGGCTATGATAATAAATTACTTAGATCCTAATAAAAATATTACAGTAAGTAATATAGTAGATTGGGCAGGATCTAAATATTATGTTGTTGGACAAGGAACAAATAATAAAATAGTATCAGATTTTGCAGATAAATATAATTTAAAAATAGAATCTGTAAACAAAACAGAAATAGATAAAATTAATGAAGCTCTAAAAAACAACAAACCTGTATTAGTTCAATTTAATAGTGGGCTATTTGGAAATAAGATGACATATAAAATTATTAGAGGTTTTGAAGATAATAAATATTACATAAATGATCCCGACGACGATGATTTGAAGTTAAATAATTATACAGGATTTACTAAAAATGATATTGAGAGAAATATGAACAAAGCATGGATTTTTTCAAAATAGCTATTGACTATAAATTATGGATATGATAGAATTGTAATGTTGAAGTAGCTCCTTGCTACTACAACCGCACGGATAAGGTAAATAAGTGAGTAATCCACCTTATTTGGCGAGTCTTAGTAAAAAATTAAGGAGGTGCAAATATGTACGCAGTTATTGAAACAGGTGGAAAACAATTAAAAGTAGAAGAAGGACAAACTATTTTTGTTGAAAAATTAACAGCAGAAGAAGAGTCAACATTCACTTTTGATAAAGTTTTATTAGTAGGTGGAGAATCAGCTAAAATCGGAAACCCATATGTAGCAGGTGCTACAGTAACAGCAAAAGTTGTTGCTCACGGAAAAGGTAAAAAGATTACAGTATTCAAATATAAACCTAAGAAAAACAGTCACCGTAAATTAGGTCATCGTCAACCTTTCACTAAGTTGGTTGTTGAAAAAATTAACGCATAATTATGATAAAAGTATTAATTGAAAAAGAAGAAGATATAATTAAATTGATTACTGTAGATGGACATGCAGACTTTGCAGAGTTAGGTTCTGATATTGTATGCGCAGGAGTTTCGTCAGTGGTAATTGGTGGTATAAATGCTATAGATATTTTAGATGATAATGTAGTGTTTGATGTTTCTGCTAGTGAAGATGAAACAGGACATATAACATATCGTTCTATAAGTTCTACATATGAAGAGCAGCTTCTTTTAAAATCAATAATTTTATCGTTACAAGCAATAGAAGAAAATTATTCTGAATTTATTAATATTGAAACAAGAGAGGTGAAATAGTGATGATGTTAAAATTAAATTTACAATACTTCGCATCTAAAAAAGGAGTTGGATCAACTAAAAATGGTCGTGACTCAGAATCAAAGAGATTAGGTGCTAAACGTGCTGACGGACAATTTGTAACAGCAGGTTCAATTTTATACAGACAACGTGGAACAAAAATATATCCAGGAACAAATGTTAAAAAAGGTGGAGATGATACTTTATTCTCACTAGTTGACGGAGTTGTTCGCTTTGAAAGATATGGACGTAGCCGTAAAAAAGTTTCTGTTTATCCACAAGCATAGTAAAAAAGATGTAGAGTTATTTCTACATCTTTTTTTATTATTGATTTTTATTGTTTGAATTAGTAGATTTATTGTCAGAAGAATTTGAATTACTGTCTTTTTGTGTTGTAGCTCTTTGTGTTTCGATTGTTTTAGAGAAATCTACTGGTATATATGTTCCATTTGTAATATGGTATACTAATCTATTATTAGCAGATATACTCATACCTGAAATATTTAAGGTAACTCCTTTGTATACTGTAGTAGGTGTACCACTCAACGTTAAATTGTTGTAACTTTCAGTATTATCTAGTATTTTTATAGCTATAGGTTTATTAATAAATTGTGTATTAATAGAGTCAGTTTGAGTTTCTATTTCTACAAGATTACTATTAGCTGTAATATATTTGCCTGCATATTCTCCGTCAGAAATTCTATACATCATATAACCACCAGGAGAAGTTAATAAATCTACATTTACTGTTGTGCCTTCTGGTAATATATCTGCAATATCTCTCCAATTAGTAGAAGCAAAAGTATGGATTTTATCTTTTACTTTGATAGTTCTGTTAACATTAAAGTAGTAAGATATAGAGTTAGAAGTTCCTTGAGCTTCAATTTCTTCTTCTAGAGCTTTATCACTTATTCTAGATACTGATGTTGTGGTGTCAGTATTTTCAGTTTTTTCTTCTACTTTTTCTGTGTTATTATTCTGCTGTTGATTAGTGTAGTTATTTTCACTATAACTATCTTTTGAAGAAATTGCTATGGCTAGAGAAGCTAGTGTAAATATAGTTATTAATGCTGCTAAAATCAAAGAAACTGTAATTTTAATTTTGATATTAGACGATGTTTCTTTAGTATACTCAAACTTACTATTTTTCTTTTTGAATATGTTTTTTTCTATGTAGTAAATTATAGTACCTATTGAAACTTTGAATATATTGTGCTTTTTACCTTCTTTATCGGTTACTTGCATCAATGTTTCATTATCTTTAATGACTTCTTTTTTTACATTGTTAAATTCAGTTATAATATCATCTATTTTTTCTTCACGAATTAAAGCTTTATTTTGTCTTTCTAATTCTTTTTTTCTAGATGTAATATTTTTTATTAGTTCTTGTTTTTGTTGTAGTAGATTTTTTATACGTTCTTCTTTTTTAGCTATATTATTTTTAGTTTTTTCATCTGCATTTAATTTATTTAAATTAGCCAGTTTAAGTTTTTCTGAATTAATTTCTAAATCTTTTTCTAAAAGTTCTTCTTGGGCAGATAACAATTTCTTTTCGTTATCAGAAATTTGTAGTTTAAGTTGTCTTGCTGCGCGTTCTTCTTTTTTAGTATGCTCTGATATTTCAGTTAATTTTTTTAAAAGTTCTTTGCGTTCTTGTTCTATCTTATTTTTTTCTTGTTCTTCGATAAAAATTTTATTTTTTTGCTCTTCTTCTTCTTTTTTTAATTTTTCTTCTAGTTGTCTTCTTTTTAATAATTTTTCTTGTTCTATGCGTTTACGTTCAGCTGCTTTTTCACGTTCAATACGTTCTTGTTCAAGACGTTTACGTTCACGTTCAGCAGCTTTTTCACGCTCAATGCGTTCTTGTTCAAGACGTTTACGTTCACGTTCAGCGGCTTTTTCATGCTCAATACGTTCTTGTTCAAGACGTTTTCTTTCTAGTTCTTTTTCTTCTTCCAACTTTTTACGAAGTAACTCTTCTTCTTGTTTTTTTTGTTGTTCTTCTAAGATACGTTTTTTTTCTTGTTCAAGACGTAGTCGTTCTTGTTCGAAACGTTTAGAGTTGGTATTATTTTTTTCATTAAGAGCTTCTAATTCTTGCTTTTCCTTCTCTAATTTTTGTTGAGTTAATTTATCTAATTTTAATGCTTTATCTAACTCTTTTTTTATTTTTTCTAATTCTTCTTGTGCAAGTTTTTTTTCTTTTTTTATTTTTTGCTCTTTACTATTTATTTTATATTTTTTTATTGAATATTTAATTTTTTCTAATAAAGATAGTTCTTCATATAGATTATCTTTTTGGTTATTATTACTATTAGACTTGTTGTTCATAATTAAATCCTTCTAAAAATTAGTTACTTTATATTATACCACATATCTACTACATAGTAGAAATAAGAATATTATTTTTTGTGAAAAAATAAAAATAGTTAATATTTAAAATATATTTTAAATATTAACTAAATTTTTTTAATTTTTATCATTCCAAATTTCTATTTGTCTAATTTGTTGATCATCAACAGTTCTAACTTTAAAAGTTATATTTTCTATGTTGTAAGTAGCTCCTACTTTTGCTTCGTATTTTTGCATATATACAAATGCCCCAATAGTGTCTACTTCTTCGTGAGGTATACTTATATTAAATAAAGCATTAACATCTTGAATAGGGACCCAACCATCCACTAAGTAGTGTCCATTTTTGAGTTTTTTGATTAAGCTTTGTTCATCTTCATCAAATTCATCTCTTATTTCTCCTGTTAGCTCTTCTACAATATCTTCTAATGTAACTAAGCCACTAGTACCACCATATTCATCTGTAATAATAATCATATGTTCTCTATTTTGTTTTATAACTTTAAGAACTTGAGATATAGGAGTATGCTCAAAAATTTTAATTGCTGGAGTAATAAATTCTTCTAAGTCTTTAGTAGTTTCAATTTTATTATCGGCAAATAATAATTTTTTAACATTCAAAATCCCTATAATATTGTCCTTATCACCATCATTGATAACAGGATATCTAGTATATTCCTCTTGCTTCATTTGGCGCATTATTATAGCAAGTGAGTCGTCTAAATCTATAGCTTCGATTTCTGTTCTAGGTGTCATAATTTCTTTTGCGATTTTGTTATCAAATTCAAATACTCTTTCTACATACCTATATTCTGTATCATTTATTTGACCGTGAGCACGCGAGGATTTCATGATAGTTCTTAATTCTTGTTCACTATGAATATCTCCATGCCCGGCAACAGAATCGTATCCCAAGCTTCTTGTTATTAAATTAGCTAATGCATTAAGTAACCAAACTACAGGTTTTGTAATTTTGTAGAATATATATATAGGTCTTGCTACTCTAAATGCAGATTTCTCCGCATCTTGAATAGCCATAGTTTTTGGAACTAGTTCTCCTAGCACTACGTGCAATAACGTCATAAATGAGAATGAAATAACATAAGCTAGTGTATGACTTAGTGCCTCATTTATATTAAATAGATGGAAAATAGGACTAAATAATGCAAAAAATGTTGATTCTCCAATCCATCCTAGTCCAAGAGATACGATAGTTATTCCAAGTTGCATTGCAGATAGATAACTATCTAAATGTTCAACCATTCCTAATAATAATTTAGCTTTTTTATTGCCATTTTTTGCTAATTCTTGAATTCTTGTAGGGCGCAACTTTACTAAAGCAAACTCTGCCATAACGAAAAGTGCAGAACCTAGTAGTAATAAAATAATTAAAAATATTTTAATTGAGATACTGAGATCCATATATTTTTTATTTTTCCTCTTTCTTTTTAAAATTATATATTTAAAATAAATTTTACTATAAAACAGATTAATAATCAATAAATAGTCTATATTCTGTCAAATATTTTATATTTAAACTAAATATACGTTTTTTACATTATGAATATGTTAAGTAGTTCAAGTTATTTTGGCGTATTATTGGCAATAATTCATTATAAGATAATTAAGAATTAACTATTTTACTTTACTAATCCGAACAATCGTGTTATATTATTCTCTATATAATAGATAAAATAAAGATAAAAATGGAGAAGCATATGAAATTAAAAAGAAGTGAAAGGATAGTAGTGATGACTGAATATTTGTTGCGAAATCCGAACAAATTAATTCCATTAACATATTTTGTTTCTAAATTTAATCAAGCAAAGTCATCGATTAGTGAAGATGTACATATAATAAAAACTAGTTTTCAAGAGGAAAATATAGGAGATATAAAGACTCTCTCTGGTGTAAATGGAGGAGTTATATTTCAGCCGATACTTAGCCAGAAAGCTGCCGAAGAAATTGTAGATGAATTTTTGGAAATGTTAAAATCAAATGATAGATTACTAGCTGGTGGTTATATATATATGTCTGATATACTTGGGAATCCGGCAATAATGAACAAAATAGGTGTTTTAATATCAAATATTTATCAAAACAAAGAGATAGATGCAATAGTGACAGTAGCCTCAAAAGGTATTCCATTTGCATATGCTGTAGCTTCTGTTTTAAATAAACCAGTAGTTATTATAAGAAAAGATAATAAAGTTACTGAAGGAACTACATTAGCTATAAATTTTGTATCAGGATCTAGTAGAAAAATAGAAACTATGGCATTATCTAAAAAAAGTTTAAAAGTCGGTTCTAAAGTATTACTTGTAGATGATTTCTTACGTGGTGGAGGAGTTATTACTGGAATGCAAACTTTAATGAGAGAGTTTGATGCAGAAGTAGTTGGGATAGCAGTTTTATCACAATGTTTTGATTCCGAACGAAATTATGATGAAAATTATACATATTTATCAAAAGTAACAAATATTAATGAGTATACTGGAGAATTTGAAATAGAAGAAGGAAATTCTATAGGACAATTATTAAATAAAGATAGTGAATAAAAAGAGGTTAAAAATGAATAGATACGCAATAGTATTAGCTGCAGGAAAAGGAACTAGAATGCAGTCTAAATTATATAAAGTATTACATAAAGTTTGTGATAGAACTATGGTAGAATTAGTTCTGGATAGTATTCAAGATTTGAATATGCAGCAAGTTATTACAGTAGTAGGATGTGGTGCTGAGAAAGTAAAAGAAGCTGTAGGAACTAGAAGTGAGTTTGTATTACAAGAAAAGCAGCTAGGAACAGCTCATGCTGTTAAAATGGTAAAAGAAATTTTGGAAGGTAAAGAAGGAACTACTATAATAATGTATGGAGATACTCCTCTAATAAGAGCAGAGACTGTTGATAATATGTTGACTCATCATGAAAATAGTGGTGCCAAAGCTACTGTTCTTACAGCTTTTGCTGATGATCCTTTTGCTTATGGAAGAATTATTAGAGATGAAGATAATAAACTCTTAAAAATAGTAGAAGAAAAAGATGCAACTGAAGATGAGAAGAAGATAAAAGAGATAAATTCAGGAATTTATTGTTTTGATAATAAATTATTATTTGAATTAATTGATAAAGTTCAAAATAATAATAAACAACAAGAATATTATTTGCCAGATATGTTAACACTAATAAGAGAAATTGGTGAGAAAATAGAAACTTATTTGTGTAACGATTTTGATGAGACTTTCGGTGTTAATGACAGGGTAGCTTTATCTTATGCAGAAAATGTTATGCGTAATAGAATAAATACTATGCATATGCTGCAAGGAGTAACTTTAGTAGATCCATCAAATACATATATTGCACCTAATGTGAAAATAGGAAAAGATACAACTATATATCCTAATGTTACTATAAAATCAAATACTATTATAGGAGAAGATTGTCAAATTAAACCCAACACATACATAGAAAATTCAGTTATAAAAGATGGTGCCAAAATATTACAATCAACTATAACAGATTCTATAGTTGGGGCTAACTCGATTGTTGGACCTTATGCACATTTAAGAAATAATACTGAGTTGTCAGAAGAAGTAAGAATTGGTAATTTTGTTGAATTAAAAAATTCTACTTATGGTAAAGCTTCTAAAACAGCTCATCTAAGCTATTTAGGTGATGCGACAGTTGGTTCAAATACTAATATTGGTTGTGGAACAATTACAGTAAACTACGATGGTATAAATAAATACGAAACAAAAATAGGTAATGATACCTTTATAGGTTGTAACTCTAATTTAATAGCTCCATTAGAAATAGGTGATGGAGTTGTAGTAGCGGCAGGTACAACAGTTACAGATAATGTAGAAGATGATGCCTTAGCAATCGCTAGAGTAAAACAAGAAAATAAAGAAGGGTATGCAAAGAAATTACCAGCTGGTAGAAAAAATAAATAAATAATAAAAGGACGGTTATGTATAATTAGCCGTCTTTTTTAATTCTTATTATGTATATTTTTATTGTATTATATCTATTAATAATTATAATACAATACAGTATAACTCTTGCATTAAACAAGAAAAGAATATATAATATACTAGAATAAATTATAATATTACAGAGATAATTTGGAGGTGTCCTATATTATGAAAACTAAGCATCAGAAGATTTTAGAGTATATTAAAAGTTTGCCAATAGGTAATAAAATATCTGTTAGACAGGTTGCCAAAGATTTAAAAGTTAGTGAAGGAACTGCATATAGAGCGATCAAAGAATCAGAAAATAGAGGTTTTGTATCTTCAATTGAAAGAGTAGGTACAGTTAGAATACAGAAAAAAGAAAGAGATAATATTGAAAAATTATCTTATTCTGAGATTGTTAATATAGTTGGCGGTCAACTAATTGCAGGACGTGGAGGTATTCACGAAATAGTGCAAGATTTTGCAATAGGGGCAATGGATAAAGAGCAAGTTAGTCAACATATTAGAAAAGGAACACTACTAATAGTAGGTAACAGACCTGATGTTATATCTATGGCATTAGAAAAAGATTGTGCTATTTTGGTTGCTGGAGGATATGTACCTAGTGATGATATAAAAAAAGTAGCTGATTCTAAAAATTTACCTTTAATTATTACACCGCACGATTCTTTTTCGGTTGCACATTTAATAAATAGAGTAACAAATGATCAAATTATAAAAAGAGATATCGTTACCGTAGAAAGTATTTATTTACCGAAAGATCATATATATACAATAGATATTAATGCGACAGTTCAAGATTGGTATGATTTGCAATTAAAAGTAGGGCATACTAGATTTCCAGTAGTTAATGAATATGGAAAGTTGGTCGGAATAGTAACAGCTCGCGATGTATTCTTGCAAGATAGAGAAATATCTATAAAAGATGTTATGGAACGAAAAGTAACTACTACAGAATTAAATGACCCTGTTTCTTCAGTAGCTAACACAATGCTATTAGAAGGATTTGAATTAATGCCTGTAATAGATAACAAAAATACATTGCTAGGAGTGGTAACTAGAAAGATTGTTATAAACTCTATGCTAACTAATAACAGGTACCAAGAGAATCAGAATAGCGATACTTTTGATGAAATTATTCGTAAAGGGATAGTGTCAAGAGCAGATGGATTGCAGATAAAAGTAATTCCACAAATGTTGGATCAGTTTGGGACATTTTCTCGTTCGGCCCTTCTTAGTATAATAGATGAATCTGTGCATATAACTAGTTATAACTATAATAGAAGTGAAGTATTGATGCAAAGTGTTAATGTATATTTTATTCGCACAGTTCCTTTAGATAGAATTATTACTACAAAAACTATGATAATGGATATAGGTCGAAAGTCAGCTAAATTTGATGTTGAAGTGTATGATAAAAATGATTTAGTTGCAAAAGCTTTAGTTACTTGTCAAGTATTCCAAAGAAACTAGAAAAGAGAAGAGAGTTTAATGATAGAAAAAATAGAAGAATTGTATGAGAATATTTATTCAAAAATAAAAGAGTATAACAAAATAATAATTCATAGACACGAAAGACCAGATCCAGATGCCTATGGTTCACAAGGAGCATTAGCTGAAATAATAAAGCATAATTTTCCTAATAAAGAAGTTATATTAGTTGGAAAAGAATCACCAAGTCTTTCATTTTTATTCTCTACAAAAGAAGTAAATAAAGAAGATTATAATGATGCATTAGTTATAATTACAGATACAGCTAATTATCCTAGAATAGATGGTAAATTATTTAGTGATAGTAACTTTTTGATAAAAATAGATCATCATCCTCCTTTAGATAATTATGGAGATATAAATTTAGTTAATATTGATGTTTCATCATGTAGCGAATTAATATATAACTTTTATCATTATCTTAATAGAAAATATAATGTTAAATTAAATGATAAAGCAGCAAAATTGATTTATGTAGGTATAGTGGGAGATACAGGAAGATTTTTATTTCCGAATACAAGTTCACAAACAATGCTAGTAGCTTCAGAATTGTTAAAATATAATTTTAATATGGTGGAACTAATAGAAAAACTTGATACTACTTCTGAAAAAATGATGAGATTTAGAGCGTTTATTTTTGAAAATTATGTAGTGTATCACGAAGGTGTAGCTTATCTAAAAATAACAAAAGAAGATATGGAAAAATATGATATAGAGACTGGTGAAGTGTCTAGTGGTGTTAACTTAATAAGAAGTTTAGACGGACTTTGTGCGTGGTGCTTTGCTATAGATGAGGGTAATAAAATAAGAATTCGTATAAGATCTAAAGGACCAACGATTAATAATATAGCCGAAAAGTATAACGGTGGAGGACATAGGTTAGCAAGTGGGGCTACTGTGAAAAATTGGAACGAATTAGACGACTTGTTAGATGATTTAGCTAATGCAGTATTTGAATATAAAAAAGATAAAAAATAAAGATAGTTTGAAGTTATTAAACTATCTTTTTTCTTAAGTTAAGAAAGAGGTTATTATGAATTTAGAATTATTGATTTCTCCTAGTGGTTTAGGTAAAACAGAACATATAGTGAATGAAATCGTTAAAACAAAAGATAGTAGCAAAATTATTGTTTTAACACCAGAACAAAATGGATATAATTTTGAGAAAATATTGTGTGATAATCTAAATGGTACTTTTAATATAGATGTTGTAAATTTTGGTTCATTATCAAAAAAGCTTGTTAAAGAATTTAATAAAAGTACTTTAATTTCTGATGAAATAAGCTCTTTTTATTATTTACAAGTTGCAGAAAATCTAAAAAATTCTAATAATTTTTTAGCAGATAGAATAATAAATGATGTTGATTTTATTCAAATAGTAGACAACATAATTAAAGAACTTAAAGAATACAATGTAAATTTAGAACAATTAGAAGAATATATATCTGAATTAGAAGATAGCCCTCATAAAGATAAAATCATGGCTATATATGAAATCTATACAAATTATAATTTAAAGTTGCAAGCTAACAATAAGTTAGATAAAAATGATTATATAGATAGTATATTACTTTGTTTAGATTACATAGATTTGTCCGATTACACTTTTTATATAGACGGATATTATAATTTTACTCCAAAAGAATATTTATATATAGAAAAGTTAATAAAAAACAGTAAGAAGGTAATAATATCAGTTATTTCGGATATTACTAGATATATTAATTGCAATGTTGAACAATTACTTAAAGGATATAATATTACTGATTTGAAATATAATAGTATTTCGTTGAATGATGTAAACAAAAATATAACTTATAGTATAGATATTTATAGAAAATCACATGAGATTATAGCATATATAAATAATATAATAAAAAATTTAAAAATAAGTAACTATAAAATTATAACAATGGTACAATTAGAAAATCAGTCTAATAAAATTTTATTAGAGATAGAAAATAACAATAAAATAATATCATACAAAAATATAGAACAAACTAATATTAGATACCAAAATATATTGGGTACTAATTCTTCTTTGATAGATTTAGTAAATGAATATCCAAAAGTTTTAAGATCAAAAACAAAAATAACTGATAATAATGTGCAACTTTTTGAAGCTAGTGATATGGAAGTTGAAGTAAAACAAGTAGCTAGAAATATTTTAAAGATAAAAAAAGAATATAAAGATAAAGGACTAATATTAAACAATGAAGATATAGCTATTCTTTATCGTAATTCAGATTATGAGCAGTATAAATATATTTTTAAAAACTATAACTTAGATGTTCATATAGATAAGGACATATCTGTAGAAAATCATAGATTAATTAAATTGATCGAAAATATTTTGAATTTTGATGATAACAATTTCTCCGTAGATGTAACCAATATACTAAAAACTAGATTAACAAATTTTAACAATATTTATAAAAGATATGCTTTAAATTATATTTGTTATGACAATTTCAAAGTCACAAAAAATTTTGAAAAAAAAGCATTGTTTGTTACTACAAAAGATATTAATTTAACAGATGATAAGAAAACTTTGCTAAAAAAATATCAAAATGATAATGAGACAATAGCAACTAATATTAAAGATTTAAGTATAGAAGATGTAGAAAAAATATTAAAAAGCAAATTAGTAAAAAAGGTAAATGATCTTGATAATGAATTATTTTTAAGAAAAGGAAAAAAATATTCTACACTTCAATTAGAAATAGTAAAATACATTTTGCAAGAAATAAATTCTAAAATCTTAAAAATAAGAAAATCTAAAACAGTTGAACAATATGTAAAACAAATTGCGAATATGTTAGATTACTTTGATGTGAAAATGTTGTTAGAAAAAGAACAATCTAGTTATGATACTATAGAAGAATTAGAAGTAGAGAGTATTGATAGACAAGTATATAAAAAATTTTTGGTAATTCTTGATAATTTACAAAAAAATTTAGAAAGTTATAGTGTTAAATTTTCAGATTTTTGTAAGTTGTTTTTAACCACAATAAAAAAAATTAAATACAGATCTATTCCTATTATCAACGATGTCATAATTATGTCTGTTATGGATTTGGCTAAAATTGAAAATAAAAAAGTAGTTTTTGTTATTGGTTTTAATAAAAATGTTCTTCCCCGAAAAATCGATGATAACTCAATATTAGATGATATTGATAAAAAGAAATTTATTGATAAAAATATATTTTTATCACCAACCTCACAAAATTTATTAATAGATGAGGAATTTGTAAGCTACATAGCTTTAAGCAGATCAAGTGACAAAGTAATAATAAGTTATAGCAAACTAGATATTAATTATAAGGAGCAATACGATTCTATTTATCTAAATAATATAAAAAATATTTTTGAAAATATAAAAATTCAAAATACAGATAAAATTTTAAAGTTCAATATAAATAATATTGAGTATTATAAAAATAATTTATCTGATTTCTATACAGAGCAGGAATTTAATTACATATACGGAAAGTTAATTAACAGCTACTTTACTATGACTAGAGATACTATAGATTTGGAAAATAATTTTATTTACATTCAGCTAAAAGAGATATTACGTCAGTATAGTAAATATAGTATAACAAATAAATATAACATTAATATGAAAAAATATAATATTGATAATCAGCTAGTGGATGAAATTTATGATGATAACTTAGAATACAATAATAATTATGTAGAAAATTTGAAAGAAGTATATAATTTCTTTTTATCTACTGCTAATATACAGAATTATTTGGAAAATAACAAAAATTTTTCTAAGTTTAGTAGTAGCAAAATTAAAGATTATTTTAGTAGTCCGTACATATTTTTTGTTAAAAGAATTTTAGGAATATATCAAGAAGATGGTTATAGTATAAATGCCCTTAATAAAGGTAATTTTTACCACGCAGTAATGGAAGATAAGCGTGTTACTGAATATATTGTAGAGCAGGGGGAGCGTATTACTAACTTAGAAGAAATAGATCAATTTAATGAGAGTAAGTACATATTAACTACGAGAAAATTAGTAGCACAAGTTATTAATAATACTAACAATGAAAATATAATAGATTTTATGGCAATAATAAATTCTAATAAAATTAATTCGTACATACTAAACAATATTATTAATAGAATAATTAATACTATTATATCGGAAATATATTATGTTGCTATATCAGGATATAAAATTAAAGAAGTAGAAAAAGAATTTAAATTCATAATAGAAAAAGATAAAATAAGTTGTAATAGTGATGAAAAAAATATAATAATTAATTTAAATAGGGAGTACAATATTCCTACGATAAGTTTTGTTGGAAAAATAGATAGAATAGATGAAAAAGATAATAAATACTTATTAGTTGATTACAAGAGTAGTGAGACAGATTTCTCTTATCCTAAATTTTATAATGGAGAAGAATCTCAAATACTAACATATTTGCTAGCAGTTATTTTGGAAGAAATTAAAATAGAGCAAATACTAGGTATATTTTATAGAAAAATCTCTAAAAATGATTCTGATATTATAAAAGATAGTAGATTACGAGGGCTAACAAATATTGATGTATTGTTAAATGAAGACTTTTATGAAGATACTAGTAAAATAATGATGTTAAGAGTGAATAAAAATAAAAAAGTTCATGGAAGTGACACATATAAAATATTAAATTCTATCGAATTTAAAAAATTTATGGATATAAATATTGATAATATATTAATAGCAATAGAAAAAATTTATAAATTTGATTATTCTATTGAAAGTAAAAATAAAGAATTAAATGAATTATACTTGTATGCTAAAAATGAAAGACTAACAGAAGAAGAACTTAAAGGAAATAGTAAGGAAATTAAAGAATTATTAATAAACAAGGAATTATAGAGTTGGAAATTATAAAAACTATAAGAGAGTAATGAATTATATCGAATGTTACAACATAGTCTATTATTGACGATTTGTCAAATATTTGGTATAATCTATGTTTAGAAATTAATATATTAAAAGGAGAAAAATTTTGAAGAAAAAAATATCAGTTTTAACGTTATTTCTTCTTACTACAATAACGCTAACTGGTTGTTCTGCTGAAGATAGAGACGGTTGGTTTTATGAAGCATTTGTAAAACCTATGGATTTATTTTTAAGATGGATATACGACTTAGTTGGTAATTGGGGATTATCTATTATTATTATTACAATTGTTGTAAGATTAATAGTAATGCCATTTATGCTGTATAATACGAAAAAACAAAGAGATTCAAAAATAGGTATGGAGAAAGCACGTCCAGAATTAACAGTTGTTCAGGATAAATTGTCAGAATTAAAAAAAGAAGAAGTGCGTGCAATAACTAATGAAGATAAGATGCGTATAAGAACAGCACAGATGGAGTTGCAAAAAGAGCAAATGACAATTATGCGAAAATATAATGCAATGCCACTTAGTGTTGGAGGATGTCTACCTATATTACTGCAAATGCCAGTAATGACAGGTTTATATTTTACGCTTTTAAATCCTTATTATTCAGCAGGGATTAAAGAAGCTACATTTTTAGGAATATTCAATTTAGGATCAAGGTCATATATCTTACCGATAATAGCGTTTATAGTATATGCTATTCAGATTCAAATGACTATGAAGTTAAATCCACAACCAGTTCAACCAGGACAAGAGGCTATGGCTAATCAAATGAAAACAATGCAATGGATAAGCCCAATAATGATAGCAGGATTTTCATTTATTGTTGCTGGTGCGGTAGGGTTGTACTATATAATAGGGGGATTATTCTTAATAGTTCAAACATATATAGGATATCTATTATTCCCACCTTATGTTCCAGAGAAACAATCTAAAGAAAGTAACTTTGACGAAAATAAAGTAACACTTGTTTCAAACAAAAAAAACAAAAGAAGATAATAAATAGAATCAGAGATGTACTATTATGTCTCTGATTTTTATCTTTTATATCAAACAACACATTAAATTTTAAAAAAGTATTGACATTTATATATAAACTATGTATAATAATAAATGTTCTGTTAACAGAACTAAATATTCCACAGTAGCTCAGTTGGTAGTAGCATCTGACTGTTAATCAGAGGGTCGCAGGTTCGAGTCCTGCCTGTGGAGCTTGGAGTAGTACTCAAGAGGCTGAAGAGGCGCCCCTGCTAAGGGTGTAGGTCGGGAAACTGGCGCGAGGGTTCAAATCCCTCCTACTCCGTAATTTTGGCCCGTTGGTCAAGTGGTTAAGACACCGCCCTTTCACGGCGGTAACACGGGTTCGAATCCCGTACGGGTCACCATTTGAATTGAGATTGTTATTTTGGTCCCGTGGTGTAGCGGTTATCACGCCTGCCTGTCACGCAGGAGATCGCGGGTTCGATTCCCGTCGGGACCGCCATTTATAAATCTCAATTTTTTTATTTATGGCGGCTGTGGCGAAGTGGTTAACGCATCGGATTGTGGTTCCGACATTCGCGGGTTCGATTCCCGTCAGCCGCCCCATTTTTTGTACGTAGAATGAGTTCTAATTTAGTTTGACTAAGTTAGAACTTTTTTGTTATTGATAATAACTTGTGTTATAATTAATTGGACTATAACAGAAAGGAGGAAGAAATGAAAAAACTACAAAATCTATTTAATACTTTAAATAAAAAATTTAATTTAGATATAGAAATAAAAAAATGTTATTTGATGGCATTTACGCATTCTTCTTATATTAATGAAAATAGAAGTCTATCAAAAAATAGTAACTACGAACGTTTAGAATTTTTGGGTGACGCTACATTGGAGTTAGCAATAAGTGATTATTTGTACAAAAAATTTCCTAAATTATCAGAAGGAGAATTAACCAAAATTAGAGCGTCAGTAGTTTGTGAGCCAACTCTGGTGAAATATGCATTACAATTAAATTTTAATAATTATATTCTCCTAGGTAAAGGTGAAGAGAAAATAGGAGGTAGAGAACGTCCAGCACTTCTTGCTGATATTTTTGAATCTTTTATAGGTGCTTTATATTTAGATAAAGGTCTTGATGTTGTAAAAATTTTTCTTGAAAATACTTTATTTAAAGAAATAGATGATAGCAATTATTTTGGATTTATAGATTACAAAACGGTGTTACAAGAATATATAAGTAAAGAAAAATTAGGAAGTGTAAGATATGAATTAATTGATGATAGTGGACCGTCACACGATAAAACGTTCACTAGTTGTGTGAAAATAAACGATAAAGAACTAGGAGCAGGAACAGCTAAGAGTAAAAAAGAATCAGAACAATTATCAGCTAAAGAAGCATTAAATTATTTAAAATATTTTAAGGAGTTTTAATTTATATGAATTTAAAACAGATAGAATTACAAGGTTTTAAATCATTCCAATCAAAATCAGTCTTCAAATTAGACAGCAATTTAATAGGTATTGTGGGTCCTAACGGTTCTGGTAAAAGTAATATAATTGATGCTATTAGGTGGGTTTTGGGAGAACAATCCGCAAAAAATTTACGTGGTAGTAGTATGAAAGATGTTATCTTTTCTGGAACAGAAGAAAAACGAAGTAAAAATTTTGCAGAAGTATCGTTAACATTTTCTTTGCAAAATGATGAGGATAAAATTATAACTAGACGTCTTTATAGAAATGGAGATAGTGAGTATTATTTAAATGGAAAAAAATCTAAATTAAAAGAAATTACAGATGTTTATTTTGATTTAGGAATCAATAAAGAGAGCTATAGCATAATTACACAGGGCAAAGTAGAGAGTATTCTTTCATCTAAAGCACAGGATAGAAGAATAATTATAGAAGAAGCTGCAGGAATTTTAAAATATAAAAATAAAAAGAAAGAAGCTAATAATAAATTAGATAAAACTACAGATAATATAAAAAGATTAAATGATATTTTTATAGAAGTTACTGCAAGACATAATGAATTATTAAAACAAAAGGAAAAAGCTAATAAATATCTTGAATATAATAATGAACTAAGATCTAAAGATATTTATTTAAAAGTGTATGATGTAAAATACTATCAAGAAAAGTTAGAACAACTATCTGAGAGTAATGATAAAAACTTAAAAGAAAAAGCTGAGATAGATAATAATATTTTAGTTATAACAGAAAAATTAGAACAATTAAAAAAAGATCTTCTTAATTGCGATAATCATTATAACCAAAATAAAGAAGAAGAAATAAAGCTTATTAAGATTAAAGAACAATTACAATCATTAATAACATTATTTGATGAGCGTAATAATAACAAAAATGCAAATGAAAAGAAACTAAATGAAGATAAAAAAGAATTTATCTTCAGAAAGTCACAGTTAGAAGAAAGAGTTACATTAGTTACAGAAGATATACTAGAAAGAAAAAATAAATTAAAAATTTTAAAAAATAAATTAAAAGAGTACGATAATATTAATAATAACTCTGTAGATATAATAGATAATAAAATAGAAGATTTAAAAGAACAATATTTTAACTTGATAAATGAAGAATCTAAGTTACAAAATGAACTTACTTTACTTGATAAGATTAAGAATAATACGAATAACAATATAGAAATAGTAAACCTAGAAATTAACAATTTAAAAAATGATATTGAAAGTAAAAATAAAGAACTTAATATATTAAAAAATGATAAAATTGAAATATCAGCTCAATACGAAAAATTGTTAGAAAATATTAATAGTTTAGAAAAAGAAAAAGTTTTTAATAGAGAAAATCATAGAAATCTTTTGGAGAAGATTAACAAAGGTGAAGAGCTAAAATTAAACTTTTTCAATAAGAAAGAATTTTTAGAAAATCAAAATAGTAATTTAAATTATTATAACAATGGAGTAAAAGAGATATTAAAAAGTAATATTGAAGGTGTTCATAGTACAGTGGGTGATATAATAAATTTTGATAATAAATACACTACTGCTTTGGATATAGCGTTATCTACGACACAACAGAATATTATAGTAAATGATGAAAATATTGCTAGAAAATGTGTAGATCATTTGAAAAAGACAGGCAAAGGAAGAGCGACTTTCTTACCATTAAAGAACATTATATCAAGAAACATTCCTAATAATATATTAGAAACAATAAAAAATGAAGAAGGTTATATAGATATAGCAAGTAATTTAGTTACCTATAATAATGATTATAAAAGTATTATAAGTTATTTATTAGGATTAGTAATTATTGTGGATAATTTAAAAAATGGTAATAAATTGGCTAGAAAACTAAATTTTAAATATAGAATTGTTACATTAGACGGTCAAATTATAAATAGTGGAGGTTCTGTAACAGGAGGAGCTATTTATAAAAATAATAATTCTATTGTAAAAAATAAAGCTGAACTAGATGAGATTGCTAATAATTTATTACAAATTGATCTTAAATTAGAAAAATTAAAACAAAATTTAATTGAAGTTGAAAATAAATTAATTAATAACGATGTAGACTTAGATAATAGCAAATTTAAAGCACAAGAATTTGATATATTAATAAAAGAAATAACATTAAAAGAGCAATTATTATTGGAAAACATAGACAAATTAAAAAATAATCTTGAAAATGAAATTTACAAATTGAAAGATTATGAAGGAGAAAATTCTAAAATAAATTCTGAGTCAAGCATAAATGAAAAATTAAATCTTTTGAAAGATCAATTACAAAAAATAAATATACAACTAAGTGAAGAAAATGACAGGAAGCAGCGTCTATCTACAGATACTAAATTGCTACAAAAAGAAATGAATAATTTGTTAGTAGAGAAAGAAACTTTGGAAGAAAGTATATTAAGTAAAAATGATTATAAAGTATCATTAATGGAAGATTTAGAATATTTAGATAAACAAATTGCTAAAGTAAATGAAAATTTAGAGTTTCTAGATAAAGAAGAAACACAATTTAATAAAGAAGAAAATATAGAAAAACTATTAGAAGTAGATAGGCAACTAATGTTGCTACAAGAAAAACTATCTAATTTGAAAATTCAAAAAGACAATTTATATCAAGAAGAGGAAAAATTAGATAGAGAATTAAAAAAACATAATAGCTATTTAGAAGAAATTATAATAAAATTAGAAAATATAAAATTACAATCTACAAAATTAGAAATAAAAGTAGAGCAAATAGTATCTTATTTAGTTAATACATACAACACAACATACGAAAAAGTAGAAGATGAATTTTCAGATATAAGCATTCAAGAAATATCAACTTATAAGGGAGATGTTGACATTCTAAAAAATAAAATTTTAGAACTGGGTAATGTTAATTTGGATGCTATTGAGGAGTATGAAGAAATAGCAAAAAGATACAATTTTTATAAAATTGAGATAGATGATTTGTTACAATCTAAAGAAAAATTACAGGAAACTATTAGAGAAATAGATAAAGAAGTAGAAACTAGATTTTTAGATACATTTAAGAAAGTTGCAAGTAATTTTGATAGAATTTATAAGATATTATTTAATGGTGGCTATGCAAAAATGACATTGGAGGAGCCAAGAGATATTTTAACTACTGGTATTAACATAGAGGCTAGTCCGCCCGGTAAAAAATTACAAAAATTATCTCTTTTATCAGGTGGAGAAAAAGCCTTAACAGCTATTAGTTTGTTATTTGCTATATTGGAAATAAGAAATTCTCCTTTTGTTATTTTAGATGAAGTAGAAGCGGCACTTGATGAAGTTAATGTCTTACGTTTTGCTAATTTTTTAAAACAATATTCAGTAGAAAATCAGTTTTTAGTAATAACGCATAGACGAGGAACTATGGAACAAATGGATAAACTTTATGGTGTAACCATGAAAGAAAAAGGTGTAAGTTATATTTTGCCTTTAGAATTAAAAAACATATTGGAGGATAATTATATAAATGAGTAGCTTTTTAGATAGATTAAAAAATAAATTTTCCAAAAAAGAAGAATTAGTTGAAGAACTTATATCTATAGAAGAATATGAAGAACTAGTAGAAAGTCAATTAATAACAGAAAAATTTAAAAAAGGTTTAAAAAAATCACGTGATAATTTTTCTAATGCACTAAATAATTTAATTAGCTCATATAGAGAGATCAATGAAGAGTTCTTTGACGATTTGGAAGAATTGTTAATACAATCAGACGTCAGTTACAATACAGTATTGGAATTAGTAGATTACCTAAAAGAAGAATCACAAAGAAAAAATTTAAAAGATCCTGCTGATTTAAAAGATATGATTGTAGAGAAATTAGTAGAAATATATATGGAAGGTACTAGTAAAGTTGATCTTAATATAAATAATGAAGGATTAACTATTTATTTATTCGTTGGAGTTAACGGTGTTGGAAAAACTACTTCTATAGGTAAGTTAGCGCATAATTTAAAAAAAGAAGGAAAAAAAGTTATGTTAGCTGCTGGTGATACTTTTAGAGCGGGGGCCATAGATCAACTGGCAGTTTGGGCGAGACGCAGTGAAGTAGATATTATAAAATCTCACGAAGGAGCAGATGCCGCATCTGTGATATTTGATGCTATTCAATCTGCAAAAGCAAAAGGAGTAGATGTACTATTATGTGATACTGCCGGACGTTTGCAAAATAAAGATTACTTGATGAAAGAATTAGAGAAAATTGTACGAATAATTAAAAGAGAAGTTCCTGATGCTCCACACGAAGTTCTACTAACTATAGATGCGACTACTGGTCAAAATGGAATATTACAAGCGAAAACGTTTAAAGAAGTAAGTGATGTTACAGGAGTTATTTTAACAAAACTTGACGGTACTGCTAAAGGCGGTATCGTAATAGCTATAAAAAAAGAATTAGATATTCCTGTTAAGTTAGTAGGATTAGGAGAAAATATTAATGATTTAGAGGTATTCGATCCTGAACAATATATTTACGGTCTTTTCTATACTGAAAATATTGATGAACAGTTGGATGAAGACAATTAATTTTTACTTTATAAAAAGGTAGTTAGCTGCCTTTTTATTATGCGAATATAACATGTTATTTATAGTAGGCTAGTAGTATTATTAAAAAACTTTAAAGTTATAATTTAATAAAAATAGTAAAAACGATTTTATTTTTACTATTACAAGATATTTTATTGAGTTTTAATTTTATATATGTTAGAATAATAAATATAAATATAGAGTTTTAAAGGAGTTTAAAATGGGATTATTTTCAAATTTATTCGGAAAAAAAGAAGAAAAAGTATCAGAAGTTAGTATAGTTGCTTTTTCTAAAGGAAAAGCTGTTAATTTAACAGAAGTTCCAGATCCAGTTTTTGCACAAAAAATGATGGGAGATGGTTTTGCAATTATTCCAACAGAAGGAAAAGTTGTATCGCCAGTGGCTGGAGAAGTAATTCAAGTTTTCCCAACTAAACATGCAGTAGGATTAAAAACAGCTAGTGGTATAGAAGTATTAATACACATTGGTTTAGAAACTGTTCATATGCAAGGAAAAGGGTTTGAAGCCCATGTTCAAGCAGGAGATATGGTTTCTGTAGGAGATGTATTAGTTACTTTTGATTTGGCATTAGTAGAAGAAAAAGCAAAATCAACAGTTATTCCTTGCATCGTAACTAATATGGATGCAGTTGAGTCTGTGGAACTTACAAAAGAAAATAGTGATGTCGACTTCAATGAGGAAGTTGTAAAAGTTAAACTTAAATAGCTATTGGCTATTTAAGTTTATTCATTAAAGGTATTGAAAATGAATGAAAGTAAATTTTGGAAGATAATATATTTATATGTTAATAACTATCATTATGAAGTAATTCATTATAGACCAGAAAAAAAAGACGTTTGGTTAATTAATCATGATAATGAATTAGTGAGATTTATTTATAATTCAGATATAAGAAAATCAGAAGTTGATGCTAGTGTATACAATATAATAAAAAATGAACAAAGATTGAGAAAAGTTTTTAAATTAAGCAGTTTAAAAATAAAAGTTCTTTATGTATCTTCTGAAAGTGATGATAGTATTCAAGAATACAAAAAATATAAAATTTCAAATGATTTATTAATTGAAAGAGTTATTTTATCGGAAAAAAATAAGAATAAATTTATTAGTAACAAGGATGAAAAATTTGTTGATTTATCAGTGCAAACAGACAGATATAAAAATAGAGTTATTGATGGCTATTTAAATAAACAAAATTCAAATTATCTAATAAATTTTCATTTTAATTTTTTATCAGTTGTCTTTATTTTATTATTTTCAATTAATTTTTTAATATTATATTATAGCAATAATAATTTGAGTTTATATAAATTTCTAGAATATAATTATCAATCTATAATATCAGGAGAATTTTTTAGATTATTTACTAGTATATTAGTGTTTGATAATATTAATCAATTAGTATTTATAACTGCTTTTATTTTTTTATGTTCACTATTGTTTGGTGAAGAAATAAATTTGATTTCTAGTATTTCTATTTTGCTGTTAATAACTTTTATAGGTAATTTGTTTTTATTATTTGGTTATAGTACGTATATAAACAGTATTAGCCTAGCATTTTTTGGATTACTTGGCTCTTTTTTTATAGTAGAGTTAAATAAGCGAGGAAATGATATAAAAACAATATATACTTTAGCAATTTCTGTTATTTATATAGTAGTCTCTTCATTTTTTATAGAAATGCAGTTGGGAATTTATATGTTTTCTTTTGTGTTAGGTATATTTTTACAGTTATTACTGTTAAGAAAATGGAATTTAATTATTTCTTATTCTGTTATTCTTATTACAATTTTAGCAGGATTTTTACTAATTTTATTTGGTTTTGATCTTAAATCAAAAGTTAATAACTACAATTTAGCAAAATATGAAAAGAAAATTTTAGACAATTCTTGTGATACTACATCTGAAACTATGGAAAAAGAATTAAATTCAAATAATAAGTCTGCATTAACTTATTATGAATTAGGTCTAATAAAGATTAGCATATCATCTGTTGATGAAGCAAAGAAAATATTTTTGGATGGTATAAATTTCGATAGTGAATTTGCCCCTTTATACTATCAATTGGCATTAATAGAAAGATCGGAGTCTAATAAATCTAAGAGTCTAGAATATATAGAAAAAGCTATAAAACTTGATAGTAATAATGATATTTACAAAAATTTCAGAGCAGAATTATCATCTAAGTAAAGGAGTGGAAAAATGATTAATTTTTATGATGTTCAACAATTATTAAAATCATTTGACATAATTGTTTATATGAGAAATAGAGAACACTTACTACAGTTAGTTGAATTTGAAATTCGTGAATTATATAGACTGTCACTTATTTCGCAAGATGATTTTCTACGTGCAATTACAATTATAAAAAAAGAAAAAAGATTAATAGCATAGTAAGAGGGTGTGTATATGCAAGATAATATTTTTAGTATAAAAGTAAAAAATAAAATAGAAAAAGATATAAAAAGAATAGAAGATTTAATAGAAGCACAATTATCTTTGAAAAAATATAGAGAATGTCCATTATACCAAGATGTAATAGATACTCAACTATACGGAATATCTAAAGAATTAGAACTAGCAGTAGAGGTAGGGTTATTGTCTAAAGAATATTCTAATATTGTTTTAGGAGAGCTAGAATATAAACTTAATAATATGTATTTGAATTTAGAACAGAAAGTTAGTAAGTAGGTTGGTATGAGCTTTTTAAAAAAAATTAAAAATATTTTTACTAAAGCAGATATTTTTGTTACTTTATCTTTAATTACCTTATTAGTATTAAGTTGTATAATGGTTTACAGTGCCAGTATGATAGGTAATCAATATGGAATATTTACAAACTATAAACCAGTAGCAGAAAATTATTTTTTTAAAAGACAGGCTATATGGGCAGTTTTATCTTTTATAGCATATATCTTTTTTGCAGTGGCAGTGTCTTATAAGTTTTTGAAATATAAAAAAGTGTATGAATTGTTATTCGTTCCTTTAATTATTCTTTTAATATTACCGAGATTAATGGGAACTAGTATCAATGGAGCTTATTCTTGGATAAGTATAGGTGGATTAACTTTTCAACCATCTACTATTGCTCAGATGTACATAATAGCGTACTTATCTTTTATAGTTGATTCTCGTAAGGAAGTTTTAAGAAAACCAACTACAATAAAAGAGATGACATCTTTATTTATAATACCAATAACTATATTATTTTTTATATTTTTACAAAATGATACTGGAACATTTCTTCTTACTAGTATAGTTATGGCTATTATGATTTTTTGTTCGAATATAAGTTTTAAAAATTTATTTAACCTTATGATACTATCTTTTGTAGGAATAATTTTTGGTGGATTATTTTATACATTATTATCTAGTGGAACATCGTATCGTGTTAATAGAATTAATGCATTTTTGGATCCTTTTGGTAGTAATAGTGAAGCTAGTAATCATATTGTTAACTCTATGATAGCTTTTGGAAACGGTGGACTGTTTGGGAAAGGCTTGGGAAATTCTATTCAAAAATTAGGTTATCTACCAGAGGCCCATACAGATTTTATAATAGCAGTTGTGGCTGAAGAATTAGGATATGTAGGAGTATTATTAGTTGTATTTTTATTATTAGTAATAATAATAAAGGTTATGGGTGCAGGCTTAGGCTCTAGAAGTACATTTGATTCTCTATTAGCCATTGGCTTTGCAAGTTTATTATTAGTTCAAACTATAGTAAATATAGGGGGAGTGTCTGGATCAATACCTATGACGGGAGTTCCTATTCCGTTCTTTAGTTCAGGGGGTAGTTCTATGCTTGTGTTCAGTGTAGGATTAGGAATAGTAATGAATTTATTATCACATACAAAATATATTAGAGGCGGCAAATAACGTCGCTTTTTTTAATGAAATAAAGTTTTTAGGAGAATATTAATGAAATTAGAAGATTTTGATTTTTATTTACCAGAGAATTTGATAGCTCAAGTTCCTTTGGAAAAACGAGATTCTAGTAAATTGCTAGTAATAGATAAAGAGAGTGGAGAATATTATCATAGACAATTTACTAATATAATTGAATATTTAAATGAAGGAGATACCTTAGTTTTAAATAATACACGTGTTATGCCAGCTAGACTATTTGGTGAAAAAATTGATACAAAAGCTTCTATAGAAGTACTATTATTAAAAAATACTGTTGGTACAGAATGGGAATGTTTGGTAAAACCTGCAAAAAGAATTAAAGAAGGAAGCATTGTAGATTTTGCAGGTATAATGAAAGCGGAATGTACTAAAGTTTTAGATGATGGCTTTCGTCATTTTAGATTTATATTTGAAGGAATTTTCCAAGAAAGATTAGATGAATTAGGAACTATGCCATTACCTCCTTACATAAAAGAGCGTTTAGATGATAAAGAGAGATATCAAACAGTATATTCTAAGGAAATAGGAAGTTCGGCGGCACCAACGGCGGGATTACATTTTACAAATGATTTGCTAGAAAATATTAAGAAAAAAGGTGTAAATATAACGTATATAACACTTCACGTAGGCTTAGGAACATTTAGACCAGTAGTTGTTGAGGACATAAAATCACATATTATGCATTCAGAATATTATACTATTGATAAAAACACTGCTGATATAATTAATAAAACGAAGTCAAATGGTAAAAAAATAATCGCTGTAGGAACTACAACTACAAGAACTTTAGAAACGGTTGCTAGAGATAATAACGGCTTAATGAAAGAAAGCTCAGGGTGGACTAACATTTTTATATATCCAGGATTCAAATTTCTATGTGTGGATAATTTGATTACTAATTTTCATTTACCAAAGTCATCATTAATTATGTTAGTTAGTGCTTTTTATAATAGAGAAAATATGCTAAAATTGTACAATATAGCTGTTGAAAATAAATATAGATTTTTTAGCTTTGGAGATGCAATGTTTATTAAATAAAGTTAGGAGAATAAAATGAGAGATATAAAAGAAAATGCAGTATGGTATGAACATATAAAAACGTGCAAACAATCAGGTGCTAGATTAGGAATTGTTCATACTCCTCATGGTAGTTTTGAAACACCTGTTTTTATGCCAGTAGGAACACAAGCTACGGTAAAAACTATGTCCCCAGAAGAAGTAAAAGGTATGGGTGCAAATATAATATTATCAAATACATATCACTTATGGCTAAGACCTGGTGAAAAAATAATAGAACAAGCGGGCGGGCTTCATAAATTTATGAATTATGATGGTAGTATTTTAACTGATTCGGGAGGATTTCAAGTATTTTCATTGAGTGATTTTAGAAAAATTGAAGAAGAAGGTGTTCATTTCAAAAATCATTTATCAGGAGAAAAATTATTTTTATCTCCAGAAAAAGCAATGCAAATTCAAAATTCATTAGGTAGTGATATTATGATGGCATTTGATGAATGTCCAGATTTCAACCATGATTATAAATATATACGCCAGTCAGTAGAAAGAACTTCACGTTGGGCAGAACGTTGCCTAGAAGCACATAAAAATATAAAGAAACAAGCGCTATTTGGAATAGTTCAGGGTGCAGGCTTTAATGATTTGAGAAAACAAAGTGCTAGAGATTTAGTTAGTATGGATTTTCCAGGATATGCTATAGGAGGATTATCGGTAGGAGAACCTAAAGAGGAGATGTATAGAGTTCTTGAAGAAACCACACCATTACTTCCAACCAATAAAGCACGGTATTTAATGGGAGTAGGATCGCCAGATGCACTCTTTGAAGGAGTCTTACGAGGGATTGATATGTTTGACTGTGTACTACCAACAAGAATAGCTAGAAATGGAACTTGTATGACATCACAAGGAAGAGTAGTAATTAAAAATGCTAAATATGCGACAGACTTTACGCCATTAGATCCAGAATGTGATTGTTATTGTTGTAAAAATTATACACGTGCGTACATAAGACACTTGTTTAAAGCTGATGAAATATTTGGTGCTAGATTAACTACTACGCATAATATACATTTTTTATTAAATATGATGAAAAATATTCGACAAGCTATAATGGAGGATAGACTGTTAGATTATAAAGAAGAATTTTTTGAAAAATATGGATTAAATGCAAAAAATCCTAAAAACTTTTAGTAATCTATTTATTTTTTATTAACAATATAGTAAAATATAGTAGTAATTGAATATAGAAGGAGATTAATTTTATGCAAGGTATGTATAGTATTATAATGATGATAGTTCTATTTGCGTTTATGTACTTCTTTATGATAAGACCTCAAAATAAACGTAATAAAGAATTAAAAATGTTACAAGATTCATTAAAAGTAGGAGATAATGTAGTTACATTTGCTGGTTTATATGGAGAAATAGCTGAAATAGGAACAGCAACAGTTATGTTACGCATAGCTCCAAAGACAGAAATAAAAGTTGATAGAAGTGCTATTAGAGGATTAGTAGCTTAGTATCTTAATAAAAAGCAGTAGAGATTAAATTTTCTACTGCTTTTGTTATTAATGTTGTGTATTAAGCTCAGTTAATAGTAGATGCTATTTAAGTTTACTATATTTTTTTGTACATTTGTGATATAATTAAAAAGTTAATTATTAAATATTTTGGAGGTTATATGTTTAGCTTTTTTAAAAATAGTAAAAAACAGAGCATAAAAGAGCAAGACTTAACAAAAATACCTAAACACATAGCGATAATTATGGATGGTAATGGTCGATGGGCTAAAAGTCGTAATTTACCTAGAATTAAAGGACATTATGAGGGTATGCAAACTGTAAAAAAAATTACAAAATTTGCATCTTCATTAGGTATAGAATATCTTACATTGTATGCTTTTTCGACAGAAAATTGGTCTAGACCTACTACAGAAGTAAATTATTTGATGAGTCTTCCAGAAAAAATGTTTGATAGTTTTATGCCAGAATTAATGGAGAATAATGTAAAAGTACAGGTTATTGGCGACATAGAAGAGTTACCAGATAATACAAAGATAGCAGTTAATAATGCTTTAAAAAAGACAGAAGCTAATACAGGCTTGAAGTTGATTTTCGCTTTAAATTATGGATCAAAAAAAGAAATGCTATATGCGATTAAAAGTATAGCTCAAAAGTATAAAAATAATGAATTATTATTTGATGATATAACAGAAGATACAGTTAGTAAAGAATTGTACACTAAAGATTATCCAGATCCAGACTTGCTTATTAGGACATCCGGAGAGCAACGTATCTCTAATTTTTTATTATGGCAACTAGCATACAGTGAATTTTTATTTGTAGATTGTGCTTGGCCAGATTTTACAGAAGAAGAATTTAAGAAAGCTTTACTTTCTTATCAAATGCGTGATAGAAGATATGGAGGTTTAAATGAAAACTAGAATAATTACAGCGATAATAGCTTTAGTTCTTTTTATACCTTTTTTAATAGTAGGCAGAGATTATTTTTTATTTGCGACTGTTGTATTGGCCTTATTAGCAAATTATGAAATAACAAAAATAGTGTTTAGAAAATTGAATTTAATAATATTAATTTTACTAGATTTAATATCTATTTTAATTTTTTTAAAAAATTATATAATTAGCGAATATTTTATTGCAATATTATTAGTATTAGTAGTTATGCTTTTAATAACTGTAGTTATAAGTAAACACGAAATTAAAGTAGGGCAAATTGCTACAATTATATTTTTATCAGTGTATGTAACTATTGGATTTTATTCTTTATATTTACTAAGAGGATATGGCTTAGCAATTATTTTATATTTATTGATTACGATTTGGGTTACAGATAGTGGTGCTTATTTTGGTGGTATGAAGTTTGGAAAACGTAAATTATCACCCAATATTAGTCCTAATAAATCTATTGAAGGGTCTATTATAGGGTTATTGTCATCAATGTTAGTAGCACTATACTTCTTTTTTATGACAAATATTTTTCAAAATATTATAATAGCTGTAGCTGTTACTTTGTTAGTTAGTTTATTTGGACAAATAGGAGATTTAATTGAATCAGCATTTAAGAGAGAATATAAAGTAAAAGACAGTAGTAATATATTACCAGGACATGGTGGAATATTTGATAGATTTGATTCTGTGATTTTAGCCACACCTATTTTATTAACAATGTTAATATTAATAAATTAATAAAGGAGAATTTGATGCAAGGAATAATAGTATTTATAATAGTTTTTTTTGTTGTTGTAACTGTCCATGAGTTAGGACATTTTATTGCAGCAAAAAGATCTGGTATCTTATGTCAGGAGTTTGCCATCGGGTTTGGTCCTAAAATTTTTCATAAAAAAATAGGAGAAACTAACTTTACAATAAGGTTGTTACCTATTGGCGGTTATGTAAAAATGCCCGATAATGTATTTGATTTTAATAACGAAGTATCACCATACGATATAAAGAAGGGTATGCAAATTTTATTAAAATTAGATGATAGTAATCAAGTTGAAAAAATAATATTAGATAAAAGTAATGACATTGACTTGTTACAGATAGAAGTTAATGAATATGATTTAACATATAATTTATTTATTGAAGGATTTACTAATAGTGGTCAAGATTTAGAGAAATTTACTGTTAGAAAAGATGCTTGTGTCGTTTTTTCTGGAATGGAAGAACAAATAGCTCCAGTTGAAAGAATGTTCTCTTCTCATTCTTGGCCGAAGAAACTTGTTACTTTAATAGCAGGTCCTTTTATGAATTTTGTTTTAGCATTATTTATTTTTATAGGTTTAACATTTGCTAATGGTTATTCTGTATCAGAGCCAATCATAGGGGAGGTTACAGAGAATAGCCCTGCACAACAAGCAGGATTACAGCCAAATGATGTTGTAAAGGAAATAAATGGAGAAAGCATTGATAGTTGGTCTAGTCTAACAACAAATATACTAAAATCTAATGGGAATCAAATTAATTTAAAAATTGATAGAGCTGGTAAAGAAGAAAATTTACAATTAACACCTTCTGAATCTATAGTTAAAACGGAAAATGGTGAAGAACAAAAAAGATATACTATAGGTATTACTGTAAAGAAAGAGCACGAATTTATTAAATCTATTACAAAAGGATTTAATGAAACATTGTCATATAGTACTGCAATTTTCAAAGGGATACTCGGTTTATTTGCCTCAATATTTAGTGGAGGATTTAGTTTAAATCAACTAGGAGGTCCGGTAGCTATTTATGAACTCTCAACAATAGCTGCACAAAGTGGACTAGTAACTACTCTTCGCTGGATAGGAATCTTAAGTGTCAACTTAGGACTTATGAATTTAATACCTATACCAGTATTAGATGGAGGTAGGATATTATTCGTTTTATATGAGGCAATATTTAGAAAGCCTATTAGTAAAAAAGCTCAATATTACATGACTGCAACGTTCAGTATATTGTTACTACTTTTAATGCTAGCAGTTACTTGGAATGATGTCAGTAGATTATTTAGTAAGTAATTTCTAAAAATAATATTTAGTATAGTTAAAATACTATTCTAAATATTATTTTTTTCATTATTAGGTAATAATATGTTATAATAATTAACTATATATAGAAAGTATATTAAATTATATAAAAATAAATTATTAGGAGAAAATATGATATTTGCATTAGATGTTGGAAATACTAATATAGTTTTGGGGGTTTTTGATAAAAAGTATAAATTAACATATTCATGGAGAATAGCTACTGACGATACAAAAACAGAAGATGAACTGTATGTAATTATAAAAAATTTTTTCGTAGAAAAAAATATCGATGTCAATAAGTTTGATGGAGTAGTTATATCTAGTGTTGTACCTACAATGATGTTTGCATTAGAGTTACTTAGTAAAAAATATTTTAATAAAGAGCCTATTATAGTATCTAACAATATAAAAACTGGGCTAACTGTACCAGAACCATACACAAGTAAGTTAGGAGCAGATAGAGTTGTAGATATAGTAGGTGCCAAAGTTTCTAACTACTTACCAGCAATTATCGTGGACTTTGGAACAGCAACAACTTTTGATTATGTTGACGAAAATATGGTTTATCGTGGTGGTGTTATTTGTCCTGGAATTAATATAAGTGCAGATGCCTTATATAATAGAGCTGCTCAATTACCAAGAGTGGAAATTACAGATGTAGCAACTTCGTTAGGTATGGATACAATATCTCAAATTAAAGCAGGTCTTCTTTATGGCTTTGTAGGACAATTTGATAATATTATCAATATAATGAAACAAGATATAAATAAAGATGTTAATGTTGTAGTTACTGGAGGACTGTCTAATTTAATTTCTAAATATAGTGATAATATTGATTATGTAGATACAGAATTGACATTAAAAGGAATAATAGAACTGTATAAAAATAATATATAAAATTTTTAAAATTACTATAAAAAAGTATAATTTTATTGTATAATTTAGTATAAGAAATTTGTAAGGTAGTTTATAGTATGGATAATGAGAGAAAGATAAAGAAAAGAAAAAATAAAAATTTAATATTAGCTTTAGAATTTTTAATATGTAGTGTGATAATATTTTCTATCTTTAATTTAAGAGAAATTTATGGAAAAACCTTTTATAAAGAAAATAATGTTGTTCAAGAAAATAAAGATACGAATGAAAATGAAACAGCTACACAAACGGCTAATAGAGAAGAAAAAGTAAAATTAACTTCATCTCAGATGGATGAGGAAATTAATAAAATCGTTAATAATTATTCTACAGAAAATAATAGAATATCAGTAGTTTATAAGGATATGAAATCAGGATATAGATATGGTGTTAACGATAATGATTATTTCTCTGCTGCTAGTACAACAAAAGTAGTCTATGCTATGTATATATATGATAGAATCGAAAGTGGTCAGTTGTCTAATGATGAGATGGTAGAATATAGAGCAGACATGCTAGAGAATGGTGGAGGAGAAATAACAAATAGAGAAAAACAGAAAACATATCCTCTTGATTATGTAATTATGAATATGTTGAAGTATTCAGATAATACAGCTACAAATATGTTGTTGGTAAATAAAACGAATGGTATTAAATTAATGGTTAATTATATGTCCAAATTAGGAATTACTATGCCAGAGGATAAGGCTAATGAAAACAAGGTAACACCAGCAATGATGGAAAAAGTATGGACATATCTGTATGAAAATCAAGATAAATATTCTAAAGTTATAGAGTATTTAAAAGAGTCAGAAAGTAATGAGTGGATAAAAGAAGGTATTAATAATAAAACAATAGCAAGTAAGTACGGACAATTAGCTGGAGTAGCAAATGATACTGCAATAGTATATGGAAATAATAAAGAAGATTATATTTTATTGATTTATACAGAAAATTTAAGTAATTCAGAGACAGTTATTCCAGAAATAGCAAATAAAATAAATAAACTTCACGATGATAATGTTTAAATAATAAAATAAGATGATGGGAATTGTAATTTATATAAATATCTATCATCTTATTTTTCTCTAAAAATCTTGAATTAAGGTTATTTTTAGTATATAATCTATGTGGATTTATTAATTTATAAATTTTATGATTTTTTATTATGAAAATTAAGGGGTGGAGTTATGTATTATTTAAGATATATATTAGGTATGCTTATTTTTGGTACCATTGCTATAATGGTAAAAAATATTGATTTACCTAGATCACAAGTAGTATTATCTAGAACTAGCATAGCAACAATTTCATTTTTATTAATATTTACTTTCAGTTCTAGGAAGATAGAATATAGAAATATTTTTAGAAATTTTCATTATTTATTATTGTCGGGGATATCTTTGGCGTTTTCTTGGATATTTTTGTTTGAGGCATTTAATCACACTAGTGTAAGTATTGCAGTATGGGTTACTTATCTAGCCCCTATGATTGTAATTTTGTTATCGCCTATATTTTTGAGAGAATCATTAAATTTGTTGAAAATTATTTGTGTTATAGGCTCTTTAATAGGCTTATACCTAATTTCTAATTTAGACATTGCAACTTTACAGTTTAGTAAAGGTCTTGTATATTCACTTTTATCAGCAGTTACCTATGCTTTTATAATTATATTTAATAAGAAAATAAAAAATTTAGATGGATTTAATACAACTTTTGTTCAGCTATTAGGTGCAGCAATAACTATGATGATTTATGTGTTTATTATTAATAATGAAACTATTACAATTCCTGATAGAAAAAGTATTATTTTAATCGTAATTTTAGGTGTGTTCCATACTTGTTTTGCGTGTTTTTTAACATTTGGTTCAATAGCACACTTACCAACTAATGCAGTTGCATTTTTAAGTTATTTAGACCCTATATTTACGATAATGTTTGCTTATTTCTTATTAGGAGAAACTTTGAGTGTTTCACAATTAATAGGTGCAGGATTAATATTATCTTCAGCATTATTAGCTCAAATACGAAAATGAAAATAAATTACATTGTTCAATTTAGAACAATGTAATTTTATTTTATTTAAATATTTTTACTCTTTGTAAAAAAATATTATTGTGTTATACTTATAATATTTAAAATATAAGATAAAGAAAACTTGTTAACAATTCAAGTTAAATTAGTGATTTTATACAATATACTTATGTACTTATTAAATAAAAAGGAGAATAATGAATAAAAATATTTTTAGATTAGCTATGTTCACACAGCTCGCATATTTATTTTATTTACAACAAAATAAATGTGTCAAAGTAACTGAACATAAAATAGTAAATAAAAAAATACCAAATAATTTTAATGGCTTTAAAATAGTACAGTTATCGGATATACATTGTGAAAAAGTTGGAATTAGTGATATTATCTTTTTTGAAAAAATTCGTCGATTAAAGCCAGATATAATAGTTATAACAGGAGATATTTTAGATAGTTATAGAAATAATTTAGACATTGCATATAATATTCTTGCTAATGTTTCTAATATTGCTCCGACTTACTTTGTATCGGGGAATCATGAAATTCGCTTATCCGACGAATATGAAAAATTAAAAGAACAATTAGACAAATTAAATATAGTAAATCTTTCAAATAAAAAAATTATTATTGAAAGAGAAAATGAGAAGATCTCTTTAAGTGGTGTAGAGGATTTTAAATATTTTTATAGACAAGATAAAGAAAATTATTATAGTATGTACAGAAAACAATTAATATCTAGTTATACAGAAAATTTATATAATATTTTATTAGCACATAGGCCAGAGAAATTTCATCTCTATGCCGATTTAGGATTTGATTTAACTTTATCGGGGCATGCACATGGAGGACAGTGGAATATACCATTTATAGGACGTATTTATGCTCCTAGTCAAGGATATTTTCCTAAGTATACTAATGGTATATACGAAGAACAACAATCGACTATGATAGTATCTCAAGGATTGGGAAATAGTTCTTTTCCAACTCGTATAAATAATAGACTAGAAATAATTTCAATAATATTAGAAAATGATTAATAGTTCTTAAATTTATAGTAGAATTAAATTACTAAGTGTAGTATAATAATTAATTATGATTATTACGAGGGAAAATTATGCAAAAGAATAATAATGAAAATATGTCTAGATCAAGTAGAACTAGTAGAAGAAACACTAGAAGAACAAAAGGTAAAAAGCGTAAATGGATAGGTAGTTTATTGTTAATATTATTAGCTTTTGTTACTGTATTTGGTGCTTATACATATTTTAATTTGGCAGATTCAATTAAGTCAGGATTCAAAAAATCTAATAGCACGTCAGAAGTTGATCCAAATTTTGAAAAATTTTCTATGTTAGTTATGGGAATTGACGAAAATGATTCTCGTGCTGCTGAAGGACAAACTAGAGAAAATAGTAGAACAGATTCAATAATTTATATGGCAGTAAACAAAAATCAAAAACGTATGGATATGGTAAGTATTCCACGGGATTCATTAACTTTAATGAGAGAAAAAGAAGATAGTAATAACAATAATGCTTACTTTTTCGATAAGATAACTCACGCTCATGCTTATGGGGGAACTGATGGAACTATTGAAGCAGTATCTAATTTAGTAAATGCACCTGTAAATTTTTATGCTATAATAAATTTCAAGGCATTTGAGAAAGTAATTGATTCTTTGGGTGGAGTTAATCTTTACGTACCATTCGATATGGTAGAACAAAATGCTAATGGAGAGCAAGGAACTGTAGAGTTAAAAAAAGGTTGGCATACCCTAAATGGAGAACAAGCATTAGCATTTGCTCGTAGTAGATATTATGATAGTGATATAGAAAGAGGTCAAAGACAATTACAAGTAATTCATGCTGTTATAGATAAAGCTCAAAGTTTAAATGCTCTTACAAAAGTTAATGAATTAATACAAATTGGAGGAGACAATGTTACCCATAATATGACTATGAAACAGATTACTTCTGCAGTATCTATGTTTGCTAATAATGATATGAATATAGTATCACATAGAATAGGTGGATATGATGCAACTATTAATGATGTTTATTACTATTATCCAAAACCTAGCCATTTACAATATGTTTCTTCTGTATTAAACAATACTTTAGAAAGAAGTATTCCTTTAGCAGGAGATATTTTAAATATTCATTATCAAGGTTACATAACACCTTTAATAAAAAATTATAATAAAAATACTAATATATCCCCTAGAGGTCTGTACGCGTCTGTTAATTATGTGGTACTTTCTCCAGAAGATTTGTTACAAAATCTTCCAGATAAACTAACTACTGCTGACTTAGCTAATGACCCGACAGTAAGTAATGAAAATAAACCAGAATAAAAATATAAAACTAGAACTACATATAATAGTTCTAGTTTTTTTGTTAGTAGATGGATAATTTTAAATATTGAAAGTGTTATCAAAAAATGCTACAATGGAATTACAAAATTAATATTAGGAGTAGGTTATGATGATTACAAAAGAACATTTAGAATTATTAGCAAAAAATTTTAAAAATATAAATGAAGTAACTAGTGAGATAATTAATCTAGAATCCATTTTATCATTACCAAAGGGGACAGAGCATTTTATTAGTGATATTCATGGAGAATATGAGGCATTTGATCACGTTCTAAGAAATGGTTCAGGAGTAATTAAAGAAAAGTTAAAAGATGTTTTTGATAGTAGATTAACAACAAAAGAGTTAAACTTGTTGTCAACTATAATTTATTATCCAGATGAAAAATTATTTTTATTAAAAAAAGAATATAGTAACGAAGATTACAAAGAATTTCAAAAGATATTAATTTTACGCTTGTTAGAAATTACACAAATTGCTGGTCGCAAATATACACGTTCAAAAGTTAGAAAAATATTACCAAATGAATTTTCCTACATTATAGAAGAATTGTTATACAAAATGGATGACACTAGCGATAAAGAAAATTATTATAATAGAATTTTACAATGTATTTTGGAGTTGGATCGTGGTGATAAATTTATAATAGAACTTTGTTATGCAATTCAACGTCTTATAGTTAATCATCTGCACATAGTAGGTGATATATATGATAGAGGACCCTATCCAGATAAAATTATGGATAGATTAATTAACTATCATTCGGTAGATATTCAATGGGGTAATCATGATATGCTTTGGATAGGAGCTAGTTGTGGAGATTTAATTTGTATTGCAAATGTTTTAAGAATATGTGCTAGGTATGATAATTTAGATATTATAGAAGATAGATACGGAATATCACTAAGAGGTCTGTTAAATTTGAGTGATACATACTATTCAGATGATCCCTGCGTAGAATTTTTGCCAAAAATTTCTAAAAACAATAAAAATAAATACAATGAAAAAGAAATTTTGCAAATTGCTAGAATGCATAAGGCTATAGCTATAATTCAATTTAAGTTGGAAAATTTAGCGATAAAACGTAGACCAGAATTTAATTTGAGTAGTAGATTACTTCTTGATAAAATAAATTTTGAAAAACAAACCGTTCTAGTCCGAAATAAAGAATATAAAATGACTAGTTGCAATTTTCCAACAGTAGATAAAAAGGATATATATAAATTAAATAATAACGAAATAAAATTAATAGAAAAATTAAGAGAACTATTCGTTTCTAGTGAAAAATTACATAAACATATAGAATTTATGATGTCAAAAGGTGCTATGTATAAATGTCATAATGGAAATTTATTGTTACATGGATGTATGCCAGTAACTCCAACAGGTGATTTCCAAACATTTACTTATAAAAATAAGAAATATAGCGGAAAAGAAATGCTTGATTTCTTTGATAAAAAAGTTCGAAAATCATTTTATAGTACAGAAAAACAAGGAGACGATATATTTTTCTACTTGTGGCAGGGGGAGTACTCACCACTTTTTGGGAAAAAAGATATGACTACATTTGAAAGATACTTTATAGCTGATAAAGAAAGTCATAAAGAAGAAAAAAATCCTTACTATAAACTAAGGGAGTGTTCAGAATTTAGTAAGAAATTATTGTTAGAATTTGATTTAACAGAAGAAGGACATATTATAAACGGGCATACACCGGTTAAGTCATCTAAGGGAGAAGATCCTATAAAAGCAGATGGTAGAACAATTGTTATTGATGGTGGTATGTCTAGAGCATATCATAATACTACTGGTCATGGTGGATACACATTAACCTATAATTCTTTTGGATTACAAATTATGAAGCATGATATTTTTGTTAGTAAAGAAACTGCTATAAAGGATGAAACAGATATCGTTTCTACAAAACGAGTAGTTGATAAAATTCTAGACAGAAAGACTATTAAGGATACAGATATCGGAAAAGAATTATTAATTCAAATAAGTCATCTAAAACTACTATTAGAAAATTACAAAACAGGAAAAATAATTGAACAATTTTAGCTTATGTAATTAATAGTGCTGATTATTATCTAAGGAAGTATAATACATTACAAATAAAAGACAGAATTATTTTAATTCTGTCTTTTATATTATTTTAGAAGTCTATCTACTTCATCGATAGCTTCTTCAAAACTAAATACTAATTTTCCGTGTTTTAAAATACCGCCTAGGACATAATGATTCATAGCATAGCTAGGAATATCATATTTATTTGCAGACTGTAATCTTATATCAGAATTTACAGCAATAATTTTTTTGTTAAGAGCTATGGCTATTCCTAACTCTACCATAACACCACTATCTTCATTAGTAATATCAGCAAGAAAAATATCACAATTTTTTACAGCATTAGTATCCCCATCAAAAATATCTTGAGGAGTAGGTAATGATTGTTTGTTGTCATTAAAAGGTTGCTCAATAGGATTAAAAATATTTAATTTGTCTCCAAATGCTTTTCTTAAATGCTCTCCTTCTTTTTTTCGTTGAGCAACTTCTGCTTCATTGAATAATGCACCAGCTAAGTATAAATTCATATATAATCTCCTTTATCAAAATTTATTATAATTATAATATTAAAATTATAATTTGACAATATATCAGAATTATTAATAAATTCAGACTATAACAGTGTAAAATTATTTTTTAAATGGTATAATAATGCTTATAATATATTAATGGGAGAGATACTTTGACTAACAATAATTTAATAGTGAAAAATTTAACAATGTCATATAATGATATAAATGTTTTAGAAGATATAAATTTTCAAATATCAAAGGGAGATTTTGTAGCAGTGCTAGGAAAAAGTGGTGCAGGAAAATCAACTTTGTTGAAATGTATAAATAAATTATTAATTACAAAAGAAGGGGAGGTTTTAATAAACGGACATAATATTTTGGAACAAAAAGGAAAAATATTGCAAAATACGAGAAAGAAAATATCTTTTATTTTTCAAGACTATAATATTTTAGATAATCTTTATACTATTGACAATGTTTTAACTCCTTTTTTAGCTAACAAAAATTTTATTAGTAGTTTATTAAATAACTATACTAAAGAAGAATATAACTTAGCAATAAAATATTTAGAAAAAGTTGGCTTAATAGAAGAAGCATACAGAAAATCAAAATATCTGTCTGGAGGACAGAAGCAAAGGGTAGCGATTGCTAAGGCAATTTGTCAAAAACCAGAAATTTTATTAGCTGATGAACCAGTTAGTAATTTGGATCAAAAAAATACAGAAGATATTATGCAATTATTTGCAAAACTAAATGAGAAAAAAAATATTACAATTTTGATTAATTTACACGATGTAACCTTAGCCAAAAAATATAGTAAAAAAATAATAGGATTAAAAAATGGAAAAATTTTATTTTATAAAGATACAGAGAGTGTAACATATGAAGAGCTTAACCAATTATATAATTAAACAGAGAGTAAAAAGATATTCAATATTATTATCAATTTTTGTAATTATAACTTTTATTTTATTTAGTTTTGATTTTTCTAATTTTAAATTAGGTTTTATAAGAATAGGTAACTTGTTTACACGAATGTATCCTTTTGACTTAGAGATATTGCCATCACTAGTTAAGCCAATAACGGATACAGTCTTTATGGCAATATTTTCTTCAATATTGGGAGTTTTAACGACATTATTAGTTTTACCATTAATAACTAATACATTTTTTAATACCAAGTTAATTCCAAAAATATTAAGTGGTATTTTATCAATATTTAGAACTATACCATTTTTGATTATTGCTTCTATTTTAGTTAGTTTGTTCAGTGTCGGTAATTTTAGTGGCTTTATTAGTTTATATATTATAAGTTTTTTGATGTCGGCAAAATTGTTAAAAGAGTATGCCGAAGAAATTGATAAGAAATATATAGAAACTTATTTAAGTACAGGACTTAATAAATTTCAAATATATAAAGTTGCTGTAATAGAAAATTTACGACCAACAATATATGCTGTATTTTTTCAAGTTTTAGAATCTAATATAAGAGGGGCAAGTGTTTTAGGACTAGTAGGAGCAGGTGGTATAGGACAAATACTTTGGAAAGAATTAAATCATCTTAGATATGACAGAGTTTCTCTTATTATACTTATTTTGGTAGCTATAATAGCATTCATAGATTTAATTAGTAGATATTTTAGAAGATTTACTACTGATAAAACTTTAACTAAAGAAAGTTATTTTAGAAGAAAATATATTTTTAAAATAATATTTATATTAACTATTAGTATTTGTATATTTTATTGTTTTAACTTCTTAGATATAACTTATGGAAGATTTTTGATAGGATTGGAACAAACCCAAAATATGTTAGTAAATATATTACATCCTAACTTTAGTTATTTAGGAAAAGCTTTGGAGGCATTGTATGATAGCTCTATAATAGCACTTTCTGCAACGTTTGTAGCAGGAATAACTTCTATATTTTTATCATATTTTTATGCAGAAAATATTATAGGGAAAAATAAAGCCATACTAACAAAATTTGTTGTAAATATTCTTAGAACTTTCCCTCCAATAATAGTTGCTGTAATATTTTTTAGAGGTTTTGGTCCAGGATATATAAGTGTATTTTTTGCCTTATATATTTATACGCTAGGAATAACTACTAAAATGTATGGAGAAATATTAGAAAGTATAGATAGCAATATTTTGATGTCTATTAATAGTATGGGAATAAAATCATTTTTTGGCTATATAAATATAATATTTCTTGGCTATTTACCAGAATTTGTTACAATATTATTGTATCGTTTAGAAATGAATATAAAGAATTCTACAATTTTGGGTATGGTAGGAGCAGGAGGAATAGGGCAATTATTAGTAAACAATATAGAATTTAGAAAATGGGATAGAGTATCCGTATTATTAATAGTCTTATCTCTAACCATAATAATTGTTGAAGGCTTATCTTATTATGTTAGAAAAAAAATAAAAGAATAGGAGTTTTAAATGAGATTAAAAGTAGGAAAAATAGTTAATACGCACGCTTTAAAAGGAGAAGTTAAGGTAATATCTAGTAGCCATTTTGAAGATGAAAGATTTGCTAAAGGTTCTAAATTATTGATAACTAGAGGGAATCAAGTAATAAAAGAAGTAGAGATAGAAAGCAGTAGGGAGCATAAAGGAGCATTTCTTTTAAAATTTGTAGGAGTTGATACTATTAAAGATGCTGAACAGTTTAAAAATCTTCAATTAAAAGTAGATGAGGAATATTTGACTGAATTAGAAGATGGAGAATATTATTTTTATGAAATAATTGGTTGTGAAGTCTTTGATAGAAACAAAAATCTAGGAGAAATAATTGATATATTGCAAACAGGAGCTAATGATGTTTGGGTTGTAAAAAGTGAGTTAGGTAGAGAATATTTAATACCATATATAGACGATGTTGTAAAGAATATAGATATTTCTAAAAAGAGAATTGATATTGAAGCAATGGAAGGATTGTTAGACTAATGAAAATAGATATACTTACATTATTTCCAAATATGTTTGATTCTTTGAATCATTCCATATTAGGAAAAGCTAAAGAGAAAAATATCGTTCAAATAGATACAATAGATTTTCGTAACTTTGCAGAAAATAAACATAATCAAGTAGATGATTATCCTTACGGTGGAGGACAAGGTATGGTGTTAAAACCAGAACCAATATTTAATGCAGTAGAAAGTTTAGAAACTAATGAAGAAAGTAGAGTAATATTACTTTGCCCGCAAGGTGAGACATTTTCTCAGAAGAAAGCAGAAGAATTAGCTCAGGAAAAACATTTGGTTTTTATTTGTGGTCATTACGAAGGATATGATGAGAGAATTAGACAACATTTAGTAACAGATGAATTATCTATTGGAGATTTTATTTTAACTGGTGGAGAATTGGCTGCTATGACTATGATAGATAGTATTGTGCGATTGATTCCTGATGTATTAGGAAAAGAAGAATCCCACAAAGATGATTCATTTTCTACTGGACTTTTGGAATATCCTCAATATACTAGACCACAAAATTTTCGTGGTATGAAAGTTCCTGATGTTCTAGTATCTGGACATCATAAAAATATTGAAAAATATCGTTTAGAAGAAAGTTTAAGAAGAACATATTTGCGTAGACCAGATTTATTAGAAAATTATGAATTAAATGACGAAGAGAAGAAAATGCTGGAAAAAATTATGGAAAATTAATCTCAAAGTAAATAAAATTAGTGACAATAGTGCGTTTTTATAGTATAATTATCATAGTATTGTAACCATAGGAGGACAAAGAAGTAATGACAACTTCATTTGAGGAATTATTAAATAACACAAAAATGTTAAAGAAAGGAGATAAGGTAACTGGTATTGTTTCTCGTATTGATGCTGATATGGCTTATGTTGATGTAGCAGGAGCTCAATATGATTGTGTAATACTTAAAAACCAAGCATCAAGAAAATTTGTTTCAGATATTAGAGATGTATTATCTGTTGGTGATGAAGTAGAAGCAGTAGTAACAGGTGTACGTGCAGATAGAGAAAAACGTTCAGAAGACATACCTGGTATAATTTATCTTTCTCGTAAAATTATAGAAAATCAAGAATTTAATAAATTAGTTGATATGTCATGGAATGATATAGTAACAAAATTTGAAAATGGAGAATATGTTACAGCGACTGTAACAGGAACAACAAAAGCAGGTTTATTAGTAGACATTAATGGAATCAGAGCTTTTGTACCGGCTTCTTATATAGATACTAAATTTGTAAAAAACTTAGCTAAGTTTGTAGGAAAAGAATACACATTTAAAATTGAAGAAGTAGATAAATCAAAAAATAAATTAATATTAAATCGTCGCTTCGTACTAGAAGAAGAGGAAGCTAAAAAGCTTGATGAAATATTTACTAACTTAAATGTAGGAGATGTTTTAGAAGGAACAGTTAATAGAATTACAGACTTTGGAGCATTCGTTAATATTGGAGAAATTGATGGTTTAGTTCATATTTCTGAAATTTCTAATAAACGTTTTGATAAAATTACAGATGTTCTAACAAAAGGAGAAGTTGTAAAAGTAGCAGTTATAGGTCTTGATAGAGAAGCGGGACGTGTATCACTTTCTATAAAAACTTTACTACCGACACAATGGGATGTGTTAAAAGCTAGTGTAAACGTAGGAGATATTTTAGAAGGAACAGTTAAGAACATAACATCATTTGGAGCATTTGTAGAAGTTATGGATTTTGTGGAAGGTTTAGTACATATTTCACAAATTGCTCATGAGAAAGTTACTAACGTAAATGAATTTTTAAAACAAGGTGATGTAGTGAATGTTAAAGTTTTAGAAATAGATTCGGACAACAATAGGCTAGCATTATCTATTAAAGAATTATTAGAAAAACCAGTAGTAGAAATAGAAGAAAAAGAAGCAGAATATGATACATCATATTTAAAATCAGAAGATACACAATTTAGCTTGGCAGATAAATTCAAAGATTTACAATAATCAAAAAGCTTATCTAAATTGTAGGGAGTAGCTGAGAAAAATTTCCAGCACTCCCATTTATTATTTATAATATTGTGGTAAGGAGGTTATTATGGCAAAACCAACAGTAGCTATAATTGGACGACCTAATGTAGGGAAATCTACTATATTTAACAAAATAATAGGCGATAGGCTATCTATAGTAGAAGATGTTGCAGGGGTAACTAGAGATAGAATTTATTCTAAAGCAGAATGGTTAAATTATTCATTTTTTATGATAGATACCGGAGGAATAGAAATAGAAAATACACCGTTTCAACAACAGATTAGAGCACAAGCAGAATTAGCAATTGATGAAGCTGATGTAATAATATTTTTGGTAAATGGTCGCGATGGTATTACTCCAGATGATGAAGAAGTAGCAAAATTACTTTATAAAACGGATAAACCAGTTATTCTTGCCGTTAATAAGATTGATAATTTTGATATGAATCATCTTATCTATGATTTTTATTCTTTAGGCTTTGGAGATCCGTATCCAATTTCTGGCTCACACGGATTAGGGATTGGTGATTTGCTAGATGAAGTATGCAAAAATTTCAAAGTTCAAGATGAAGAAGAGGAAGATGACAAAATAAGATTTGCATTAATTGGACGCCCTAACGTAGGAAAATCTAGCCTAATAAATACTATTTTGGGTAAAGAGCGTGTTATTGCATCAGAAATAGCTGGAACTACTAGAGATGCGATAGATAGTGAATTTAGATATGACGGTGATGATTATGTTGTCATTGATACAGCAGGTATTAGAAAACGAGGCAAAGTATACGAAAACTGTGAAAAATATTCTGTTTTACGTTCACTAAAAGCTATTGAAAGGTCAGATGTCGTCTTAGTGGTCATTAACGCAGAAGAAGGAATAATAGAGCAGGACAAAAAAGTTGCAGGCTATGCACACGAATCAGGCAAAGGAGTTATTATTGTCGTTAATAAATGGGATGCTATTGAAAAAGACGATAAAACAATGAAAGAATTTGAAGAAAAAATACGTGATAGCTTTGTATATTTAGACTATGCCAAAACAATTTTTGTATCAGCAAAAACTAAGCAAAGAGTGTTCAATATTTTTCCGCTTATTAAAGAATCTTACGAAAATAGGCATCGTCGTATTCAATCATCAACTCTTAATGAAGTGATCGTAGATGCAGTTGCTATGAATCCAACACCTCAAGATAAAGGTAAAAGGCTAAACATATTTTATTCTTCGCAAGTGGCTATTAATCCACCAACTTTCGTATTTTTTGTTAATTATCCAGAATTGATGCATTTCTCATACGAAAGATTTTTAGAAAATAGAATACGAGAAGCATTCTACTTTGATGGAACACCTATAAAATTAATAGCAAGAAAAAGAAATTAAAAATTAATTATTTATAAAATAGAAAGGTAATTTCATATAGAAATTATCTTTTTTTTGTTTTAGCCCTTGACTATATATATAATTAGGTTTATAGAACTTATTTAAAGGAGGCTAATATTATGAAAAAATTAAATAAAAATATTTCTAAAAGTTTAGCAACATTATTAACAATCACAGGAGCGATTAACTTAGCAGACCAAGTTACATTAGCTAAAGATGACGTAAGTAACACACAACCTAAAGTTAATGTACAATCTGAACAATCAAATGAAGTTAGTTTAAAACTTGTGGAAACTGAAAAAGGAGTTAAAGTAATCACTACTGCATTAGAAAAAGCAGATAACGTAAAAGTTAGTGTTATGGTTAGTGGTAAACATTATAATTTCTTAGTAGGTAATATGACTAAAGGTCAGGTTGATGAAAGAGAAATTGTGTTTGAAGATGAAAAAGTTAAGGAATTACCAAATACAAGTGTAGTTACTAAACAAGTTTCTACAAAAGGAGTGTTTAAAGAGCGTAATGTAAAAGCTACTGTTACTTACGATATAGTAGTGGAGAATACAGGTAACGTAGAAAACCCTAATATGGAACAACCTAAAGTGGAAGTTCCTAATAACGAAACACAAAAACCTGTAGAGCCAAGCAATCCAAATGTAGAAGTTCCAAATCAACCAGAAGTTGAAAAACCAAATACGGAAGTTCCTAACAAACCAGAGATAGAGGTTCCTGAAACTCCTAAACCGGAACTTCCAAATAAACCTGAAACGGAACAACCTAAGGAAGAAACACCAACTCAACCTGAAAAACCAGTTGAACCTAGCAAGCCAGAAGTACCAACTACACCTGACGTTGAGAAACCAACTGAACCTATTAAACCTGAACAACCAAATACAGAAGTTCCAAGTAAACCAGAAGTTGAAAAACCAACTACCCCTGAAACTAAACCTATAGAAAAACCTAAAGATGTTATTACTTCTGAAACAGTTTATTCTAAAGAAGTTGTACCTTTTAACACAATCACAGTTAATGATTCTAATTTAGAAAAAGGAACTGTTATTGTTGAAAAAGAAGGTGTGAACGGAGAGAAATTAATTATGACCACTTATAAAGTAGTAAATGGAGTTAGACAACCTAATCCATCAGTAGCAACTTCTATTACGCAAGAACCTGTTAACAAAATAGTTCGAGTTGGTACTAAAGTTTTAAGTTATAGAGAACAAGTAACTAAACAAGAAAATGAAAGAATGACTTTATTAGAAGAATACGCTAAAGCATACCCATCAATGACTGATGAAGAAAGATTAGATGCAAAAACTAATAAAGATAATAAATATAACTCAATAGCAAATAGATATTTCACTGAAACACATACTTTTGGAAAACAAAATATAGGAAGAATTGAAAAGTTATACAATCAAATTGCTAATAGCTTTAATATTCAAGAATTTAACGAAATTATAACTAGACGTGCTAATGAAGAACGTGCTAAATTAAGATTACAACCGTTAGTGTTTAGTGAAGAATTAAGTGAGTTTGCTAAAACAAGAGCAAATGAGGCTTTAGTTAATTACGACCACACTCGTCCAGATGGTAGAAAATTTAGTACAGTATTTGCAGATGCTAGTCCTGAAATGGCTAAAAAATATGCTTACTCTGGAGAAAATTTAGCAGGAAAAATTTAACAACAGTAATGGACACTAGATATTTAGCAAACTATTTCTTTGATGGTTGGATGGAATCTGAAGGTCACAGAGCTAATATTTTAAGAGCTGATTTTAACACAATAGCTACAAATATAAGTGTTAGAGATTTTAACCCTAATGATTTTTGGGATACTATCAGTGCTATAATGCTATTATCTCAAGTAAAATAATTACATACAAATCCCTTGTAATTTAGATTATAAGGGATTGTTTTGCGAGAAAGTTAAAGGATAATATATAGAGTGTATATTATAATTATAAGAAAATAATATCAAGGTGTAAGTATATAAAAATTTTTCGAAAAATACTTGACTAAAAATGCGAAATGATATATTATAATTGTATAAATATCTATGTCCCCACTCCTTTTTAGGCAGATAAGTCTGACGTGGGGATTCTTTTTTAGGAGAAAATAAAGTATTGGAACATTTAGATTATAAAGAGCAAGTAGAATTGCTAAAGAAGAGAAAAATGCTTTTTAAAGATGAGATAGCAGCTGAAAAGAAATTGAGTAATGTAAATTACTATAAAATAAAAGAATTTGCAGAACCTTTTTGTATAAAGGAAAGTGATGATTTGGATTATCGAGGTATATATTTTGAATATATAGTAGGAAGATACATAAACGATAAGCATTTAAGAATGAATTTATTTGATGCTATAGAGAATATAGAAGTATCCGTGAAGACGAACCTTTCGTATATTTTAGGGCATGGATCATTAGCAGCTTATGGATATCTTGAATTTAAAAATTGGGCTAATAAAGACGAATATTGTAAATATTATCTTGCAGATAAAGAAAAAGAATTTAAAAATAAAATAAAAAAATATTTAAAGAATACTGATAACAAAGAAATAAAAAGAAAAATGAAGGAAAGTAACAAGGAATATCCTCCTATATGGTTACTTATCAATATATTAACTTTTGGTGATATGATTAGAATTTTGGAATTATTATCAAAGTCAAAATTAAAGAAATTATCTCATAGATATGGTATAACAGGAGAAAAACTTATTTCTTGGTTGAAAACATTAAACTTAGTAAGAAATCTATGTGCTCATAATTCAAATATAGTAGATTTAAAATTAAAGACTACTCCCAAAATACACGAAGATTGGAAAGATATTTTATATATAAATAATAAAGGATATCCAACTAATAGGTTAGCTATAGTATTGTGTGTAGTAGATAAATTAATCCATAAAATAGATTCTGATTATAATTTTAAAAGTATAAAAACTTCTTTAGATAAGGTAACAGAAAGACAATTAATATATTCACAAATGCTAGGATTTAAAGATTATCACGCAATGAATCTTTTATATAAAAATAAAGTTAAAAGTAAAATTAAAAATAATAAAAAAAGAAGTAAATAGACTATTATTAAATCAAGAAGGAGTGTATTTGCTTCCTTTTTTAGTTCTCAAAAAGTGCCTATTATCTGAAAAAGTATTAAAAATACCTAAATATCAATTAATATGTTAAGCAATATTAATGTAGAAATGTAGTTATATAAGAGATATGTATAGGCATATATTGAATTAAATAATATTATATTAAATTAAGTTAAATATTAATTTGAGTAGTTAATAAATAATAGATAATAATATAATAAATATTCCTAATAATGCTAAATTAATAATAAATAAAACTAGTAATATCAAATTAGAGGATGATAAATTATCAGAATCATTATAAACTAAGTATTTTAAAATACATTTAGTTTTTTATTTTATTACACCTTATAATTACTAATCATTTAGCTATTACAATATAAAATATACCATAAACATATTGTTAATTGTTAATAACATGAATATTTCTCAAAAATCTGTTATAATTGTATTGTGATGATAGATATTAGAAAGGAAATAATTATATGAAAGTAGCAGTTATAGGATCTGGTAGTTGGGGAACGGCATTATCACAAGCTATTGTAGATAATGGTCATGATGTTCTTATCTACGCTAGAGACAAAAATGTTTGTGATGAAATAAATAATAATCATACTAATCAAAGATATTTAAAAAATATTGTATTGCCTGAAGAGTTAAATGCAACTAATAAGTTACAAGAAGCTACTAGTTTTGGTGATGTTTTAGTAATTGCTGTTCCTACTAAAGCTATGAGAGAAGTTTGCAGTGAGATAAATAATTACTTAACTGACAGTAAATTTATTATACACGTTTCTAAAGGTTTGGAAGTAAATACGAATCTTAGAATGTCAGAAGTAATAAAAGAAGTTATCGATAAAGATAAACTAAAAGGAGTTGGAGTATTAAGCGGTCCATCACATGCGGAAGAATTAGTGTTACGTCATCCAACAGTTGTAGCCATTGCTTCAAAAAATGATGAATTAAATAAATTAGCACAAAAAATATTTCAAAATAAATATTTTAGAATATACGTGAATAAAGATATTATAGGTGTTGAAATAGGAGGAGCTTTAAAAAATATTATTGCAGTAGGATGCGGTATTATTGATGGGTTAGGTCTTGGAGATAATGCAAAAGCTGCTTTAATTACTAGAGGACTTATAGAAATTACACGTATGGGTAAACATTTGGGAGCTAATGAATTAACATTTCTGGGCTTGGGAGGCATAGGAGATTTAGTTGTAACTTGTACATCAATTCATTCAAGAAATTATAACTGCGGTTTACTAATAGGTAAAGGATATACTTTGAAAGAAGCAACTGAAAAACTTGATATGGTAGCAGAAGGAGTGCGCACTACAAAAGTTTGTCATTTTTTAGCTAAAGAAAATAATATATATATGCCAATTACAGAAAATATTTACAAAGTATTGTATGAAAATTTAGATATTCGTGATTGTGTAGACAATTTAATGACAAGATTAGCAACGGAAGAATTAAATAATTTTTAAATTTATAGAAAAAGAAAAATATTTTTAATAAATTGCAAGAAATGCTTGCGAAAACAGTGTTAATGTGGTAATATTTAATAAGTAAAGTGGTACAACCACTACTAATAAATGGAGGAATTATAAATGAATAAATCAGAATTAATCGCAAAAGTGGCCGAAAAATCTGGTCTACAAAAAAAACAAGCTACAGCAGCTATTGAAGCTTTCGTAGCAACAGTAGAAGAAACTTTAGCTAAAGGTGAAAAAATCCAAATTATTGGATTTGGTAACTTTGAAGTAAGAGAAAGAGCAGCTCGTAAAGGTCGTAACCCACAAACTAATGAAGTTATCGATATCGCAGCTAGCAAAGTACCAGCTTTCAAAGCAGGTAAAGCTCTTAAAGATGCAGTAAAATAATTAATTAAGCAAGGTTACTGAATTTTTTCAGTAACTTTTTTTTGAGGAGAAAACGTTGAAAAATAAAGAGCAATCAATGTTATTAATTAAGCAATTATTAGAAAATATAGGAGAAGATGTTTCACGTGCAGGATTAATAGATACACCTAAAAGATGTGTTAATATGTATGAGGAATTGTTATCTAAAACAGGCGTAGATCCAAAAGATGAAATAAATACTTTTTTTGAATCGGACAACGATGAACCTATTTTAGTAAAAGATATACAATTTTATTCTCTTTGTGAGCATCATATGATTCCTTTTTATGGAGTTTGTCATATAGCCTACGTTCCTAATAATAAAAAAATAACAGGACTTAGTAAATTAGCAAGATTAGTAGAAAGTGCTAGTCGTAGATTACAAATTCAAGAAGATATGACTACTATGATTGCTACGGCATTAGAGGAAACTTTAAATCCTAAAGGTGTATATGTTCTTATAGAAGCTGAACATATGTGTATGGCAATGAGAGGTATAAAGAAAATAGGAACAAAAACTGTTACTAGTAAAAAAACTGGAATATTTTTGGAAGATATAAATTTAGTTAGAGATATAGAGTATAAAATAAAATTATGACAGAAATAAATTATTTAATAATAAGAGCAGAAAAAGATAATGTAAAAGTAATAACGAAAAAAAATAATAATGAAGAATCGTTAGAAATATTAAACAAAGGTGAAGTTATTATTTTGAACCTAAACGACAATATAATAAATTATAAGGTTGTAGGGTCTGCAGTAATAATATCTAAATTAAATCAAGTTATAAGTGGTTAATAAGTAGGTATTATAATAGCAGTTTTTTAAATACAAATGTTTAAGTAAAAAATTAGTTATGATAGCAATACTAATTTTTTGTTTTTTATTATATAAAAATTAATAACTTTATAGATAACTTATATTAATTGTTAATTTATGAAATATTCTAAAAATTTTCAAAAAATAGTTGACATTAATTAATATATAATTTATAATGTTTATCAAGTAAGAAAATTGAATATACCTCACTTAAAGGTGAGGTGGAGGTTGCGATTTTTAAGAGTAGCTGTAATTAGGAGTAGGAGCCGATGACTTGCAGTGAAAGGAAACGTCGCCGAAATGATATGTTGAACCTATATACATATTGTTGGGACTATGTTTAATAAGCATAGGACTGTCACAGTTTTTACTGTGTTGAGCTACTTTACTTTTAGAGGTGCAATGCACGTTCTATATTTAATGTAGTTCGTGCATTTTTATTTTATAAAGGAGAGAAATTTTATGACAAGAGAAGTAAAAAGAGATTTGAAATCAAGACACATAACTATGATTGCAATTGGAGGCTGCATAGGTAGTGGTCTATTTATGACGAGTGGACAAGCGATAAGCAGTGCAGGTCCCGGAGGAGCAATAGTAGCGTATTTATCAATAGGACTTATGGTATATTTTTTAATGACATCACTAGGGGAGATGGCTACATATCTTCCAACATCAGGATCTTTTAGTACTTATGCAACTCGTTATGTTGATCCATCATTAGGATTTGCATTAGGATGGAATTATTGGTTTAACTGGGTTATTACCGTTGCAGCAGATATTGAACTTTCTGCATTGGCAGTTAGCTATTGGGAACCGATGAGAATTTTTCCAAGTTGGGTTTGGAGCATAATTTTCTTACTATTAATCATTGGACTTAATTCGTTGAGTGTTTCTGTGTATGGAGAGAGTGAATATTGGTTTGCATTAATTAAAGTAGTAACGGTTATAGTATTTTTAGTAATAGGATGTTTAACAATTTTCGGTATTCTTGGCGGACAATTTATAGGATTTTCTAATTTTACAGTTGGAGAAGCTCCTTTTGTGGGTACTGATTCTTCTATATCTAGCAAAATTTTAGCAGCGTTAGGAGTATTCTTAATTGCAGGATATTCTTTCCAAGGTACAGAGTTGATAGGGGTAACTGCTGGAGAAAGTGAAAATCCAGAAAAAACAATTCCAAAAGCAGTAAAACAAGTATTTTGGAGAATATTAATATTCTATGTATTAGCAATTATCGTAATTGGTTTATTAATTCCTTATACATCTCCAGATTTATTAGGAGCGGAAAGTGCAGAAGAAATAGCGAAATCACCATTTACAATCGTATTCCAAAATGCAGGATTTGCATTTGCAGCAAGTGTTATGAATGCAGTAATATTAACTTCGATATTGTCGGCAGGGAACTCAGGTATGTATGCTTCTACAAGAATGTTGTACGCTATGAGTAGAGATAAATTAGCATATCCATTATTTGGTAAATTAAATAAAAAAGGAACACCTATAAATTCACTTTTAGCAACAACAGCAGTGGTAATAGTAGTATTCTTAATCCAATTAACAAGTACCAATGCATATACTTATATTGTAGCAGCAAGTGGGCTTACAGGATTTATAGCTTGGTTAGGAATAGCAATAAGTCACTACAGATTTAGACGTGCGTATATCAGTCAAGGAAGAAGTTTAGATGATTTAAAATACAAAGCAAAATGGTTCCCAGTTGGGCCTATTCTAGCTCTAATATTGTGTATTGTTGTAATTATTGGTCAAGATACAAAATTAGTAACACAAGGAATAGTTGATTGGGGAGCTATAATAACTACTTATATGGGAGTTCCGGTATTCTTATTCTTCTACTTGTATCACAAAATTAAATATAAAACAAAAGTAATACCTTTAGACAAAGTTGATTTATCACAAGACGCTAAATAATATATGAAGACAGAAGATAGTAATTATTACTATCTTCTTTTCTCTTTTATATGTTAAAATTATAGATGAAATTAATGATTACAGATTGGATATATAAAATGAAAGTATATAAAGCTACAAATTTGGTAAAAACATACGGAGATAAAGTTTTATTTAATAATATAGAGTTTGTTATAAATGAAGGAGAAAAAATTGGATTAATCGGAATTAATGGAACAGGCAAGTCAACATTATTAAAATGTATTTGCAATTTAGATAGTTTTGATAATAAAAACATAAGTCATAGTAATGATTATACTATCGGTTATTTGCCTCAAGAGTCCAACTTAGATGAAGATTTATCTGTTTTGGATTGTATTTTTTCTAGTGAGGCTAAAATAATACAATTAGTTAAAAATTATGAGTTAGCATTATCAAAGTTAGAATTAGATCAATCAAATGAAGATAAGCAAAGAGAATTATTTGAATTACAAGAAAGAATTGACAAAGAAGATGCTTGGAATATTATTAACAAAGCGAAAACTATATTGACTAAGTTAGGAATTACTGATTATTATAAAAAAGTTAGTGAATTATCAGGAGGTCAACAGAAAAAAGTATCATTAGCAAAAGTTTTAATAGAAACTCCAGATTTATTATTACTAGATGAACCTACCAATCATCTAGACTTTGATACGATAAAATGGTTAGAGAAATATTTAAAAGGTTATCCAAATAGTATATTAGTAATTACTCACGATCGTTATTTTTTAGATAATATTTCAACGAAAATTTTTGAATTAGATATGGGAAATTTATTTGAATACAATGGTAATTATAGTGATTTTCTTGAAAAGAAAATATTGCGAAAACAAAACGAAAGTATAGAATATGAAAAAAATAAAAAATTGTATAAAAAAGAATTAGAGTGGATGAGAAGTGGTGTTAAAGCAAGAACTACGAAGCAACAAGCTAGAATTAATAGGTTTTTAGATTTAGAACAAAAAGTTACAACTAAAGAAATTAAAAATGAATTAAATATTGACATAGATAATACAAGAATAGGAAAACAAGTTTTTGAAATAAATAATATATATAAATCTTATGATAATAAAAATATTTTAGAAGATTTTAGTTTGATAATTCAGAATAATGATAGAATAGGAATAATAGGAGACAATGGTGTAGGTAAATCTACATTTTTGAATATATTATCAAATAAAATTGAAGTAGATGAAGGAAGTATCAAAGTAGGAAGCACGATAAAAGTAGCATATTTTAATCAAATGCCTGAAGATGTAGATAGTTCAATGCGTATTATTAATTATGTGAGAGAAGAAGCAGAAACATTAATAAGAGAAGACGGATCGTCAATATCTGCAGCTCAACTGTTAGAGAAATTTTTATTCCCTATGCATACTCACGGAACACAGATAGGTAAATTATCCGGAGGAGAAATAAAAAGATTATATTTACTAAAGCTATTAATGAGCCAACCGAATGTGTTACTGCTAGATGAACCAACAAATGATTTAGATACAGAAACTTTAACTATATTGGAGGATTATTTGAATAATTTTGATGGAGTAGTAGTAACAGTATCACACGATAGATATTTCCTAGATAAAGTTGTAACAAAATTACTTGTATTTAAAGGTAATGGATTAGTAGAACAACATATAGGAAACTATAGTGAATTTGAAGATAGAGCAAAGACAATAGAGCCACAAATAGTTAAAGAAAAGATTGTACCAATTAAAGAAAAAACTGAAAAGAAAAAATTAACATTTGCTGAGAAAAAAGAATGGGAAACTATTGATAAAGAGATAGAAAATATTGAAAAAGATATTAAAAATATAGAAATAGAAATCTCTAAAAATAGTTCTGATTTTGAAAAATTAACAGAATTGACAAATGAACAACAATTATTAAATAATATGCTAGAAGAAAAGTTACAAAGATGGGAATACCTAGCAGAATTAATGGAGAATGTATAAAACTTATATTCAATTATAAAATAAAAGAATAGGTTTCAAAAAAACTATTATCCTTTTGAAACCTATTCTTTATTAAAATTTTAAGCTGTCTTCTATATATTGTTTGACTTCGTTGATAGGTATACGAATTTGCTCCATAGTATCTCTATGACGTATAGTTACCATATTATCTGTTTCTGATTCAAAATCATAAGTTATACAGAAAGGAGTTCCTATTTCGTCCTGACGTCTGTATCTCTTACCGATAGATCCAGTTTCATCAAAGTCAACCATAAAGTCTTTAGCTAATTCAGCAAATACTGAAGTTGCTTGTTCACTTAGTTTTTTTGATAGAGGTAGAATAGCTGCTTTATATGGAGCCAATGCAGGATGGAATTTTAATACTACACGAGTATCATTATCACTAACTACTTCTTCATTATATGCATCAGCAAAAAATGCTAACAATACACGATCAACACCAACTGAAGGCTCAATACAATAAGGAATGAATTTTTCATTTTTAATTAAATCGTGATATGATAAATCTGCTTTTGAATGCTCACTATGTTGTTTTAAGTCATAATCGGTACGAGACGCTATTCCCCAAAGTTCTCCCCATCCGAATGGGAATTTGTACTCTATATCTGTTGTTGCATTAGAGTAGTGAGATAATTCCTCTTTTTCGTGATCACGTAATCTAATATTCTCTTTAGTCATACCTAGTTGTAATAACCAATTTTCACAGTAATTTTTCCAAAAGTTATGCCACTCCAATTCACTACCAGGTTCACAGAAGAATTCTAATTCCATCTGTTCAAATTCACGAGTTCTAAAGATAAAATTACCTGGAGTAATTTCATTACGGAATGATTTTCCAATTTGTCCAATACCGAATGGCAATTTTTTGCGCATACTACGTTGAACATTTTTGAAATTGACGAATATACCTTGTGCTGTTTCTGGACGTAAGTAAATTTCACTTGTAGAATCTTGTACAACACCTTGACTAGTTTTGAACATTAGATTGAACTGTCTAATATTTGTGAAGTTATGGTTACCACACTCTGGACAAGGGATCTTGTTATTGCTAATGATTTTTTCTAATTCTTCAAAAGGTAATCCATCAACAACAATATCTTCTCCTTTTGTTTGGAAGAAAAATTCTTCGATAAGTTTATCTGCACGTAAGCGTGATTTACACTCTTTACAGTCCATCATAGGATCACTAAAGTTACCTACATGTCCAGATGCTTCCCAAGTTTTTGGATTCATTAGGATAGCACTATCTAGTCCTACATTATATGGTGATTCTTGTATAAATTTTTTCCACCACAATTTTTTTATATTATTTTTTAATTCAATACCAAGTGGACCATAGTCCCAAGTATTTGCTAATCCTCCGTAAATTTCAGATCCTTGAAAAATGAATCCACGATTTTTTGCTAAAGATAAAAGTTTTTCCATATAATTTCCTCCTAAAATGTTGTAATTAAGGTTTTAGAAAACAAAAAATCCCTGTACGTAATTTAATACATACAGGGACGAAATGTATCCGCGGTTCCACCCTAATTAGTTTCTAACTCTCTTAAACTATTAAAATGTTTAAAATTAAAAATTGCCAATTTAATTTGTTAATCTTTCACCGTCATTAACTCGCTTTTTAACATTCTATCATTTTTTTTTTCAAAATTCAATAGAAAACTTTTATTTTTCTTAAATATATGCTATAATTACTTTATATTATTATGTCTAAATTTATCATTTACTTAGTAATAAAACATATTAATTAAATGGCGATTAACTATGGTTATTAATAAATAGTTAATTAATAAGAGTTATCCTTTAGCCATTAGGGTGGGAAGTAAAGATATAATCTCTTTATCCCACTCTTTTTAATCTAAAATTTTATCATTATAATTTTGGGAGGATAGTTTGAGAAAAATTTCACAACAAGATATTGATTACATATTAGATAGTATAGATATAGTTGAGTTAGTTATTGAGTATATAAAATTAGATAAACGTGGAAAAAATTTTCTAGGACTATGTCCTTTTCATAATGAAAAAACTCCTTCGTTTACTGTATCTCCTGAAAAGAAAATAGCTTACTGCTTCGGTTGTGGAGGTGGGGGTAATATTTTCAAATTTTTATCACAGATAGAAAATATTACGTACAATCAAGCTATAATAAAATTAGGAAAACGATTAGGATTAGAATTAGATGACAATTCTTCTAAAAAAGAAAATTTTAATTTAGATAATCGCTATGATGTTATGTATTATGCACATAGTCTTATAGCAGATTACTATAATTATATACTTCTTAATACAGAAGAGGCAGAAGATGCTCTTAATTATCTAATATCTAGAGGAATTAGTAAAGAAAGTATTAAGCATTTTAATATAGGGTATGCTCCTCCTAGCAATAAATTGGCTATTGATTTTTTCAAAGCTAATAATATTTCTTTAGAATATGCTAAAGATGCGGGAATTATTGGATTAAATGAAAATACTGGTGAATATTACGATATTTTTAAAGATAGAGTAATGTTTCCTATTAAAGATGATAAAGACAGAGTCGTTGCTTTTTCTGGGCGAACTATGTCTAACGACAAGAACATTGCCAAATATTATAATACACACGAAACAGATATTTTTGAAAAAAGAAAAGTTCTATACAATTTTTCATCTGCAAGACAACATATAAACAAAGAAAAAAATATAATATTGTGTGAAGGATATATGGATGTTATAAAATCTCATCAAGAAGGTGTTAAAAATATAGTAGCCTTAATGGGAACGAATATAGATAATGAGAAACTTGCCGAGTTGTTAAGAATAACACCTAAAATAACCTTAGCACTGGATAATGATAATGCAGGAGAAGAGGCAGCAGTTAATATAGGTAATAAACTTATCAAAAAAACGGATAATATATTTAAACTATTATTTATTGGTGAGAAAGATATTGATGAATTTTTAAATAGTTGTTTAAAAAGAGATAGTGATTTTAATTTTTACAACTATTCTAACAAAAATAAAATACATTTTTTAGAATTTAAAATTGATTATTATAATAGATTATCGGCTGGAAATGTCGAACAAAAAATAGCTTATAAAAATGAAATTTTAACAGATTTAACATATTTAGAAGACAGATCATTAAAAGATTTATTGATATCATATTTAGCTGAACAATTTGGCATTGAAAAAAATATTCTAATTACAGAATTGAACAATTTAGGCGAAAAAAAACGTAATGCAAGTGATGTATCTTTTTCACAATCTACAAATAATATTTATAGTACTATAAAATATGATAAAAAATTATGTAAAATGTTTAAATATTTATTTATAGATAGAACAATTTTGTTAGAAGTTTATGAGGAATTAAGTAGTTGCAAATTCCAAGATAAATTGTTTGATAATTTATTAGATAGTTTGGTAACATATTACAACAATTATCAAAAATTTGAAATTCATAGATTTATCAACAATATTAGCGATGTAGAGCTGATAAATTTAGCTACTTATATTGATAGTCAGAATTTTTTAATAGAAGATAATCCAACTGGCGATATAGTCAGAGATTATATACATTATTTTAATAATGAATCAAATTTACAACAAAGTGTTTTTGAGATAAAAAATAATTTAAAAAATGCAATATTAGTAGCTGATTATGAAACACAAAAATCATTGTTAGAACAATTAAAAAATTATAAAAAGTAAGGAGAAAAATTATGGCTGAAGAAAAAAATGTCCAAAATTTTGAAACAATAAAACAAGAATTTCTTGAAAAAGGTAAAAAGGATGGAGAACTTTCTCAAGAAGAAATTTTAGAAGCATTATCTAGCCTAGATATTTCTTCTGAAGAAATGGATGATTTTTATGAACTTTTAAGTAGAGAAGATATAATATTAATAAATTCTAATCACAAAGATGATGACCACGAAGAAGAACTTGATTTAGAAGATTTATCAGTTCCAGCAGGAATAAAAACTAATGATCCAGTTAGAATGTATCTAAAAGAAATAGGAAAAGTGCCACTTCTTTCTAAAGAACGTGAACTAGAATTAGCAAAAACTATTGATACAGGAAATGATGTAGAGAAAGAAATAGCGAAACAAGAGTTAGCAGAAGCAAACTTACGTTTAGTAGTAAGTATTGCAAAAAGATATGTAGGTCGTGGAATGTTATTTTTAGACCTTATTCAAGAAGGAAATATGGGACTTATTAAAGCTGTGGAGAAATTTGATTATTCAAAAGGATTCAAATTTAGTACATATGCTACTTGGTGGATAAGGCAAGCTATAACAAGAGCTATCGCCGATCAAGCACGTACAATTCGTATACCTGTTCATATGGTAGAAACTATAAATAGACTTATTCGTATTCAACGTCAATTGCTGCAAGATTTAGGTAGAGAGCCTAAACCAGAAGAGATAGCTGAGAAAATGAATATGACTCCAGAAAAAGTTAGAGAAATTTTGAAGATTGCACAAGAGCCAGTATCATTAGAAACTCCAATAGGGGAAGAAGATGATTCGCATTTGGGAGATTTTATTGAGGATAAAGATGCTCAATCTCCAGTGGAGCACGCAGCTAACGAATTGTTAAAAGAGCAATTAGAAGAAATACTGGAAACTTTGACGGATAGAGAAGAAAATGTTTTGAAATTACGTTTTGGTCTAAAAGATGGAAAAACTCATACTCTTGAAGAAGTAGGGAGTGCTTTTGGAGTAACACGTGAACGTATAAGACAGATAGAAGCAAAAGCAATAAGAAAATTAAAACATCCATCAAAATTAAATAAGCTAAAAGGTTTTATGGAATAAATATATTTATATAGAAATATACAGTTTTCTATATCTTGAATATTGAATATAATTGGATTTTGATATTTAAATTTAAATTATATTATGATATAATAAAAGAGTAAGGTATAACCTTACTCTTTTAAAGTAATTACACCCTTTCTTTATAACTCAGGTCTTATCAAAAGAAAGGGTGATTTTATTTATAAATAATAATTGTAAAATTTACAAATAAATGTATTAATAATATTCTTTATATTACTAGTTAACAGCATTTGTTTTTGGCAATACTCTTCCAGAAGATTTTTTGCTTGGGTTATCTATAGTCAATATATCTCCGTTTTGTTTGACAACGTGTATTTTACCTGCATTATCAACATATACTATTTTTTCTTTTATTATTTCTTTAATAATAGGGTCTGTATCTTCTACAACAGTTATAGTGAATTGTTTACGTATGTTTGGAACAGAAAAATAATAGTCATTAATTTTTATTTTTTTATTATATCTACCAACAATATCAACAATATGAGTCCCTAATTCTTTTGGAGTTCCAGTCAGAGAAAGATTGTTCTCATCAAATTCTACGCCTTCGGGTAATCCAGAAATTTCCCAATTGAAATCTTTCGTAAACTCATTTGAGAAATTGTAATTAATATTATCTTTATCTACTTTCAAATAAAGATTTTTAAAATATCCTTTAGGTAGACCATAGTTTTCAGGGAATACAAATTCATGATGTGTACTTATATCATCAACATAGCCGGGAGCGGATAATTTTATTCTTATAGTTTGAAGACCGTAGTTTTTATATGCTCCAGTAATTGTCCCATTTGAATTTAAAACTAGTCCTTCTGGCATTTCTAATGGCGTGAACATAATTCCTTTGATTTCTGAATAATATTTAAAATAATCATAACTAAAAGTATCATTAACCATATATAATTTACCACCTTTTTGAGCGAAGTGAACAAAAAGTTTATTCCCGTCTTTACCATATCCGTCAGGTTTATCATAATCATTTGCGTGTTCAGCATTTATATTAGCTGGGGCTGTTAATAAAACGCCTGTACTTATTAGTGCTGTTAATAATAGTTTAGACTTTTTCATAATAAAATCTCCTTTAAATTTTTATTTTAGTATTATTTTGTATATAATATCAAATCAAATATATTCTATACATATAGAATACGTTTTCTTTTATATTTTGTCAAGAAGATAATAAATACTCAATTAAAAAAATATGAACAAAGAGCTAAAGATACTAAAATAACACTATGTATCTTATAAAAAAGAATTAAATTATAATTTTTACAAGATAATATTACAATTGTAAAAAATATTTAGTATAAATTAATTTATACTAAATATTTTTTATTTTATAACAATTAATATAAAACTTATCTTTATTGACAAATTTTATATGTAATTGTATACTTTAACAATAAATAGTAGGTAAGGAGATAACTTATGCAGTCATCAATTAATAAAAAATTAAATATTGATTTAGTTTTACAAGATGCAGACAACTATTGTTATTCAGAATTATCAAAAGAGAGATTTAGAAATTTAGAATATATACGAGAATATAATAAATTATTAGCTATTCATAAAGAAAATGAAGAAGTAGAAAAATTATTTATTAAATATCCTAATGAATTTAGACTAAAAATATACAATTATTACAATAGTATAAAAAAAGCTAAGATAGAGAGTGTATTATCTGAAAAAGAATTATTTTATATTTTACATAATATAATTACTTATAGTAGGTTTAAAAGTAAATTTAATGAAATAAAAAAGTTAGATCTTGAAGAGTATCCATATATAACTAATTATGTAGATAATATAGTAGATTACAATTATTTAATTGATTATTTGAATAAAATAGTTGATGAAGATGGTTATATAAGAGAAGATGCATCAATAGAGTTGAAACATATAAAAGATAGTAAGAGAAAATTAAAAGTTAAATCAGACAATATTTTAAAAAATATTATTAGAAGAAATGGTAATAAATTAACAGAGGCAATTATTACTAAAAGAAATGATAGAGATGTTATTTTGGTTAAACCTGAATATAAAAATGATTTTGGTGGAATTATTCACGATGAATCAGCCTCTGGTAACACTTTTTACGTAGAGCCAAGAGAAAATGTTATTATAAATAATGAAATTAGTAGTCTTACTCGCAAAGAAAGAGAAGAAATTTTAAAGATTTTACGAGAAGCTACTATTGAAGTTGCTAATTTTGGAGATGATTTGAAATGGTCTTTGGATAATTTTGCAAATGTAGAATTTATTTTTTCAAAGATTAATTTTGCAATAAATAAAAGTTTTGTAAAACCTATTATGCTTAACGAGCAGATTATAGACTTAAAGAAAGCATATAATCCACTTATAGATTCAGACACTGTAGTAAAAAATGATATTTATTTAGATAATAATAAAGATTCGCTGATTATAACAGGTCCTAATACTGGGGGAAAAACAGTTATTTTGAAAACAGTAGGTCTTTGTGTAGCTTTAGCACATTTAGGACTTTATATACCTACTAATGTAGATTCTAAAATAGGATACTATCAAGATATATTTATAGATATAGGAGATAATCAGTCAATAGAAAATAATTTATCAACATTTTCATCACATATGACTAATATAATTGATATTTTAAAAAAGGTTGATGATAAAAGTTTGGTTCTTTTAGATGAACTTTGCTCTGGGACAGATCCTAGTGAGGGTGCTGGTTTATCAATGGCATTGTTGAACAAATTTAAAGATGTTCGTGCTACTGTATTGTGTACGACACACTATCCAGAAATTAAAGATTACTGCTTTAGATCAGATTATTATAAAAATGCTTCATTAGAATTTGATTTTGATTTACTAAAACCGACATATAAGTTTATTATAGGATTACCTGGCAAATCTAACGCTATAAATATTTCTTACAAACTTGGTTTGGCAGATGATATTGTAGAAGAAGCAACTAGCTATCTTAAAGAAACTGAAAAAGAAAATAATATTTTTATAGATAAGTTAGCCCAAAACATTCAAGAATATGATAATAAAATTTTAATTTTGAATGATGATATTAAGGAAGTTAAAGATATAAAAAATTCACTTAGTAATTATATAGAAGACTATTATAAGTATAAAGATAGTTTATACGAAAAATTGTATAGTGAGTTAAACCAAGATATTGAGCAGAAAAAAGAGGAATTGTTACAAATTTATAAGACTTTTAAAGATGAAAATCAAAGTATAAAACAGCATGAATTTAATGAAGTTATACAAGATATTGATAAGTATAAAGTTAATTTTTCTAATACTGTATTTCATGCAGATGAAGAAAATATTCAGAGTATAAATGTAGGAGATGATGTGTTAGTTTTAAAATACAATCAACGTGCAACAGTCCTTGATATAAAAGGTGATGATTTGCAAGTAAAATTAGGAGCTCTTAAATTAAATATAAAACGTTCAGAAGTAAAACTATTAGCTAAAGAAAAGGTGAGAGAATCAAGTTATATTAATATAAAAAATAATGTGGGGAATGTATCTTTAGAAATAAATGTTATTGGTAAAAATACTGAAGATGCATTAAGGACTATTGAAGAATATATGGACAAAGTTTTGTTAATGGGATATGATTCATTTACAATTATTCATGGTGTAGGATCGGGTATTTTGAAAAAAAATATTTCGGAATATCTGAAAACTAATAAGTATGTAGGATCTTTTCGTAGTGGGGGACAAACAGAAGGTGGATTAGGAGTAACAATAGTTGAAATTATATAAATAAAGTAGTAATATATATAAAACAAAAACTAAGGAGAATATAAATGAGAGAAATAACAGATAAAGAATTTTATGAATTATCAAAAGAAAGTTCAGTAACATTATTTGACTTTTGGGCGCCATGGTGCGGACCTTGTAAAATGTTAGCTCCTGTTTTAGAAGAGTTAGATGGAGAATTACCGAATATAGAATTTTGTAAAATAAATGTTGATTCTCATCAAGAAGCTGCTTCTGAATATGGAGTTATGTCAATACCAACTTTATTAGTAATGAAAGATGGAGAAGTTTTAGAAGAGCTATCAGGATTTAGACCTAAAGAAGCATTAAAAGAAATTTTAGTAAAATATAATTAAATAAAAAATACGATGTTAAATTTTAACATCGTATTTTATTTATTAATTGTTGAACAATATGTTTGAGTATAGTATAGAGTTTATCTTAACTAATGATATTTAATATATATTTTATATAATTTAATTATACAAAATAAGTAAACAAAAAATCCCGCAAAAATCTAGAAATGGACATAGATTTGTGATAAAATTATTAGAGTACTTATTAATTGATAGAGGAGAAACAAAATGTATAATGAAGAAAAACCATTAATGCTTTTTTCGCTAGATGCTAATATACCATTAGCAAAAAAAATTGCGGAGTCTTTAGGGATAGAACTTAGCAAATGTAGTGTAAAGAAATTTAGTGATGGAGAAGTATCCATTAATATTGATGATAGTGTAAGAGGAAGTGAAGTTTTTGTTATTCAATCTACAAGTAATCCTGTAAACGAAAGTTTAATGACATTGCTAATAATGATAGATGCTTTGAAGAGAGCTTCTGTGGATACAATTAATGTAGTGATACCTTACTATGGCTATGCACGTCAAGATAGAAAAGCAAGAAGTAGGGAACCTATTACTGCTAAATTAGTAGCTAATTTATTGGAAACAGCAGGAGCTGATAGAATTGTAGCACTAGATTTGCACGCTTTACAAATACAAGGATTTTTTGATATACCTGTGGATCACTTGATGGCTGTGCCTATTATTGCGAAATATTTTAAAGAAAAATTATCAAATTTAGATGACGTTGTTATCGTTTCTCCTGATCATGGTGGGGTTACACGTGCTAGAAAATTAGCAGATAGACTAAATGCCCCTATCGCAATTATAGATAAACGTAGACCTAAACCAAATGTAGCGGAAGTTATGAATATAGTAGGGAATGTAGAAGGAAAGATTTGTATTTTAATTGATGATATAATTGACACAGCTGGAACTATAACACTTGCAGCTAAAGCACTTATGAAAATGGGAGCAAAAGAAGTTTACGCTAGTTGTTCTCATGCAGTTTTAAGTGGACCGGCTATTGAAAGAATAGAGGAATCACCAATTAAAGAGTTAGTGTATGCTAATACGATAGACATACCAGAAGAGAAAAAACTTGATAAGATGAAGCCACTTTGTGTAGGTGATTTAATAGGTCAAGCGATATATAGAATTCATAATAACGAACCAGTAAGTGTATTATTTGAATAAATAATTAATTAAGGCAACCTTATAAGTTGCCTTTTAAATTTTATAAAAATTTATATAGGAGTTTTTTTATGAAAATGATAGTAGGATTAGGAAATCCTGGAAAACAATATGAGAAAACTAGACATAATGTAGGATTTATGATACTAGATAAATTTGCAGAAGAAAATAATTTTAGTTTTGATAAAAATAAATTTAATGCAGAGTACAGTGTAGGATACGTAGATGGGAAAAAATATTTATTGGTAAAACCTACAACATATATGAATTTATCAGGCGAAGCTATTAGAAAATTTTATGATTATTTTGATTTAGAATTAGAAGATGTTTTAATTATCTATGATGATTTAGATACAAAAACTGCTAACTTTAGACTACGCAATCGAGGAAGTAGTGGGGGTCATAATGGTATAAAAAGTACTATAAATCATTTAGGAACAGATAAATTCAATAGATTAAAAATAGGAATAGATAGACCTATTAATGGTATGAAAGTTGTAGACTATGTATTAGGAAGATTTACTGAGAGTGAGTTAAGTGAACTTGAAAAAATTTATAAAAAATCTACTGCCTGCATAAAAGATTTTGCAACTTTGTCATTTAATGAACTAATGAATAAGTACAATTAGGAGAATTATGTTAATAGAAAAATTGTTTGATATTGTAGATTATAATACTAAAGATTATAAAAATATTGAATTTTATTCGAATAATATTTCTACAAAAGTACTGACGATAGTTAATACTTTTAGAAAGTATCAGCGAACAGTAGCAATTATAGTAGATACGAAAAAGACTGCAGAAGTTTTATCACAAGACTTGTTAACATTTGAAGACGATGTTTATATTTATCCAGAAATAGATACTCTAAAACGATTTACTAACAAGAGTAATGATTTGGAGCAGCTATCTTTAAAAATTTTAAATAATTTAGTTAATAAGAAAAAAATGATTGTCATTATTCCTAGCAACTCTTTATATAGAACTATTAAGAGTCCAGTAGATTTCAAAAAGTATAATGTCAATATATCTTTAGATAATTATATAAGTTTTAGTGATTTTTCTAAAACATTAGTGGATATGGGATATAAGCTAGTAGATAGTGTTGAAAATATAGGAGAATATGCCAAAAGAGGAGGAATTATAGATTTTTATAGTCCTTTAAATGATTATCCCGTTCGTCTTGATTATTTTGATGAGGAATTAGATACTATAAGAAGTTTTGATACTATAAGTCAAAAATCAATAGAGAAAATAAATTATGTAAATATATATCCTGCAGATGATTTTTTCTTAAATAGTGATGAAAGAGATTTAGTAGTATCCAAATTGGAGCAGGAATTATCAAAACAAAATTTGGAAAAATATGATAACTATAAAGAGGTAGCAACTTATTTAATAAATAAAATTAAATTATATAAAGATAGTAACATTTTTGACGAATTAACTAGTTTTTCTAATTATATATACAGAAATCCGTATAGCATAGTAGACTATTTATTTGATGATTCTATTATAATATATGATAACTATACTAAAATTAAAGCAAAAATATTGGAGTTAAAAGAGTACTTTGCAATTAGTCTAGGAGAAATTAATCAATATTATATTTTTCAAAATGTAATTGATAATGAGGCTTTTGAAAAGTTAAATGCTACTCCAAATACAAAATATTATTTGTCAACATTAAAGAGTACAGAAAAATTTATTGAGTCTTATGTTAATTTAGATATAGTAGATTTATCTTTTTATCCAACTGAAGAACAGTTAGCAAAAGAATTTAAAAATAGAATACTTGAAAGTTATGAAATAGTTATTGCTGTTAACTCAAAGAAACAACGAGATTATATAGAAAAAATACTTTTTGATTATAATTTATACGACTATATTCATGTAGGTATCCAAGCAGGAAAAATTCACATAGAAGAAACTAAATATAATTTAAAAGGATTTGATAGTAGACGCAATAAATTTATTTTAATTACACCATTTGAGATATTCAAAGATGCAAAGCGTAGAAAAAAACGTATATCTTTTAAAAACTCTAATTCAGAAAAAATAAGAAACTATCAAGACTTAAATATAGGGGACTATATAGTTCATATACATCACGGTATTGGGGTATATGAAGGAATAGAGAATATTGAAGTTTCTGGAATATACAAAGATTTTTTAAAAGTAGTTTATGAAGGTGGCGATGTTATTTACGTTGATATAGAAAATATGAAATATATTCAAAAATATATATCATCAACTGATAATAGAAAACCAAAGATTAATAAACTAGGAACAAAAAGGTGGCAACAAGTTAGAAATAAAGTTCGTAAAGAGATAGAAGATATTTCTGAAGAGTTAATAAAGTTGTATATAAAAAGAGAGCTTAATGTAGGATACGCTTTTAGTGAAGATGGTGTTATGCAAAAAGAATTTGAACAAGATTTTTTGTTTACTGCCACAGAAGATCAAGAAAAAGCAACTATAGAAATAAAGCAAGATATGCAGAAAGAACGTCCAATGGATAGATTATTGTGCGGCGATGTTGGATTTGGTAAAACTGAGGTGGCTATGCGAGTTGCTTTCAAAGCTGTAATGGATAGTAAGCAAGTAGCAGTCTTAGTACCTACTACTTTGTTAGCGGAACAGCATTACAATAATTTTAGAGAACGATTTAGTAATTTTCCAGTTAATATAGAAGTAGTTAGTAGATTTAATTCTGCTAAAGAAATAACGAGAATAATTAAACAATTAGAAGCAGGACAAATAGATATTATTATAGGAACACATAAACTTCTCAATGATAAATTTAAGTATAAAGATTTAGGATTATTAATTATTGATGAAGAACAAAGGTTTGGAGTAAAACATAAAGAGAAAATAAAACAATTAAAAAATATGATTGATGTGCTAACTCTAAGCGCGACACCTATACCTAGATCACTTCATATGAGTTTAATAGGAATAAGAGATTTATCAATTATAGAAACTCCACCTAGAGATAGACAGCCTATACAAACTTTCGTTATGAGCGAAAATCCGAATGTTGTTAGAGAGGCAGTATTAAAAGAGGTTGATAGACAAGGACAAGTATTTTATGTATATAATAGAGTTGAGTCCATAGAAGAAAAATATTTAGAATTAAAAAAACTCTTACCAGAAATTAATATAGCGTATGCTCACGGAAGAATGACCCAAAAAGAACTTGAAAATATAATGACAGATGTTATAAATAAAGAGTACGATATGTTAATTACAACTACTATAATAGAAACAGGTATAGATATTTCTAATATTAATACGTTAATTATAGAAGATGCAGACAAATTCGGACTAAGTCAATTATACCAAATTCGTGGTCGTGTAGGAAGAAGTAGCAGGGAAGCCTATGCATATTTTATGTATAAACCATTTAAAGTTTTGACAGAATCATCAGAAAAAAGATTATCTGCCATAAAAAACTTTACTTCTTTGGGAAGTGGCTTTAAAATTGCAATGCAAGATTTATCAATAAGAGGATCAGGAGATATTTTGGGAGGTAGACAACATGGCTTTATAGATTCTGTAGGATATACACTATATTCACAAATGTTAGAAAAAGAATTATCAGATAAAAAGGAAATACTAGAACCATTAATAAAGGCGGATAAAACTCAGGATATTAGTTATTATGAGCAAATAATTAAAGAAAAAACAAAAAATTCAACATACGATATTTTTGAACAAGAGGGTAATCTAATTGATATAAAATTGAATATAGATGCTTTCATTCCTAAATCTTATATTAATAATGATGCAGATAAAATATACTTTTATAAAGAATTAAATAATGCTAAGACAGAAGAAGATATAGAAGTAATTACTGAAGAATTAATAGATAGATTTTCGGATTTTGGTGTTGAAGTAGAAAATCTACTAGATTTAACTTTGCTAAAAGTAAATGCTCAAGATATTTTAGTAGATAGTATTAAAGAACTTGCTAACAAATCAATTATTACATTTAAAAAAGAAATTTTAGACAGTTTGGATGGAAAATTACTATTTGAGATATTGTCCGCTAATAAGGATGTAAGGATTATGGTAAAAGATACTTTAATAATTGAAATTGATAAAGGTAATAATTATTCAATTAAAAGGTTGATTAAATTAATAAAAGATATTAAACCTGTAATAAATTTAAGGAGATAGTAGACAATATATGGGCGGTAAAATTAGATGTAATTGGGCTAGTAATGATTTATTGATAGAGTATCATGATAACGAGTGGGGAAGAGTTGTTAATTCTGAGCAAAAATTATTTGAACTACTTATGTTAGAGTGTATGCAAGCAGGACTTAGTTGGTATATAATATTAAAGAAACGAAAGAATTATTTGGATACCTTTGATAATTTTGATTACAATGTATGTTCAACATATAGCGATGAATTTCTTGAAAAACAAAGAGAAAATGAAGGAATTATTAGAAATAAATTAAAAATATATGCTATAAGAAAAAATGCAATAGCCTTTATTAATATTCAAAAAGAATTTAAAACTTTTTACAATTATATATGGAACTTTGTAGATTATAAAAAAATTAATAACGAAAATAAAACTATGAGTGAGATACCAGGGAAAACTTCATTATCTGATATGATAAGTAAAGATATGAAAAAAAGAGGATTTTCTTTTGTAGGAAGTACGGTTATTTATAGTTATTTACAGGCTATAGGAATTATTAACGATCATTTAATTGATTGTTTTTGCTATGATAAGTGTAAAAATGAATTAGATTAGATAATTATTCTAATCTAATTCATTTTTAATTGTTACTCCATAAATTTCTCTTATTAGCTTTGGCTTCATTTTGTGCTTTTTTAAAATCATTTAGATAACGAGTATCGGGTTCTTTAACATATTTTATTTCTGCCAAACCTTCTTTAAGTAATTGTTCTTGAACATTTTTCCCATCAGCATATACGTATGCAAGTGCTCTATCATACTTATCTTTTTTTTTGTATACATCAAATTCTATTTCTACTTTTTTTGCATTTTTTAATATTTTTTCATTTAAAGCACTTGCTTCAGGTCCATAAGGTTGAACTTCTGTGTTTGCTTTAACTGTTTCTGGGGTATCTATTAATAGATATCTTACGGTTAAATCCTGATTGTTGAATTTTACTTTAATAGTATCTCCATCTATTTTTCGAATAAATTGAACTGGGTATTTTGTTGTATCTCCAGTAATTTGTACTCCGTTTATTGTTTCAGAATTGTATTTTGTATTATTAAATAAATCTCCACCATAAATATATAAAAATAGAATAATGGCAACCGTAAAAATAGTAGTTAGTATAGAATATAGTTTTTTATTCATAATATCCTCCTTATCAATTATCTAATGATATCATAAAATTGTTTAATTTTCTATTGAGCAGTTATAGTTATCAAAATATTGCATTTAGAATATAAATAATGTATTATAGTATTATTAATTAACTAGGTATAGGAGCTTATATGTCAATAATTATATTAAAAAATTTAGAGGATACAGAACGTTTAGCAAAATTATTGTCAGAACTTGTAACGGAAAATTTTATTTTAACTTTAAATGGAAATTTAGGTGCTGGAAAAACTACTTTCACTCAATTTTTTGCAAAATATTTGGGAGTTAATGATGTAGTTAATTCACCTACATTTAATATTTTGAAAGAGTATGAAGCTAATAATAAAATGTTCTATCATATCGATGCCTATAGATTAGAAAATAATGAAGAAGATTTGGGCTTTGAGGATATATTTTATGAACAAGCTGTTTGTGTTATAGAATGGTCAGAATTTATCTCTGACTTTTTGCCTAAAGACAAAATTAATTTTCAAATAAATTATGATAATGATGTAAGAATTGTTGAGATATTATCTGAAGGGGATAAATACAAAAATATAGAAAGAGAGATTATAAAATTATGGTAAGTTTGGTTATAGATGGATCAAACAGTACTTTATCAGTATGTTGTATAAAAAATAATCAAATTTTAGCTGAGAGCATTGTTGAGAGCCATAGAAATTTATCTGAAATAATATTAAAAGAAATAGATAACTGTTTAAGTAATGCTAATGTTAGTAAAAACGATTTAACGGAAATAGTTGTAACTAATGGTCCGGGCTCTTATACAGCTCTTAGAGTAGTTTTGTCAATAGGTAAAACATTATCTTATGTTTTGAAAATATCTATAAAGACATTATCATCTTTGAGACTTCTTGCTGCAAACTATAATAAAAAAAATATTTTGACTGTTTCTTTTTTTGATGGTCGTAGAGGGAATGTTTATGCTGCAGCATATTTTAATAATGAAGAGGTGTTGACAGAAGGATATTATTCATTTGAAGAATTAGTATCATATGTTAATAATTTAAATAAATCTGTTCAATTTATAACAAATGTTGGAAATTTTGATTACAATAATGTAAAAGTAGATTTTAGTGTAGTAATAAAAAATATTGATGCAAAAGATTATTTATTAGTAAAAAACTATTCTCAACAAACAACTAGCTTTGCTGCAATACCTAACTACTTACGTTTAACAGAGGCAGAAAGGAGTTTAAAAAATGATAAAAATTAATAGAGTTGGTGTAGAACATTTAGATAGATTGTCAGAGATAGATAATAATAATTTTGATGATCCTTGGACAAAAGAAATGCTAAAAAATGAATTAGAGCACGAAAATTCTGAGTATTATGCTATTTTTAATGATGATGAGATTCTAGGATTTTGTGGTGGCTGGTATGTAGTTGATGAATATCAGATAAATAAGATAGTTATTGATAAACCTCATCAAAATAAAAAATTAGGGCAATTATTCCTTGTATATATAATGGAACTATATAAAATGAAAAATGCAAAAAGAGCAACTATTGAAGTTAGAGAAAGTAATAAGAGAGCTTATAAAGTGTATATTAAAGCAGGATTTGATGTTTCTGGACGTAGAGAAAATTATTATCAAAATAACGGAGAAACAGCTTATGTTATGGTAAGGGAGTTTTAAGCAATGAATAATGTTAAAATTTTAGCTATAGAAACTAGCTGTGATGAAACTAGTGTTGCTATTGTAGAAAATGGAAAGAAAGTTTTGTCTAATATTGTAAGTAGTCAAATAGATACTCATAAGCAGTATGGAGGAGTAGTTCCAGAAATAGCTAGTAGAAAGCATATAGAGGTAATTTTACAAATAGTGGCTCAAAGTTTAGAAGAAGCAAATATATCCTTAGAAGAGATAGATGCTATATGTGTAACTCAAGGTCCAGGACTAATAGGATCATTGTTAGTTGGTGTTAATGTTGCTAAGACATTAAGTTATACATTGAATAAACCTTTAATAGCTGCACATCATATAGCTGGACATATTTATGCCACTAACATTGAAAACAATATAAAATATCCCGCTTTAGCTTTAGTAGTTAGTGGAGGGCATACCGAGTTAGTTATTTTAGAGGATGAATTGAAATTCAAAATAATAGGTAGTACTTTGGATGATGCTGTAGGTGAAGCGTATGACAAAATAGCTAGACAATTATCATTAGAATATCCAGGCGGCCCGAAAATAGATGCATTAGCTAAACTAGGAGAAGATAACTATAACATTCCTAGAGCTATGATAGACAGTGATGATTATAATTTCAGTTTCTCTGGTATTAAGTCTGCTGTTATAAATATTATTCATAATGCAAAACAGCGGGGAGAAGAAATAATAAAAGAAGATTTGGCTACAAGTTTTCAAAAAGCAGTAATTGATATTTTATTATATAAAACAGAGAAAGCTTTAATTCAATTTAATGTTGAGCAACTTATTATAGCAGGAGGGGTAGCTGGAAATAGTGAACTTAGAGAACGTGCTAACAATCTAGCTAATAAGCTAAATATTGAATTATTAATACCAAAAATGGAATATTGTAGCGATAATGCAGCTATGATGGGAGCAGTGGGATATTATTATTACAAAAACAATATTTTTACTAATCCATTAGAGTTAAATGCAAAATCTAGTATGAAATTAGAGAAAATTATGAAATAGGTAAGACTTATGTAGTACAAGAACTACATAAGTTTTTTTATATAGTTACATTATACGCTTGCAAATATTTAGTTTTTTGTTGTATAATAGTCATTGTAAAATTAATTTAAGGAGTAGTATATATGTCTAAACTTTATTTAGAACCTCAAGAAATATATGAATATTCTGCCCAAAAAGGACAAGCAAAAGCTAATGCAGGTTGGCTATATATGGTTGTATTAGGATTTTTGGGGGGAGCATTTATTAGTGTAGGATATCTAGCTTACATAAGAATAGCGGGAACTTTCCCTCACGAATGGGGAGGATTTGGATCATTTATTGGTGCTGCAGTCTTTCCAGTAGGACTTGCTTGTATTTTAGTAGGTGGAGGAGAACTTATTACTAGTAATATGATGGCTGTAGGAGCTGCTTATTTATCTAAAAAAATAGATATAAAAAGACTTTTAAAAAATTATGTTTTTATAACACTTATGAATGTAGTTGGAGCAGTTTTTGTAGCATATTTCTTCGGTCATATAGTTGGTCTTACAGAAGGAGTTGTTTTGGAAAAGACTATTCATACTGCTGAAGCAAAGGTGAATGCAACTCCGCTTCAAATGATTGTTTCTGGCATAGGGTGTAACTGGTTAGTGAGTATGGGAGCTTGGTTATCATTTGCAGCTAAAGATGTTACAGGAAAAATTTTAGGAGCTTGGTTTCCAGTTATGACTTTTGTTGCTATTGGATTCCAACACGTTGTGGCAAATATGTTTATAATACCAGCAGCGATGTTGGCGGGAGCACATATTACATTTTTACAATTTGCAGAAAATATGCTTTTTGTTTGGATAGGTAATTTACTAGGAGGTCTAGTAATGGTTGCTTGTTTATATTCATTAGCGTACCAAAAACGATAAAAATAAAATCTTTGACTTTAAAAAGAGTCAAAGATTTTATTTTTTATATTCACTAAAATTTAAGTTTATTTATTTCAAAGTGTGGTATAATGTTATAGTCTATAATTTGGAGGTTAAGATATGAATATTTCTTTAAAAAAAGGTCAATTTTGGAAAAGTTTTTTTGTTGTAGTAATATACCTAATATTTACTATTTTTTTACCAACTTTTATATTAAGAACTATTAGTGTTACTAGTGTAACTTCAAGAATATCTATTATGCTAATTAACTGTTTAATAGCTAGTATAATAATTATTTTCTTCACTAATAAGAATAAAATTAATAGTATAGAAAATGTAAATAACAAGTCTGGGATATTAAAAACATTTTTATATGGATTTATAGGATTTATTATTATGATGATGTTACAGATGATGTTGGGAATTATTTTGCAATTAATATCGGCTATATTTGGTATTGAGACTGGTAGTCAAAATACATCGACTATATCGCAAATTGTAAAATCAGTTCCTTTATATTCTGTTTATGCAATAGTATTTGCACCTGTATTAGAAGAATTAGTTTTTAGAAAAGCAATATTTGGATATTTATATGATATTATAGATACAAACAACAATAAATTACGATTTTCATTAGCTGCTATGGTTACTGGTATTATTTTTGCATTGCCACATGATGGAATTTCCCCTGTTATGGTAGTCTATATAGTTATGTCTATTGTATTTAGTATATTATATAAAGTTACAGGTAGAATATTTGCACCTATACTAGCCCATATTTTGATGAACTTTATAGTTTTATATGCTCAAGTTTTTTTAGCGTAGTATAATTGGTGAGGATAAAGTATATGAAGGCAAAAAATTGGTTAGGATTAAATTATTTCTTGCAGTATGCTGTGCAAGGTGTATTTTTTCAATATTGGATAATTTATTTAACAACGATAAAAAATTTATCAGTATTAGAAGCTAGTGCAGTTTTCTCTATGATTTATTTAGCTAGATTTATCAGCGGTATATTTGTTAGTACTGCTTTGATAAAAAGATTTGGACTACATATGTCATATAAAGTAATTGGATTATCTGGTTTTGTGATAGTATTATTTTATGGATTCGTTGATAATAAAATAAATTTATTTTTGGTAACATTTTTATTCGGGTTAACTTATTTTAGTTTAACACCACTTACAGAAACAACATCATCACTTTTTCTTAAAGAAGGAAATGTAGATTATGGTAAGGTTAGAGTTTTTGGCTCTATTAGTTTTATGACTATAGGTATAATAGTAGGAAGTGTTTTAGGTTATATTAGTAATAACTATATATTTTATGTTTTAGCGAGTTTAGTGTTTATTTACTTTATGTTTACATTAATGCCGACTCCTGATTTGTTAAAAAATGTAGATTCATATAGTAATAATTCTAAACGAACATCTAAACAGTTTATTTGGCTTAAGAATGATAGAAATGCAATATTGTTGATTTTGACATTTTTCTTTTTACAACTTAGTCATGCAGCATATAATAATTATAGTGTTTTATACCTTGAAGGTATGAACATTTCATTAAAGTGGTTAACAGGATTAATAGTTAACATTTCGGTTATATCAGAGATACTATTTTTTATATTTTCTAATAAATTGCCTAGAAATATTAGCGCAAGGAAATTTTTAATATTTGCTTGTGCGACTGCAGCTTTTAGGTGGTTAATGCTAGGTTTGTTTGAAAATGTATATGTTTTTATCTTTATGCAAACATTACACGCAATAACTTTTGCCTTAGCTCAAATATCTTTTATTTTATTACTTAATAGTAAATTTAATTCAGAAAAAACACTAGAAATGCAAAATTTATACAGTGCAGTAGGATTTCAATTAAGTGCATTTTTGGGTATGTATATGGTAGGATTTATATGGGACATTAGTACTAACTTAGTATTCCTTGTGTCATCGGGGGTTGCTTTTATCTCATTAATAATTGCTAGTAGATTGAAATTTTAATATTTATATAAAAAGGTGTAATGCTATTTTTCGTTACACCTTTTTCATTAGTCTCAATTCAAAAAATATTACATTTTAGAAAACAAGTCTGAGTATTTAGACTTTACAATTATTTTTTCATCTGATATAGGATGATTTAACTCAATTTTTAAAGCTCCTAAATACATATTAGGATAGTTAATATAATCTTTTGAATAAAGTTTATCACCAATAATAGCATTTTTCAAATATGCTAGATGAACTCTTATTTGATGAGTTCGTCCAGTTTCTAAAGAAATTTCAATTTTGTAAAAATTATTTTTTGTTTTTGTACATGATAAAATATTAGTAATTGCTATTTTTCCATTATTGGTAACAGCCATTTTATTCTTTTCAGTATTACTTCTTCCGATTTTGGTTGTTATTGTTTGAGGGCGAATACTATTTTTAACAATAGCATTGTAATATCTTTTTATGTATTTATTTTCTAAATTGTAATCAAGTTTTGATTTTACTAGAGGAGTTTTTGCAAAAATAACCAATCCGCATGTATCTATATCTAATCTGTGTATTGGCTCTAAGTAGTTATAATTTTTTATTAAGTAGTTAACCAATGCATTGTTTTCTATATTAATGTCGTTAGGATGAGTTTTCATACCGAACGGCTTAGAAGCTATTAGAATAAAGTCATCTTCATATTCAATATCAATATTTATATTATTGTTATTAATATATGTAGAATTAGCTAATTGAATAGTTATTTCTAAAATATCGTTTTTATATATTTTTTCGTATAAATTAACATTCTTACCATTAATGAATATTCCGTCTTTAGCCATATTTAATATATGAACATTTTTTTTAGACAATAGTAAAAAATTTAATAAATATTCACGTAAGGTAGGATAATTATCATTAATTATAAATTTCATAAAATAAGTCCTTTGTATTAATCTAGATTGTTATTCTAACATTTTTTTTATTTAAAGTAAAATTTTTTAAAAAAACTATTGTCAAAATTGGTCAAAAGGTGTATAATATTTTTATAGTCAAAAAAGGTCAAAACAAAATTGACTATATTGGAGGTTAATTATGGATATAAATAGTTTAACTAATAGTGTCAAAGAAATTTTGTCAAAGGCACAACAAAAAGCAATAGAATTAAAAAGTCAAAGTATAACAAGTGAAATGATAATTTATGAAGCTACTAAAAATATTAATTTGTATAGTGATATTCTGACAAGAATTAATGTTAACAAAGAAAAACTCTTGTCTGAATTAGATAATGAAATGAGAAAAATAAATTCAGTAGTTGGTGATAATATAAGCTATGGTTCTTATATAAGTAATGATGCTAATAACTTAATGCAAGAAGCCAATAAACTAAAAGATAAGTATGAAGATAAGTTTATTTCTTGTGAACACTTGTTATTAGCTAGTTATATAACTAACAGTATTTTTAAAAATAATTTAGATAATGTAACAACATTGGAAAAATTGACAAAAGTCATTGATGATATTAGAGGAGGCAAAAAAGTTATGAATGAAAATCCAGAAAATAGCTATGAAGTATTAGAAAAATATGGACGTGATTTAGTATCAGAGGTTAAATTAGGAAAGATAGATCCTGTTATTGGTAGAGATGATGAAATTAGAAATGTAATAAGAATTTTATCAAGAAAAACTAAAAATAATCCTGTTTTAATAGGGGAACCGGGTGTAGGTAAAACAGCAATAGTAGAAGCACTAGCTCAAAGAATAGTTAAAGGGGATGTACCAGAAGAATTAAAAAATAAGATTATATTTGAATTGGATTTAACTAGTTTAGTAGCTGGAGCTAAATACAGAGGTGAGTTTGAAGAACGTTTAAAAGCAGTACTAAAAGAAATTAAAGAAAAAGAAGGGAATATAATTTTATTTATTGATGAAATTCATATGTTAGTTGGTGCTGGTAAAACAGATGGTGCCATGGACGCAGGAAATATATTGAAGCCAATGCTAGCTAGAGGAGAATTACATTGTATTGGTGCTACAACATTAAATGAATATAGAAATTATATTGAAAAAGATTCAGCATTAGAAAGAAGATTCCAAAAAGTATTAGTAAAAGAACCGACAGTTGAGGATACAATTTCTATTTTACGCGGTTTAAAAGAAAGATTTGAGGTTTATCATGGCGTAAAAATTTCAGATAGAGCCATAGTAGATGCTGCAGAACTTTCTAATAGATATATAACGGATAGATTTTTACCAGATAAAGCCATTGATTTAATAGATCAAGCTTGCGCTACAATAAAGACAGAAAATTCGTCGAATCCCGAAGAGTTAGATATTATTAATAGAAAAGTTATGCAATTAGAAATAGAAGAAAAAGCATTGAAATCAGAAACTGATGAAGTATCCAAAAAACGTTTAGAAAATCTCATTGAAGAACTAGCTAGTTTGCGAGAAGAACAATCATATCTTCAACTGCAAGTCGATAAAGAAAAAGAAAAAATATCTAAAATTAGTAAATTGAGATCTGATATAGATAGTAAAAAATTAGAATTAGAAAGAGCAGAAAATAATTATGATTTGGAATTAGCATCAGAGCTTAAATATTCAGTACTACCAAAATTAGAAGCAGAATTATTAGAATTAGAAGAAAATGCAAAAGAAGATGATTATAAATTGTTAAAACAAGAAGTAACAGAAGACGAAATAGGTTATATAGTAAGTCAAGTAACCGGAATTCCAGTTACTAGATTAGTAGAAACAGAAAAAGAGAAATTACTTAATCTATCATTTGCACTACATAAGAAAGTAATAGGACAAGATGAAGCTGTGAATAGTGTTACTAATGCTATACTTCGTTCTAGAGCTGGGATTTCTGATCCTAATAGACCTATAGGAAGTTTCTTATTCTTAGGGCCTACTGGAGTAGGTAAAACAGAATTAGCAAAAGCTTTAGCACTTAATCTTTTTGATGACGAAAAAAATATTGTTAGAATAGATATGAGTGAATATATGGAGAAACATTCTGTTAGTAGATTAATAGGAGCTCCTCCGGGATATGTAGGTTATGAAGAAGGTGGTCAACTGACAGAAAGTGTTCGTAGAAATCCATACAGCATAATATTATTGGATGAAGTAGAAAAAGCTCATACAGATGTATTTAATATCTTGTTACAACTATTAGATGAAGGTACATTAACAGATTCTAAAGGAGTAGTAGTTGATTTCAAAAATACAATTATAATAATGACATCAAATATCGGATCTATGAATTTATTAGAAGAGGCTAATGACGGAGAAATTACAGAAGAAACGAGAAAAAATGTAATTAATCAACTTTATGGATATTTCAAGCCAGAAATATTAAATCGTATGGATGATATTATAATATTTAAACCATTATCTGAAAATAATATTAAAGATATAACTAAAAAACTTTTATCAGAATTAGTTCTAAGATTAGAAAAACAAAATGTTAATCTTACTTATACTGAAAATGTTATTGATTGGATAGCTACTGGAGGATATGATATGAAATTTGGAGCTAGACCATTGAAGAGATTTATTCAAAGTAACATAGAAAATGAACTTGCTATAGAAATTATTAAGCAGGGTATAGAAGACAATTCAACAATTAATCTTGATTATAATGATAAGTTAATAATAAATATTAAATAGATATTTGTAAAAAGGTTTTATTAAGTTAAAACCTTTTTTATTTGTTAAGTTGAAAGTTATTTAATTTTTATTTTTTATGTTATAATTAAATAAAATTTTGTTAGAGGTATAAAATGGAAAATGTTACATTGCGTTTTGTAAGAGAAGATGATGCACAACAGTTACTAGATATTTATGATTATTATGTAGAAAACACTGCTATAACTTTTGATTATATAACGCCTACTGTTAATGAGTTTAAAGATAGAATTAATAAAATAACCAAAACATATCCTTTTTTAGTTGCTCAAAAAGGTAATACTATAATAGGTTATGCATATGTTAATACTTTTAAAGACAGAAAAGCTTATGATTATACTGTAGAATTATCTATTTATGTAGATAGAAGAAACGTAAATTCTGGAGTAGGTAAGTTACTTTATACTAAATTAGAAGAAATTTTATACGAACAAAATATTGTTAATATAACATCGTGTATTACTTATCCAAATGAACAAAGTGAAATTTTTCATAAAAAATATGGATATGAAAAAGTAGCACATTTCAGAAGAGTAGGATATAAGTTTAATAATTGGTATGATGTAGTTTGGTATGAAAAATCTATTTTACAACATAATAAAAATATGAAAGATATAAAGAATATAAATGATTTAAAGATTAGATTTAATTAAAAGAGGTAAAAATGAAGAATTTAGAAGATAAAGTAAAAAAATATTATGAAGATTATGAAGTAATGCCATTTATATCTCCTAGTAGAGATTTGGAAAAATGGTTAAAAGAAGTAGAGCTTTCTAAAAGTAAGTTAGTACCTAAAAAAAATATGGAAATAACAACAGAAGGTTTAATAGCAGGAGATATAATTCTCTTGTGGAGAATAGATTTTGGCACTTTTACTACGGATAGTATAAAACCGGGAATGTATCCAAAATATTTTGAATATAGTTATGGTATAGATGCTCCATATAATTTAGAATTATTGGTAAAAAATGGATATGTTACAATAAATAATATAAAAGATTCTCTAGAACATACGACAATGGCAGTTTTGAAGAATATTTTAAAAACTAAAAATATAACAGGAATTTCAAAAATGAAGAAAGATGATGTTCATAAATCTATTAAAGATAATTTTTCAGAAGAAGAATTATCTGAGTATATAAATGTGGTAGGATATTCTCTAACAGATAAAGGAAGAAGAGCATTAGCTAATAATTCTGATATTGTAGATAAGCATCCTAAGAAAAAATTTTAGTAAATACAGATAAGATGGGAGTGATATTATGAAAATAGCTGTAATTGCAGGAACAGCTAAAGATACACAAATGGGTGTAAATATTTTAAAAGAAAATAATTATAACGATTTAATAGTTATTGAAAATACAAAAACACCTAACGAGCAAACTTTATTTCAAATATCTACTTCAGAGTATAAAGAAAAGATTATTAGTAGTCATATAAAATACATAATAGAACAGGATTGTACCAATCTTTTTGTATATTGTAATTCATTGAGTGCTTCTGTAGATTTTGACAAATTAGCAAAAAAGTATAATATAAATATTATTACACCACTTCATATTTATAGAAATCTAGCTAAAGATATAAAAAATGTAGTAGTATTAAGTGCTAATGCTCAAGGATTAGCCGGTATAGAGAAAGTCATGTTTGAAGTTAATGAGAACATTAATATTGTGGGAATAACTATGCTTGATATGGTTAGAGATATTGAATTAGGAAAAAATTCTAATATAATTTCAGAAAAGTTTAATTTTGATTTTTTAGCAGAATATATTAATAGCTTAGCAGTTGAGAAAGTTATTTTAGGATGTACACATTTTCCATATATAGCTAACGAATTATCTCAAAAATTGTCAAAAAGTGTAGAAATTGTTGATCCTACTTGTTATATGCTAGAACTGTTAAAAAGAAAGTAGAAAATTGCAAATATAATTTTTATGTGAGGAGATTTTATGTACGCTTATATAAGAGGATATGTGAGGGAAATAAACCCTAATAACGTAGTTATAGACAATAATGGAATAGGATATGAATTAATTGTAGCTAATCCTTATGAATATAAATTAGATGAAGAAACTACTGTTTATATTAGTCAGCAAGTAAGAGAAGATTCTAATACTTTGTATGGATTTCAAACTAAAAATCAAAAAAAAGTGTTTTTATTACTACTTAAAGTAAAAGGAGTAGGTCCCAAAAGTGCATTAGCAATTTTAGCGGGAGCTAATAGCGAAGAAATTATACAAGCTATAAATAGCTCTGATGTAACCTATATGACTAAATTTCCTGGAATTGGAAAGAAATCTGCTCAGCAAATAATCCTTGATTTGCAAGGAAAAATTGACTTTATAAATATTAATAGTATGAGTAAGAAAAACAATCCTATTTTGGAAGATGCTATGTTGGCGTTAGAAGCACTAGGATTCACAAAAAAAGAGCTAACTAAAATAGAAAAACAATTGGCTACATACAATTATAATAAAGCGGATGAATATGTAAAGGTTGGATTAAAGTTATTAACCAAATAATATAATATATATGGAGGTATTATGGAAGAAAGAATACTATCAAATAATCAAAATAATGATGAAGAACCTCAAGAACAAAGCTTACGTCCACAATATTTAGATCAATATATAGGTCAAGAACAAATAAAGGAAAATTTGAAAATATTTATAGAAGCGGCAAAACTTAGAAATGAAGTATTGGATCATTGCTTAATTTATGGACCACCTGGGTTAGGAAAGACAACTCTTGCTACTATAATAGCCAATGAAATGAATGTTAATATAAGGTATACTTCAGGGCCAGCAATAGAAAAATCAGGAGATTTGGCAACTATACTTACAAGTTTAGAACCAGGAGATGTTCTATTTATTGATGAAATTCATAGAATTAATAGGGCTATTGAAGAAATATTATATTCTGCTATGGAAGATTTTTGTTTAGATATAGTAATAGGAAAAGGAGAGGAATCAAGAAGTATAAGGATAGAACTGCCACCATTTACTTTAATAGGTGCTACAACGAGAGCAGGAGCATTGACAGCACCACTTAGGGATAGATTTGGAGTACACTGCCGTCTAGAATTTTATGAAATATCTGATTTACAAACAATATTAGCTCGTAGTGCTAACATTTATGGATGTAATATAAATGAAGGTAGTACATACCAAATAGCTATGAGATCAAGAGGAACCCCTAGAATTGCTAACAGACTTCTAAAAAGAGTTAGAGATTTTGCTCAGGTAAAAAATGCAGGATTAATTAATGAAGAAATAGCCATATCTTCTCTTAACTTATTACAAGTAGATTCTAGTGGATTAGACAATATTGATTATAAGATATTGGAATGTTTAGTAAAAAGATATGAAGGAAGAGCAGTAGGATTAGAAACTATTGCGATAACAATAGGAGAAGAAAGTATAACTATCGAAGATGTCTATGAGCCTTATTTAGTTAAAGAAGGATTTATAGAAAGAACTCCAAGAGGAAGAAAAGCAACAGCGAAAGCATATGCTCATTTAGGGGTTGATTATAAAATTATATAGAAAGGAGCAGTGAATGATAGATAGCAAACAATTTATAAATACAAGGCATAAAAATCAAAAAATAAATTATGATAATGTACTTAAAGAATTAATTAAAGAGTGGCAAAAACAAGAAATAAAGCCTAAATTATTAATACATTCTTGTTGCGCTCCTTGTAGTACTTATGTTTTGGAATATTTGTCAGAAATAAGTGATATAACTATTTTTTTCTCAAATTCTAATATTCATCCTAAAGAAGAATACATCAAACGTATGTTAGTACAAAAAGATTTTATAGAAGAATTTAATGAGAGAAATGCTACAAAAATTAAATTTATAGCTGATGAATATTCTCCTAGTAAGTTTGTAAAAGCTGTAAAAGGATATGAGAATGAAAGAGAAGGTGGAGAGAGATGTCATATTTGTTATGAAATGCGTCTTGATTCTGCAGCAAAAAAAGCCTATGAGTTAGGATATGATTATTTTGCATCAGCATTAACTTTAAGTCCTAAAAAAAATGCACAGATTATTAATGAGAGTGGATACGAATTACAAGAAAAAATAGAAGTCTTTTACTTACCATCTGATTTTAAAAAAAATAATGGTTATAAACGCTCTATTGAAATGTGTGAAGATTACAATATTTATAGACAATGCTACTGTGGATGTGTATTCGCTGCTAAAGATCAAGGTATCGATTTCAAAGAAATTAATAAAAATGCTAAGGAACACAATATACAACATAAAGATTATGCAAAATATAAATCTTTATTGAAAACAGGAACAAAATTATTGTAAAACTATGCGTTGAAAATAAAATTTTCAAAATAAAGTTATTATTAATATTAAATTACTGTTTAAGTATATAATATTTTGTTTTCATAATAAATTTTCATAATCACATTATAATAAAGTAATATTAAAAAAGAAAGTGGTAACAAACAGTTTATACTAGTAATGAAATCATTATAAAACACTTGTAAATATCGCAGTCATGTGCTATTATAACAATGTACAATATTTAATATTAAAGGAGAATAACACTATGTTAAAAAGAGAATACAAAGTAATAGATGAAACAGGAATCCACGCTAGACCAGCTACGCTTTTGGTACAAGCTGCTTCTAAATTTGAATCTACTATAGAGTTAGAATTTAAAGGACGTAAAGTTAACCTGAAATCAATAATGGGAGTTATGAGCCTTGGTGTTGGAAAAGATGCAGATATAGTTATTTATACAGATGGAAGTGATGCAGAAGAAGCTATGAATGCAATCGAAGAAACAATGAAGAAAGAAGGATTAATCTAATATGTTAGAATTGAAAGGTATTGCCGCATCACAAGGTATATCTTTTGCGAAAGCATATATTTTTGTTGAACCTAATCTTTCTATAACAGAAAGAAAGATTTCTAATGTTGCAGAAGAAGTTGCAAAATTTGATTCAGCGGTAGAGGTATCAAAAAAAGAATTAAGTATAATTAAAGATAAAGCATTAGAAAACTTAGGAGCCGATAAAGCTGCAATTTTTGAAGCACATCTATTAATTTTAGATGATCCGGAATTTATAGGAACTGTAAGAACAGACATAGAATCTAAAGAAATTAATGCTGAATATGCATTAAAAGAAACTTCTGATATGTTTGTATCTATGTTTGAAGCTATGGATAATGAATATATGAAAGAACGTGCTGCTGATATACGAGATGTATCTAAGAGAGTACTAGCTCATTTATTAGGTGTAGATTTACCAAATCCTAGCTTAATTGACGAAGAAGTTATAGTTATTGCTGAAGATTTAACACCTTCTGACACTGCGCAACTTAACAAACAATTTGTTAAAGGTTTTGCAACAAACATAGGAGGAAGAACTTCTCACTCTGCTATTATGGCACGCTCTTTAGAAATTCCAGCTGTAGTAGGAACAGGTAATATAACGGAGCAAGTAAGTAATGGAGATAACTTAATAATAGATGGTTTAGACGGAATTTTAGTCGTTAATCCATCAGAGGAAGTAGTTACAGAATATAAACAAAAATTAGCAGAATTTGAAGCGAAAAAAGCTGAATGGGCTAAATTGTTAACTGAGAAAACTGTGAGTAAAGATGGTCACGAAGTTATTTTAGCAGCTAATATTGGAACACCAGCAGATTTAGAAGGTGTAAAAAATAATGGTGGAGAAGCAGTAGGTCTATATAGAACAGAATTCTTATATATGGGAAGAGATCAACTACCTACAGAAGAAGAACAGTTTGAGGCTTATAAAGCTGTTTTAGAAGGTATGGGAGATAAACCAGTAGTAGTTCGTACACTTGATATAGGTGGAGATAAAGAATTACCTTACTTAGATTTACCAAAAGAAATGAACCCATTTTTAGGATATAGAGCTATAAGACTTTGTTTAGACAAAACAGATTTATTTAGAACACAACTAAGAGCATTATTACGTTCATCTGTGTACGGTAAACTTTGTGTAATGTTCCCTATGATAGCAACATTGCAAGAATTTCGTTCTGCTAAAGCATTGTTCTTAGAAGAAAAAGAAAAACTTGTTGCAGAAGGAATACCTGTAAGTGATGATATTGAATTAGGTATAATGGTAGAAATTCCGTCAACTGCAGTGATAGCGGACTTATTTGCAAAAGAAGTAGACTTCTTCTCGATAGGAACGAATGACCTTGTTCAATATACTATGGCAGCAGATCGTATGAGTGAGAAAGTTGCTTACTTATATCAACCGTATAACCCTGCTATATTACGTTTAATTAAAAATGTCATAGAAGCATCACACAAAGAGGGTAAATGGACTGGAATGTGTGGAGAAATGGGAGGAGATCCATTAGCTATTCCATTACTTTTAGGAATGGGATTAGATGAATTCTCAATGTCAGCAACTTCTATATTACAAGCAAGAAGTCAGATTAAAAACTTAGAAGTTCCAAAAATGAAAGAATTAGTAGAAAAAGCTATTGAGTGTTCTACTACTGAAGAAGTATTAGAACTAGTAGAGGAATATACTAAATAATAAAAAATAAACTTAGGTATTAATTCCTAAGTTTATTTTTTATTTTAAGAAAAATCAATTATAATATCATATTATGATCTATTTTGTTATAATATATTTTATATAATTGTTTTTTAGGAGGAAAATAAATGGATAAAGAAATTTTTGATATTTTAGATAAGGAAAGAGTGCGTCAAGAGACTAATATTGAATTAATTGCCAGTGAAAATTTTGTTTCGGATGATATTTTGAAAGTAACGGGAAGTATTTTAACTAATAAGTATGCAGAAGGATATCCTGGAAAAAGATATTATGATGGCTGTGAGTATATTGACGAAATAGAAACACTTGCTATAGAGAGACTAAAAGAATTATTTAATGTAAAATATGCTAATGTGCAACCTCATTCTGGTTCAAGTGCTAATATGGCTGTCTATATGGCGTTATTAAATACTGGCGATACAGTTTTAGGTATGAGTATGGATGCAGGTGGACATCTTACTCACGGTAGTAAAGTTAATTTCTCTGGAAAAATTTATAATAATGTTTCGTATGGAGTTACAAAAGATACGCATACTATAGATTACGATAATGTAAGAAAATTAGCTTTAGAACACAAGCCAAAGTTAATTATTGCTGGAGCAAGTGCATATCCTAGAACAATTAATTTTAAAATATTTAGAGAAATAGCTGATGAAATTGGAGCGTATTTATTAGTTGATATGGCTCATATAGCAGGATTAGTAGCAACAGGATTACATGAAGATCCAGTGCCCTATGCACATGTAATTACTTCTACAACACACAAAACTTTAAGAGGGCCACGTGGAGGAATAATTTTAACTAATGATGAGGAAATAGCTAAAAAAGTAAATAAAGTAATTTTTCCAGGAATACAAGGAGGACCTTTAGAGAATATAATTGCAGCTAAAGCAGTATGCTTTAAAGAAGCATTAAGTTCAGACTTTAGAAATTATCAAAAACAAGTATTAAAAAATATAACTGCTATGGTTGAGGTATTTAGAAAGAATAATATTCCTGTCATCAGTGGTGGAACAGATAATCATTTATGTTTAATAGATACATATTCAACATTAGGTATAAATGGACATGATGCTAGTTTATTACTTAGTAAGGTTGGAATAACTTGTAATAAAAATGGTATTCCTTTTGATACGCTACCACCAATGAAAACTAGTGGTCTACGTCTAGGAAGTCCTGCTATGACAACTAAAGGATACAATGAAGATGATTTTAGATACATAGCTGAACTAATTTGTAATTTATTAAGAGAAGGAGATAAATTAATAGAAGATACAAAAGAAAAAGTTTTAGAGCTTACTACAAGAAAAAATAATTCATAAAATTTCAACTAATATTTTATAAATTAAATCTAAAGTACGAAAAATGAAAATGCTTTACTGATATATTTTTATATGATATAATTAAGTATAGCATTGAGGAGTATGTTTTAATGTTATACAAATTTTCTGATAAAGTTTACTATACTAAGCATAGATTTACTTATTTAGAACCGGCTATTGGTTACATAAGAGGAGAAAATTTTTCTATAATGATAGATGCAGGTAATAGTAAAGAACAAGTAAAATTATTTTTTGACGAATTAAAAAAAGAAAAATTACCACATCCTACGTATGTAATATTGACACATCATCATTGGGATCATAGTTTTGGAGCTGCTTATACTGATTTACCTATTATTTCTAGTGTTAAGACAAATGATTATCTATTAGAAATGTCAAAATGGAATTGGGATTCTGCTAGCATCTCAGGACGTATTAGAAATAATATAGATACTCAATACAGTGTAGATGTTCTAAAAAAAGTTTATCCTAATATTGATGACATAAATATTAGGATACCTAATATAAAAAAATATGGAGATTTTAGTATGAATCTCGGAAATTTATTAGTATATTTTTATAATAATGATAATTCTCATTCTGATGATGCATTATTGATATACGTAAAAAGTGAAAAATTACTATTCTTAGGAGATAGCCATAGTAAAAGCTATAAAACTGTACCTTTATCTTTTGATAAAGCTAAACTATATGATTATATAAACTTTATAAACGATATAGACTTTGAATATGCTATACCTGGACACGGAAATATTATTTCCAAGCAGGAGCTAATCAGCTATTTAGAAGACGAATATAATAAAATTTAGGGAGGTGTAATAGATGAATTTAATAAATACTTTAATATATGTAGATTGGCTGTTACTAATTGTAATGTCATTAACCTTTTGTCAACAACTATTTTCAAAAAAATTTAATTTTTATGGAATTACTAGTATTTTGAGTTTAACGCTATATATAGCTTTACATATTTTACAAGAAGGTATTAATATATTTGTGTTGTTGTTATTCTTTGGTGGATTATCTTTAATTGTATTAGAGATGTTTATGCCTGGGGGGATTATAGGTACTATAGGAATAATTACAGTAGTATCATCAATAATAGCTATAAATAAAGAAACTCAAACTATTACGTTTATTATACTAAGTTCTATAATTGCATTCGTATTTTTATTTTTAATAAATGTTTATGTGTTTAAAAATAAATTAATTTTACTAAATAAGTTGGTTTTGTCTGATTCTATTTCTACAGCACAAGGTTATGTCGCTAAAGAAAGTCAATTAGACTTATTAGGGAAAGAACTAGTAGCATTTACAGACCTTAGACCATCTGGAACAGCAACATACAATAACGTTAAGTATGATGTTGTTACCGAAGGGGAATTTATAAATAAAGGTAGTAATTTGATTGTTACACATGTAGAAGGTATGAGGATAATTGTACAAAAAATATAAATAAGGAGATGATTATATGCCAGAAGCAATTTTTTTAGGAATTTCTATTATTGTAATAATAATAGTGTTATCGATATTTTTCACTTTCTTCCCATTAGGGCTATGGATTAGTGCCATAGCTGCAGGTGTTAAAGTGAGTATTTTCACATTAGTTGGTATGAGATTAAGACGTGTTGTACCTAGTAGAGTAATTAATCCTATGATTAAAGCTCATAAAGCTGGTTTAGAGGTTACTATTAATCAGTTAGAAAGCCATTATTTAGCCGGAGGAAATGTAGACAGAGTTATTAATGCATTAATAGCGGCTCATAGAGCTAATATTGTAAGTTTATCATTTGAAAGATGTGCTGCAATAGATTTAGCAGGTAGAGATGTTTTACAAGCAGTTCAAATGAGTGTTAATCCAAAAGTAATTGAAACACCTTATATTGCTGGGGTAGCAATAAACGGTATTGAAGTAAAAGCAAAAGCTAGGATTACAGTTAGAGCTAATATCGAAAGATTGGTAGGGGGAGCTGGAGAAGATACAGTTATAGCTCGTGTAGGAGAAGGTATTGTTTCGACAATAGGGTCTTCCGAGTCTCATACTGTAGTTTTGGAAAATCCTGATAGAATTTCAAAAACAATTTTAGACAAAGGATTAGATGCAGGTACAGCTTTTGAGATCTTATCGATTGATATTTTAGATGTTGATATTGGACAAAATATAGGAGCTAATCTTCAAACAGAACAAGCCATTGCAGACAAAAATATTGCTCAAGCTAAAGCAGAACAACGTCGAGCTATGGCGGTAGCCCAAGAGCAAGAGATGAAAGCTCGTATTCAAGAAATGCGCGCTAAAGTAGTAGAAGCTGAAGCAGAACTACCATTAGCTATGGCAAAAGCATTTAGAGAAGGAAATTTAGGTGTTATGGATTATATGAATTACAAAAACTTAGAGGCAGATACAGGAATGCGTGATTCTATAAAACGTATGTCACAATCAGAAGAACAAGAAAACAAATAATTAAATAGGGAGGAATAGTAATGAACCTTTTATTATTCTCTATATTCCCAATAATCATAATAATAGCGATAACTATTGCTAGTATTTACTTTAGTGATAGTAATAAATACAAAAAGAAACTTAGTAATAATGAACAAATTAAATTAGAACAATTAAGAGAAGAAGTTATTAAAAGAATTAAGGATATTAAATCTACAAATAAAAACGAGTTAAATGATGAAAATATAAAACTCCAAAAAGACTTAATTTCTACAATCAAAAAGCAATCCAAAGAAATACAAGGTCTTACTGATAGTTTGAGAAACTATAAAGATGATATGAATCTTAAGCATAGAAAGCAAATTATTAAAGATAAAAATATAAATTTAGTTTTTAATCAAAAAAATATTATTCGAGGATTGATAACTACTGAATATATTGAAAGAAAGAATAGGAGGTAGTTATATGTTTAATATTAGCTGGGGCACAATACTTTTTATCTTGAGTATATATCAGATTTATTCTAATTTTAAGAAAGATAAAAGTAATAGTAAAAAAATTAAAAAGAAAAAAAAGGTAGTTGTAGATAATAAACAAAAAAATTATAAAACATCTAATGATATATCTAAGACCATTGATATGGTAGAAAAAAGACCTAATCGAAAAATTTTTGTAGATAAAGAACGACAAATTTTAAAAGATAATGATTATACAATTTCTAGTTCACAATTAATTAATGATATTATTTTTTCAGAAATATTGAAAAAACCAAAAAGTAAAAGGTAATTAAAAGGAGTGGTATTATGAATAGATTATATAACTATATAGGTTATTGTACATATTCATTTTTGCCACTCTATTTGTTTATGCTATTTTATAATATTATTTTTATGAATTTGACAATGATATTTATATCAGTAATTTTAATTTTATTGAGCATTTTGTTTTTAATATGGATATTTATATGGAGTAAAACTAATATTTTTGTTTGTGATGGTAAAGAAATATCTAATGTTAGTATAATAGATATTAGATATTTTTTATTTTTTCTGTTGATTACAATGTTTTTAATAATTAAATTTGATGTTTTAGTATTACCATTTATTGTTTTGTCAGCTATTTTAATATTATATAGATTAGATTTTGTTTTTTTATCTTATGTACTTATTATTTTAGGTTATAAAGCATATAATATAAGAGGAAAATTAGTATATTCTAAAAAATCATTTAATGAATTAATGTTTTTATTAAAAACAGAAAAATATTTAGAAATAAAAGAAATTTCAAATAATATATATTTAGAAGATAAAAAACATAGTTTAAAACGATTATATTGCCTATAAACATTTTTAATAAAGGACTATCTTATATCTATTAAATGTGATATAATTTAGTGTATAATATAAAAAAATTTAAGGAGATAATTATGAGAATTGTTGATTTAATTGATAGTAAAAAGAAGGGATCAACATTATCTAATGAAGAATTAGATTTTTTATTAGATAACTATTTAGTAGGAAATGTTCCAGATTATCAAATGAGCGCTTTTTTAATGGCAGTATATTTCAATGGTATGACTGATGAAGAATTAGCTTATTTTACATTGAAAATGAGAGATTCTGGTGATACTATATTTTTTAAAAATATGAAGAAATATCTCGTAGATAAACATTCTACAGGAGGAGTAGGCGATAAAGTAACAGTAGTGCTAGGGCCATTGTTAGCAGCTGTTGGAATGGCAACAACTAAACTTTCAGGTAAAGGATTAGGACATACTGGAGGGACTATAGATAAATTTGAATCTATAGCTAATTTCAAATTTTCTAATAATAAAGATGAATTAGTTAGTATTGCTAATGAAACAGGTGTTGGTATTATGGGATATAGTGACAAAATAGTTCCTTTGGATAAAAAACTTTACTCATTAAGAGATGTGACTGCTACAGTAGATAGCATTCCATTAATAGCTAGTAGTATTATGAGTAAAAAGTTGGCAGTTCAATCTGACTTAATAATACTTGATGTAAAAGTTGGAGATGGTGCATTTATGAAAACTATAGAAGATGCTAGAGAGTTGTCAAGAAGAATGGTAAGTATAGGTAATTCCTTAGGAAGAAAAACTATAGCAGTACTAACTAATATGGAAGAACCTTTAGGAATAAATGTAGGTAATGCTAATGAGATTATTGAAGGAATAGAAGCACTATCTGGAAATTGGTCTGACGATTTAAAAGAGATAGTATATACTTTAGTATACTTAGCATTAAAAAATAAAGGTGAAGTTAGCAATTTTAAAGAAGCAGAACAAATTATTGATAAAGTTATAGAAGATGGAATAGCTTTGGATAATATGAAAAAATTTTTAAGAATGAGTGGTGCTAACGAAAATATAGTTGATGATTATACACTACTACCTATTGCTAAAAATAAGGTTAAAGTTGTTAGTGAACATTCTGGTTATGTTAGCAGTATAAGAGCAGAAAATATAGGAAAAGCCGCAATGATTATTGGAGCAGGACGAGAAACAAAAGAAGATGTAATTGATTATGCAGTAGGAATTACAATGCATAAAAAAGTTGGAGATTTTGTTGATAAAGGTGATGTTTTAGTAGAGATTCAATATAATGATGACAAAAATGTTGAGACAAGTAAAAAAATGGTACTAGATGCCTATATTCTCACTGACAAAAAAGTAGAAAATAAAAAAAATATTTTAGAAATAATTGAATAGGAGATAAATAATAATGAATATTAATAGATATATAGATCATACAGTTTTAAAAGCTACGACAACTAAGGACGAAATAAAAATTCTTTGTGAAGAAGCGAAAAAATATAATTTTTTTAGTGTTTGTGTAAATGGAAGTAATGTTAAGGAATGTTATAATTTATTATTAGGAACAGATGTTAAAGTAGCATCTGTTGTAGGATTTCCATTAGGAGCAATGACTACAACTGCAAAAGTTTTCGAAGCTAAAGAAGCTATTGAAAATGGAGCTAGTGAAATAGATATGGTTATCAATGTGGCACGTCTTAAAGAAGGTGATTATAATTATGTCGAAAATGAGATACGTGAAATAAAAGAAGCTATAGGCAACAATGTATTAAAAGTCATTATTGAAACTTGCTATTTGACTGATGATGAAAAAATTAAGGCTTGTGAGTTATCATTAAATGCTAAAGCAGATTTTGTAAAAACTTCTACTGGTTTTGGAAGTGGAGGAGCAACTTATGAAGATGTAAAACTAATGAAAAAAGTTGTAGGAAATAATGCTAAAGTTAAAGCAAGTGGAGGAGTAAGAGATAAAGAAACTGCCGAAAAATATATAGAATTAGGCGCAGAAAGACTTGGAACAAGCTCAGGTATAGCTATAATAGAAGGAACAGAAGGTTCAGGTTATTAATATAAATTAAAAGATATAGTTATTTTATAATAACTATATCTTTTTTAACCCCTTACATTTATTTTTTTTATAAAAAGTAGTATAATAAGTTTGTAAGGAGGGATGATGATATGGCAGAAATAAAAGTAGAACGAATAATTACTGATATGGTAGAAGAAAATTGCTATATAATTTATAAAGATGGCAGAGGAATTATAGTTGATCCAGGAGCAGGATTCAAAAGAATTGAAAGAACAATTAATAGATTAGAGGTGGACATAGAAGCTATAATTTTGACCCACGCACACTTTGATCATATAGCAAGTGTTGATGAATGTAGAAAAGTGTACGGTGTGCCTGTTTATATTTCTCCAAAAGAGAATGATTGGCTAGAATCTGGAGAATTAAATTTATCCTATACGTTTGGTTTAAGGGAAGAAATAGTTACAGATAAGGCAGAATTTGAATTTGAAAATTATAAAGATTATACATTAGCTGGTATGACATTTAAAGTTTTGCCGACACCTGGTCATTCGCCCGGGGGCTTGTCATTTGATTTTGGCGATTTTATAGTAGTAGGTGATGCTTTATTTAATGGAGGTTATGGGAGATATGATCTACCTGGTTCAAACTATGAAGAATTAAAAAATTCATTGCACAATGTTCTGTTTAAATTAGATGGAGATAAAATTGTATATTCTGGGCATGGATATCCTACAACGATTAGAAAAGAACGTGATTTAGGATTAATATAAGCTATGAAATATTATAGAGATATTAATATTTTATATTATTTAACTAAAAGATTGTTGTATTTTTTAATATCATTACTTGTATTTTTCTTTTTAACAAAAATATTTGATAATAAATTTTTAATATACGTATTATATTTGTTTTATACTTTAATGTTAATTGAATCATTAATATACTGTATTCTTTATAAAAAAATGCAGAGTAATTTTTTTACTATATTTAGTAATGATAATATATCTGTGTACAAAACTAAATATTTGCTAAAATTTAGTAAAGACGTTTTACCCACAAGAAATATATCATCGTATATAATAAGTCAAGGATTATTAATGAATAAATATAAATTTTCAAAAATAACAATTTTTACAAGTAAAAGTATTACTTATTTTTATGTGCAAGATAGGTATGTATATGAAATTGAAGATAAATTTAAAAAAATAATTTTAAAAGATATAAATAATTACGAGGTTAATGATTATGAAAAATAAAGATAAGAGAAAACTTAGTATATTTTTTGTAATTGAGGAATTATTTAAAAACTATAAAAATTATCTGTTTATTTTATTTATTGTAATTTCTGAATTTTATAAATTTAAATTACAAACAATTATAATTTATATATCTTTCGTATTATTTTATACGATACTAAAATACAGAAATATTTATTATGAGATACAGGATGATACTTTTATTTATAATTCTGGAGTTTCGGTTAAAGGAGTAAAATATATAAAGTTAAAAAATATATACAATATTGACACGACTGAAAATATTTTTTATCAAATTTTAGGCTTAGTAGCTCTAGATATTAATAGTATAGATGAAACAGTTAAATTAGGACCTATAACAAAAAGAGAAGCTAATAGAATTATTAATTTAATAAATTTAGATAATAAAGTTGATAAAAAGAAAAATCAAGATAATAAATTTAAGTTGAGCACTAAAGATCTATTAATATTAAGTTTATTAAAAAATAAAATATTAATTACAGTTACAATTATTTCTTCATTTTTTAACCAAATAGTAGATTTATTTGAAAAAATAATTGGAGTAAATTTAAATTTTAATTTTGATTATTACTTGGAACTTAGGAATTTTAGTGTTGCTGTATTTATATTAATAACAATAGTTATAATATTATGTTTGTATGTTGTTTCAATAGTTAGAACTTTTATATCTTTTAGAGGATTTGAACTTACTGAATATAACGATAATTTAATGTGTCGGTACGGAGTTATAAAAAAAAGAACTATAGTTATTCCAAAAGAAAAAATAGAAAAAGTAATTTTGACGCAAAGTCTACCATTTAAAATATTTGGATTAGCTAGTTTGAGTGTTGTTTTGGCCACAGGTGACATAAATGAAGATTTAGAAGTTATAAGAGATAAAGTAGTAATTATTCCCATAGCCAATAAACAATTTATAGATAATTTTACTAGTAAAGTTTTACATCTTGATTTAAAAAATAGTAATGATTATTTGTTAGACCAAAAAGCAAAATTTTTAATAAAAAGAAAACTAATTATTTTAAATATGTTATTTATATTTTTTGTTAATAGTTTTGTATATTATCTTGCAATTTCACGTAGTTATAGTATTAAAGAATTGTGTATAGCCTCTGTATGCATTTCTTTAGCTAGTATAGGATATAGCATAATTTACTATAAAGTTTTCATTAGCAATACTTTATATAAATTTAATAAAAATATAATAAATGTTTGTAGTGTTAAAAATTTAACTAAAATAGAAGAATATATGTATATAGAAAAAATTAGCAAATATTCAATAAACACAAATTTATTTTTAAAGAAAAATAATATAGGACATTTTATTATATTTACAGTAGGAAGTTTAGATATATCAAAAATAAAATATGTTAGTAAAGAAAGGGAGAAGGAACTTTCAAATAATATTTTAACTAATTAGAGGTTTTAGTATGAAATACAATGGTTATAATAAATTAGGTAGTAAAAGTTTAAAGGTTATGCTCATCAGTTATTCAATGTACATAATTGTAATATACACTATTTTATTAATCGGATTAACAATATTTAAAAATAAATATGAATTAATTGGAACTTTTTATAAATATATTATAGTGATTTTGGGAGTTTTACTAGTTTTTACAGAATTATTAATGGTTGTTGAAACATTGTTACATTATAGAAAGTATATGTTTAAAATAACAGAGTACGGAATAATTATAAAAAGTGGAATTTTTGAAAAAAGCAAAGAATTTATACCTTATAATATTATAAAGAATATTGAAATAAAACAAGGTTCTATTATGCGAAAATATAATTTATCTAATATAGAATTAAATAAAATAAATTATAATTCTACTTTAAAATATATTAATTCAAATGAAGTATATCAAATAAAAGATAAAATAATTTGTAATAAAGAAAAATATATGGAGAAAACTTAATACTTTATTTCTGTTTGAAATTTTATTGATTGAAATTAAAGGGTATTTTTTATGATTTATGGAATAGGATGCGATATAGAAGATATAAATAGATTTTTTAATTATATAGATAATGAAAAATATTTAAAAAAAATATATACAGATAATGAAATTAATCAATTATCTAATATAAAGAATAGGAGGAGGAAAGCAGAATTTTTAGCATCAAGATATGCGGTAAAAGAAGCTATGTCAAAAGCTTTGGGTGTCGGTATATCTAAATATTTTTCTTTTAAAGATGTGGAAATAACGAAAGATAATTTAGGGAAACCGACAATTATTTATAAAAATTTTATTACTAGTGTGACAATAAGTCATACAAAAACTACTACAGTTGCTTTTGTAGTATTAGAAAGGGAGGAGTAAGGTTATGATTAACGACAGACCAACATATTTAAAAGTAGATTTAGACAATATTTTATTTAATTACAACAGTATAAAAAACAACCTTAATAATAAGGAAGTAATGGTAATATTAAAAGCAGATGCTTACGGTTTAGGTGCTAAAGTAGTTGGGAACTATTTATATCAAAATAATGTTAAGATATTTGGAGTTGCGACTTTAGAAGAAGCATTAGAATTACGTTCTGTAGCAGAAGATAGTTTGATATTAGTTTTAGGAGTTACAAATCCTAAAAATATAAATATTGCGATAGAAAATAATATATCTTTATGTTGTCCATCAGTAAAATGGTTGATAGAATCTATTAAAAATATAAGCTGTAATAAAGAGAACTTAAAATTACATTTGAAGATAGATAGTGGTATGGCAAGAATAGGTATTAATAGTGAAAAAGAAGCAAAAGAAATAAACGATATTTTAATTTCTGAAAATATCGGATTAGAAGGAATTTTTACACATTATGCTAATGCAGATGCCAGTGATAATTCTTATGACTATTATCAGAGAGATGTGTTCGATAAGATAGTAAGTAATATAACTATTAAACCTACATATATGCATCAAGAAAATTCAGCGGCAACAATTAGATATGCTAAAGAATCATCTAATTTAAACTTAGTACGTGTAGGAATATCACTTTATGGTTCATATCCGAGTGAAGATATACAAAAAGAGACAGATATTGTTCTAAAAAATGTATCTTCGTTAATAAGTGAAGTTGTACATATTAAAGAAATAGCTGAACATTCAAAAGTAGGGTATGGATGTACTTATGAGAACGAGAAAAAAGAAACTGTAGCAACCATACCTATTGGTTATCGTGATGGAATATTACGCTTCTCTCAAGGATGGAAAGTTATGGTTAATGGAAAGTTATGTGAAATTGTAGGAAAAGTTTGCATGGATCAGTTAATGATAAAATGTGATAAAGATGTTTCTTTAGGAGATAAAGTTCTTTTTTATGGCATTTATAACAATGATTGTCTAGCAGTAGAAGAATATGCTAAATACTTAAAAACTATACCTTATGAAGTATATTGCTTAATAAGTAATAGAGTTCCTAGAAAGTACTATATAAATAATAAAGAGTTGGAGAAAATTAATTAATGTATGAAAAAATAACTACAGACTTGTCTAAATCTTTAAAGATTCAAGAAAAATATATAACTAATGTTTTAACATTACTTGAAGAAGGGAATACCATTGCATTTATAGCTCGTTATAGAAAAGAGATGACTAATTCTTTAGATGAAGTAGCTATAAAAAAAATTCAAGATGAATACAATTATTTAAAATCTTTGGAAGATAGAAAACAAGAAGTTATTAGGTTAATAGATGAAAAAGGATTATTAACAGAAGACCTAAAAAAAGAAATTTTAAAGCAAGAAAAATTACAAAGAGTAGAGGATCTTTATAGACCTTTTAAAGAAAAAAAGAGAACAAAAGCTACAATAGCTAAAGAAAAAGGAGTAGAACCTTTAGCTAAGTATATTTTGTCATTACCAAAAACTATAAAAGAATTAGAACTTGAATCTAAAAAATATATAGATGATAGCAAGGATATTTTCACTGAGCAAGATGCTATAAATTATGCACTTGATATTATCGCAGAAATAATCTCTGATAATGCTAAATATCGTGAGTATATTTTAGAAAACACGAAAAAATTTGGTCAAATAAATACTAAAGCTAAGAAAAATGTTGAAGAAAAAGATGTGAATAAGACATATTTTAACTATTATGACTATAGTGAACCTATTAATAAAATAGTTTCTCATCGAATATTAGCAATTAATAGAGCAGAGAAAGAAGATGTTGTGAAAGTATCAATATCCAACGACAAAGATAGGTTATGTAGCTTTATATTAAACTCAATATTAAGAAATAAAAATACCGAATTGGATAGTATTTTATTATCTTGTATAGAAGATGCTTTCAAAAGATTAATATTTCCTTCCGTTGAAAGAGAAATACGTTCTGATTTAACTACAAAAGCTGAAGAAGAGTCAGTCTTGGTATTTTCTGCAAATTTAAAACAACTATTACTACAATCTCCATTAAAAGAAAAAATAGTATTAGGTGTTGATCCTGCGTTTAGGACGGGATGTAAGCTAGCGGTAGTAGATGAATACGGAAATTTTATAACTAAAGAGGTTATTTATCCCCACAAACCTGCCAGTAAAGAGAAAATGGCACAAGCTAGTAGAGTTATAGTTGATATAATAAAAAAACATAATGTTAACTTAATAGCTATTGGAAATGGAACAGCATCTAGAGAAACAGAAACTTTTGTATATAATACATTGTCTAATAATAATTTAAAAATAGAATTTTGTATTGTTAATGAAGCAGGAGCTAGTGTTTATTCTGCTAGTGAGGTAGCCAGAGAAGAGTTTCCTGATTTCAATGTAGAAGAAAGAAGTGCGATATCTATAGCTAGACGTATTCAAGATCCACTTAGTGAACTAGTAAAAATTGATCCAAAATCAATAGGTGTAGGACAATATCAACATGATATATCTCCAAAATATTTAGAAAAAGAATTACAATTTGTTGTAGAAACTGCAGTTAATAATGTTGGTGTAGACGTAAATACAGCGTCAGAATCATTATTGTCATATGTATCTGGAATTAACAAAAATATTGCCAAAAATATTGTTCGTTATCGTCAAGAAAATGGAAAAATAATATCAATAAAAGAGGTAGAAAATGTACCAAGATTAGGAAAAAAAACATTTGAACAATGTGTAGGATTTTTGCGAATTAATGACGGTGAAAATATTTTGGATTCAACGGGAATTCATCCAGAGAGCTATCATATTGCAGAGTGCTTAATAAATAAATTTAATATTACAAAAGAACATATAGGAACAGAGTTATTAATTCACAAATTTGAAAATATAAATATAAAAGAATTAGCTGTTGAATTAGAATGTGGCTATGAAACGTTAGAAGATATAATTAAAGATCTAAAACAACCTATGCGTGATATTAGAGATGATTTCGACAAACCGTTATTAAAATCAGATATATTAACTATTGATGATTTAAAAATAGGAGATAAGATTAGTGGTACGGTAAGAAACATTACTCAATTTGGAGCTTTTATAGATATAGGTCTAAAACAAGATGCTATGGTTCATATTTCTAAAATAAGTAAAAAATTTATAAAAAACCCATTAGACATATTAAGTGTAGGAGAAATAGTAGATGTATATGTTTTGGAAATTGATAAAGATAGAGGTCGTGTTTCATTAACTATGTTAGAAAACTAGTTTATTATATTAAAGAATGGTGATGAGTTTGCTTATCACTATTTTTATTTTTTAATAATTTAATACAAAATAACTATTTTAGTGAGAAAAGTGGTATAATACATAATGTAGTTTTTATTTGAGGAGGTTATTTATGAAAAAGAAAAATTCATATCTTCCCAGTATAGATAGCTTACGTGCTATAGCGGTGATTTCTGTTATTATTTATCATTGTAGTGCCTCTTATTTACCAGGGGGATTTTTGGGAGTTGATTTATTTTTTGTTTTATCCGGCTATTTAATAAGTTCACTTTTAATAAAAGAGTTTAAAGAGAATGGCCGAATAAATTTAGTTAATTTTTATGTGAGAAGAGCTAGGAGATTATTACCGGCTGTATATTTAATGATAACTGCTGTTTTGATTATAATGGTGTTATTTAATAAAGTATTATTAGAAAAAAGTCATCTTGATGCTATTTTTGGATATATTTATGTGAGTAATTGGTGGTATATTTTTCATCAAGTAGATTATTTTGATAGTTTTGGATCTATAAGTCCATTTAAGCATCTATGGTCTCTTGCAATAGAAGAGCAATTTTATATGTTCTTTCCGTTGTTATTTATAGTTCTTAATCGACAAAATAAAGATAAAAAAATTACTAATATTTTTAAATATGGAGTTATATTATTAATTATTGTTTCATTGACTCTACATATAATATTGTTTGATATAAATAATATTAATCGTGTTTATTATGGGACGGATACTCGTATGTTTTCTTTATTAATAGGTGTATTGGGAGCCATAATATATCCTATGACAAATTTAAAAAGAAAAGTTACATTAAAAATAAATAGAATATATTCTTCTGTGGGAGCAACTGCTATATTATTATTCGTAAGTTTAATGTTTATAGTTAATGAGTATAGTACATTTTTATATTATGGAGGTTTTTTATTATTCTCTATTTTATTTTTATTAATAATTATAACTGTGGGGCAACAAGGAACATATATTTCTAGATTTTTATCATTTAAACCACTTGTTTACGTAGGTAAATTCTCATATAGTTTATACTTATGGCATTTTCCTATTTTAGTATTAACAACACCAGTATCAGAAATAGGTAGTCCTAATGTATTGTTTAATATTTTACGCGTTATATTGATATTTATTGTTTCTTATTTTAGCTATAGATTTGTAGAAATGCCTATAAGATACAAAGGATTTTCACAGTATATTACAGAATTAACTAATTCTTTAAAAAACTATACAAGTAATAAGAAAAAACAATTAATTACGTTAATATCAATATTAGCTGTTTTGTTTATTATGGGAATTTTTGGTAAAAGTGTTCCTATTATTTCTACTGCTTTTATAGATGATAGTATAAAAGAAAATGTAACAGAATTTAAAACAACTAATTCTAATACAAATTATGATGATAGTGATAACTCTACTAATGAAAAAATTAATGATGAAAATAAAATTTATAATAAATTATTAGTTATTGGAGATTCGTTAGCAGTGGATATAGGAAATAAAATTTCTAGTCAATATCCTGGAGCAGTTGTCGATGGGAAGGTAAGTCGTCAAGTTTATAATTCCTATTCGGTAGTTCAACAATATGAAAATTTAAACAATTCTGAAACTGCTGTAATATTCTTATTAGGAACGAATGGTCTTTTTACAGAAGATCAATTAGATAAGTTACTTAAATCTTTTGATAAGAGTGATATTTATTTCGTTAATGTAAAAGTACCAAGAAGTTGGGAATCAGCGGTCAATGCGACGTTAGATAATAGTAAGGATAAATATAATAATTTAACGGTATTAGATTGGAATACCTTATCAAAAAATCATCCTGAATATTTCTCTGCTGATAAGGTACATTTAACTGATGTAGGTTCAACAGCATTAGTTGACTTAATAAATAATAACTTAAAATATAAAATAGAGACTGCAGAAATGATAGAACTTAAGAAACAAGAAGAGCAAAGTTCTATAGAAAATAATTCTAATAATTAGAGTTAATTTTATTTACTATTTTAGAAATTATTGAAATTTGAACTATTTATTTTCATAAATATATTTTATCTAACATGATGTATAAATATAATCAAATATGTACTTGTATGTTTACTTAATCTAAGCGACAATAGTTTGATTTTTTTTTTGTATAATGGTATAATAATTTCTATGCCAATTTAACTGTTTATAGGAGGTATAATATGGCTATTGAAATAAAAAATAATTATGGAACAATTTTGATTACAGATGATGTTATTGCCTCAGTTGCTGGAGGAGCAGCTGTTAGTTGCTATGGTATAGTAGGGATGGCAAGTAAAAATCAAGTTAAAGATGGAATAACTGATATTTTAAAGAAAGAAAATTACTCAAAAGGTATAGTAGTAAATAGGAAAGATAATAGTGTAATTATTGATTTACATATTATAGTGATGTATGGAACAAAAATTTCTGCCATAGCTAGTAATGTACAATCTACTGTTAAATACCAAATAGAAAAAACTTTAGGAATGGAAGTAGATGGAATAAATATTCATATTCAAGGAATAAAAGTAGTTAATAATTAGGAGGATTAGTAGTGAATAAGATTGATGGTTTAATTTTTGCTCAAATGATAGATTTAGGAGCGAGAAATTTAGCAAAAAATGCCGAAAAAATTAATTCATTAAATGTATTCCCAGTTCCAGATGGGGATACAGGAACAAATATGAATTTATCTATGTCGTCAGGGGCAGCAGAAACACGAGCAAATAAAGCAGCGCACATAGGACAATTAGGAAAATCTTTTTCTAAAGGCTTACTTATGGGAGCTAGGGGTAACTCTGGTGTAATTTTATCTCAATTGTTTAGAGGATTATCACAAAGTATAGAATCTAAAGATGCTATAACTGCAGCAGAATTTGCTGAAGCTATAGATAATGGAGTTAAAATTGCTTATAAAGCAGTTATGAAGCCTGTAGAAGGTACTATTTTAACTGTGGCTAGAGAATCTGCTGAGGCAGGGTTAGAAGCTAGTAAAAATTCTACGTCAATTATAGAAGTAATGGAAGCTATTTTAACAGCTGCGAAAATTTCACTAAAAAATACTCCAGAATTATTACCTATCTTAAAAGAAGTAGGTGTTGTTGATTCAGGAGGACAAGGATTAGTTTGTGTTTATCAAGGATTTTTAGCAGCGCTCAAAGGTGAAGAAATAGAAGGGCTTGATGAAGTAAAAACAGATATAGTTAATATGAGCTTTGAAGATGATCATAGTAGTATGGATTTTATGTCTCCAGAAGATATAGTATATGGATTCTGTACAGAATTTACAGTAAGATTAGATAAAAATAAAAAAGAATTTAATGAAGATAAATTTAGAGAAGATTTAAGCAAATTCGGTGATTCTTTATTAGTTATAGCAGATGATGAATATGCAAAAACTCACGTTCATACTGAAACACCAGGAGATGTATTTAACTATGGTCAACAATATGGAGAATTGATTAAAATTAAATCAGAGAATATGAGAGAACAACATAGAGAAGTACTACGTAAAGAAGCTGAAAGAGAAGTTAATAAAGAAAAAGCAGAATATGGAATAATTGCTGTATCTATGGGGAAAGGTTTAAGCAAATTGTTTGAATCTTTAGGTGTAGGCGTTATAGTTGAAGGGGGTCAAACTATGAACCCATCGACAGAAGATATGATGAAAGCCATAACTAAGGTTAATGCTAAAAATATTTATATATTACCTAACAATAAAAATATTCAGTTAGCAGCTAAACAAGCAGCTGATTTAGCTGAAGAAAATGTTCATGTAATAGAGAGTAAAACTGCACCACAAGGGATAGCTTCTTTAATGGTATTTAATGAAGAAGCGTCTCCTAAAGAAAACTTTGATAATATGCAAAGTACACTTAGCACAGTAAAAACTTTAGAAATAACATATGCTGTAAGAGATACTAGTATTCAAGGTGTTGAAATTAAAGAATCGCAATATATGGGTATTTTGGACGGTAAAATTATTTGTGCTAACGAAGACATAAAAGAATCTATAACACAACTATTAGAAAAATCTATAGATGAAGATTCAGAAATTATTACATTGTATTTAGGTAGTGAAAGTGATGAAGAGACTACAACATATATTGAAAATCTAATAGAAGAGAACTATTCTGATTTAGAAATAGAAATAGTAGAATCTAATCAACCAGTATATCCTTATATAATGGGAATTGAATAATTAAAATGAGGAGTGTTTATAAGTGATAATACTTACAACACTTTTTGTGAAAGGAATGAAATAATGATAATAGATATTATAATAGTAGTTTTATTGTTGTTAGGTATAAGCAATGGTTATAAAAAAGGTGTTGTAAGACAATTATTTAATATAATATCAATAATAGTAGGGTATATAGTATCATTTTTACTTAGTAGTAGGCTGGCATTTTTATTAGCGCAATTTTTACCAACTAATAAGGTAGCTGATCAATTTAGTTCAACATTGTCGGGATTAAATATTTCGGAAGGATACTATCAAGTAATATCATTTTTCTTGATATTCTTCTTAGTTCAGTTCGTTATAAGAGCTATCGGAAATACACTGGGCTTAGTTACAAAATTACCAGTCATAAAATCTGCAAATAAATTATTAGGGGGTATATTTGGATTTTTGGAAGTATATTTAGTATTATTCGTTTGTATTTACTGTGTATATGTTCTTCCTATAAGTCCTAATTTTCATAATATGTTAGTATCAGAAGCTACTATTCCTAATTTTATATTTGAACAAACTCCAATTTTGTCTAAGATGTTATTAGAAGAATTTTTTAATTATGTAAAATAAAAGTATGTGAAGATTAATCTTCGCATACTTTTATTTTATATAGTATTTCTCTTTCTCCAAGTATTTGACGATAATAGTACTATAAATGGAATAATTTCTAAACGTCCTAATAGCATAGATATAGATAGCACAAATTTAGAAAAGTAAGGAACATTAGCATAATTTTCTAAAGGACCAAACTTATTAAAACCGGGACCTACGTTGTTTAATGTGCTAAGTACGGCTGTAAATATTTCTTCAAAATCATGAATTTGAATAGATAGAATAATACTAAAAATAGCGAATACTATCAAGTATAATAAAATATAGTTGGAAATTTTCTCAGGATTTTCTATTGTTTTGTTTTCTATTTTTAATTTTATTATTTTGTTAGGTGTCATACATTTTTTTATATAGTTAATAGTATTTTTTATTATGAATATTATACGTGGTATTTTAAGACCACCAGCAGTACCACCTGCGCATCCTCCACAAATCATCAAGAATAAAATAATTATTTGAGAAAACATAGTCCAATTACTGAAGTTTAAATATGTAAATCCAGTAGTTGATATAATGGAACTTACTGTAAATAATACGTCTAATAAGTTTTCTGTTTGTACAGTAGCACTATAATAAATATTAATAAATATTGCTACTGTGCACACTAATATTATTCCTAAAAACCACATAAGTTCTTCACTTTTAAAAAGTTTTAGGCAACGTTTTGCTAATACTATATAAACAAGGTTTAGGTTCATTGAGAATACTATCATAAATATTGTTACTATAAGTGTTACATAGTCATTATTATAATATGAAATACCTGTATTTTTTGTGGCAAAACCACCAGTACCTGCAGTAGAGAAAGTGATATTTATACTTTCAAAAAATCCTATTCCAGAAAATAGTAATAAAACAAACATTACTGACGCTAAAGATATATATAAACCATAAAGTACTACTGCTGTTTTTCTCATTGATGAAACTACTTTACCAAAAATGGGTCCTGGGACTTCTGCTTTCATAATATAAATATTATGAGGTGAGCGAGGTAGTATTGCTAATGCAAAAACTATAACTCCCATACCTCCAATAAAATGGGTAAAACTTCTCCACAATAAAATACTTTTTGGCATAACTTCTATATCAGTAAGAATAGATGAACCAGTAGTAGTTAAACCACTAATAGTTTCAAATAAGGCATCTATAAAGTTAGGAATTGAACCTGATAAAAAGAATGGAAGAGATCCTATAATAGAATAAATTATCCACGTTATTGATACTATTACAAATCCTTCTTTTGTATAGAAATTTTTATCTCTTTTCTTACTACATGTTACATATAAAATTAAATATAATAATAGTGAAATGATAATAGTAACTATATAAGAAGATATTATTTTAGTATTTTCTTTGTATATTAATGCACATATTAGAGGAATCAGAAGGAAAAAGCTAAGTAATTTTAACATTTTTCCTATTACAAAAAATATCATTCTATAATTCATAAGATACCTCTGTATTTAAAATATCATCTAGTTCTCTAATATTTTGTTGGTAATTAATTATTATAACACTATCATTTTTTCTTATATCATCATCTCCGCTAGGAAAAATTAATTCATTATTTCTAATTATAAAACCTATTAGAATATTATCGTTAATTTCTAAATCTTTCAAAGGGATATTTGTAACTTCTGAGTCTTTAAGAACTTTAAATTCCATTAGTTCAACTTTGTTATTAGCGATGCGATAAATATTTTCTATTCCAGGTTCCGAGCTACATTGTAATGATTTACTATGTTTGGCTATAATATCACCAACTATTCTTTTTGGAGTAATAAATGAATATAATCCTATATCTTCTGCAATTTGTGTTAATGAATTTCTATTTATTTTGGCTATTGATTTTTTTACACCTAATTTGTTTGCATATAGACTAATAATGATATTTTCTTCATCAAGACCTGTAAGAGCGATGCAACTATCAAATGTTTGAATACCTTCTTCAATTAGAACATCTCTATCGCTACCATCAGCTAATATTACATCTATATCAGGAAACGTTTCACTAATTTTATTAGCTTTTATAGCATCAATTTCTATATTTTTAATATAAATGTTATTCATTTTCAGTAGTGCTATTAAATAATAAGATAATTTTCCAGATCCTATTATTAATGTTGATTTTATTTTTTTGTCTATGTTTTCTTGTTTTCCTAATAGTTTATAGAATTTTTTTAAATTTGTATCATCAGCAGTTATATGAACTTTGTCACCAACTTTAAATATATAATCACCACGAGGTACTATAACCTCATCTTTCCGTTCTACTAAACATACTACAGCAGGAAAGTCTATAATATCTTTACTTTCTATAAGAGATTTATCTTTTAATATACTGCTCTCTTTAATAGTGACTTCAATCATTTTTACTCTATTTTGACCAAAAGTTTCTATTTTATTTGCTGAAGGATATTTTAGCATAAAACTTATTTGTTTTGCTGCTTCGAATTCAGGATTAAGCATTAAATCAATACCTAAATGATTTTTTAAAAATTCTTTAGTTTTTGTGTATTCAGGGTTTCTAATACGTGCTATAGTGTATTTTGCCCCCATTTGTTTTGCTGTAATACACGATAAAATATTTATTTCGTCACTTGTTGTAACAGCTATAAATAAATCCGCTTCTGAAGCATCAGCTTCGTCAAGAACATTATAATTTGCACCACTACCAACAATTCCTTGAATATCGTATAACTCTATTATTTTTTGGGCTAATTTTTCATTTGTTTCAATAAGGGTTACTTCATCGTAAGTTTGAGAAAGTTCTTCGCAAAGTAAATCTCCGACCTTTCCACCACCAACAATAATAGCTTTCATAACTATGTTCTCCTTAGTTCATATTTACAAAATGTAAGATAATTATATACCTTTCTTATTGTATAGTCAAATTAAAGTAATATTAAAAAATTAATAAAGATTTAGTAACAAAACAATTTTATATACTATACTTTAATATAAAAAATATGTATGTTATAATTAAAAAGTAATTTGGAGGTGTTTATGTTTAAAGCATTATATAGAAAATATAGACCACAGAGTTTTGAAGATGTTGTTGGTCAAAATCATATAGTTGCAGTTTTGAAAAATGCAATAGCTCAAAATAAAATAGCACATGCTTATTTATTTTATGGTCCTAGAGGAACTGGAAAGACATCAATTGCTAAACTTTTTGCTAACGAAGTAAATAATAACAAAACTTATATGAGCGATAGTGTTGATATTATAGAAATTGATGCAGCTAGTAATAATGGAGTTGATGAGATAAGAGATATTCGTGAATCAATAAAATTTGCTCCTACTGAAAGTAAATATAAAATATACATTATTGATGAAGTTCATATGCTAACAACTTCTGCGTTTAATGCTTTGCTAAAAACTTTAGAAGAGCCACCAGCACATATTATCTTTATTTTAGCTACTACAGAGTTGCATAAGATACCTGCTACTATCTTATCAAGATGTCAAAAATTTGAATTTAAAAATTTAACAAATGAGCAGTTAGTACACAGACTTACTTTCATTGCAGATAAAGAGTCTATTAATATAGAGGATAATGCTGTCCAAAAAATAGCTAATATTGCAAAAGGTGGATTAAGGGATGCTATAGGTATTTTAGATCAAGTATCAAACTATAGTTCAGATGAAGTTACTTTACAAGATGTATTAGATGTAACATCATCAATTAGCGATGAAGATATTATGAATTTTTATAAATTATTGTTATTAAAAGATACAACAGAGTCATTAATTGTGTATAATAAGTTTTTAGAAAATGGTAAAGATACTAAATTGTTATTAAATAACTTAATTAATATATCAAGAGATATTATCATTTATAAAAATATAAAAAGCAATAAATTTAATGATTTTGATGTAACGTATATTAAAGATACTATAGATAATATAGATAGCGAACATATTTATAAAATTATAGATTATTTATCTGAAACTGAAAGTAATGTTAGATTTTCGACAGAGTATATTAGTTATATGCAAATATGTATTATAAAAATATGTAGTATTGAAAAACAAAGTTTATTAGATAATGATGTAGATAATAAGTTAGTAATGTTAGAAAATAAAGTTAAAAGTTTAGAATTAGTATTAGGTAGTCAAGACAATAATATAAGTGCTATAAATAATAGCAATTCTCTTAGCAATAAATTAGAAAGCAATCAACCATTAATAATTCCTAATAAAAATGCTATAGTAGATTTATTGCAAAAAGCTAATGATAAATTTACTGCGTATGCTTCTAATACATATAAAAAAGTTTTAAGAGATATAGCTAAAAATAATATGGATATGTTCAATACTTTTAAAAATGCTAATTTTATTTGTTCGTCAAAGATAAGTTGTTTATTAGTTTTTGAAAACCAAGAAGACATTTTCAAAATAAATTCTAATAAAATGTATATAGAAAATTTAGAAAAATTAATAAGAAAAGAACTGGGAGTAGATTATGATGTATACATATTACAGAGTAATCAGTACAAATATTTAACAGAAAAATTAATTGATGAAGATGATAATCAAATTAATAAAGAGAAAAATAATAATGAAAATGAAAATAAAGATGATAATTTATCGAAAATAGAAAAATTATTTTCTGAAATAATAGTAGAAACTTAAATATTATTAACTATAAATACATTTACATTCTTGTTAAATAAACTTTTGATAATAAAGAAAATAATTGAAAATCGTTGACAATATTCTATATTTTAAATAAAATTATATTATAACAATAAAAATTTCTTAGGAGGAAAATTATAAATGCGTGGAATGGGAAATATGCAACAAATGATGCGTAAAATGCAGAAAATGCAGAAAGATATGATGGATGCACAAGAAGGTTTGAAAGATCAAACTGTAGAAGGTACTGTCTCAGGAGATATGGTAAAAGTTATTGCTAATGGAGATGGAAAAATATTAGATATAGTAATAAAAGAAGAAATAGTTGATCCAGAAGATGTTGATATGTTACAGGATATGATTTTAACAGCTGTAAATGATGCACTTGAAAAATCAACAAAATTAAAAGAAGAAACACTAGGAAAATTTACAAACGGATTAAATATTCCAGGATTATAGAATATGAAATATCCAACACCAATATTAAATTTAATAAATAGCTATATGAAACTACCGGGAATAGGTAGAAAAACTGCTGTAAGACTTGCTTTTCACACATTAAAAATGCGAGATACAGATGTTGTAGAATTTTCTAACGCATTAGTAAATTTTAAGAAAAGTTTATGCAAGTGTAGTGTATGTGGAAGAATTAATGAAAATCAAATATGTGATATTTGTTCAGATACTTCTCGAGATCGAAGTATAATTTGTGTTGTAGAAAATGATCAAGACTTAATAGCTATGGAAAATATGGAGCAATACAATGGACATTATCACGTTTTAGATGGAGTTATATCCCCTATGAATGGTGTAGGTCCAAATGATATTAATTTGAAATCTCTGTTAGAGAGGGCACAAGATAAAAGAGTAGTAGAAATTATCTTAGCAACTAATTCATCACCAGAAGGGGAAGGAACAGCTAGCTTTATAAAAAATATTTTGAAAAATACGGATATAAAGGTTACTAGAATAGCACAAGGAATTTCTTTTGGTAGTGATATAGAGTATGCTGATGAAGTAACATTAGCTAGAGCATTACAAGGAAGAATAGAATTATAAAAAAGTTAGGAGAACATAAATATGTCACAACAATCAGTAAATGCAATTAAAGTATTAGGAGTAGATGCAATTAATAAAGCAAAATCAGGACATCCTGGAATAGTTATGGGTGCAGCGCCAATGGCTTATGCTTTGTTTAATAATCATATAAACGTTAACCCAAAAGTAACAGATTGGATTAACAGAGATAGATTTGTATTATCTGCTGGACATGGATCAATGTTATTATATTCATTACTACATTTGTCAGGATATGACGATGTATCAATGGAAGAAGTAAAAAATTTCCGTCAGTGGGGTTCTAAAACTCCAGGTCATCCAGAATTTGGTCATACAAAAGGAGTAGATGCAACTACTGGACCTTTAGGACAAGGAGTATCTACTGCTGTAGGAATGGCTTTAGCAGAACGTTATTTAGCTGCAAAATATAATAAAGATGGGTTTAATTTATTTGATCACTATACATATGTAATATGTGGAGATGGTGATATCATGGAAGGTGTAGCATCTGAAACAGCAAGTTTTGCAGGATTACAAAAATTAGAAAAATTAATAGTTCTTTATGATTCAAATGATATTTGTTTAGACGGAGAAACTAAAGATGCATTTACTGAAAATGTAAGAAGTCGTTATGAGTCATACGGTTGGAATACTCTTTTAGTAGAAGATGGAGCTAGCGTATCAGAAGTTACGAAAGCAATAGAAGAAGCAAAAAAATCAACTAAACCAACACTAATAGAAGTTAAAACAGTAATTGGAGCAGGTTCTCCTAATAAACAAGGAACTAATGCAGTACACGGCGCACCTATAGGAGAAGAAGAGACTGCACTATTTAGAAAAGAAATAGGTTGGGACTTTGCACCATTTGAGATACCTGAAGAGGTTTACGCTGATTTTGAAAACAATTTAGGTAAACGTGGAGTTGCTAAATATGAAGAGTGGACTAAGATGTTGGAAGAATACACATCAAAATATCCAGAATTAGCTAAAGAACTAAACGAAGTATTAACTAGAGAAGATATTAAAAAATTAAATAAAAATATCTTTACGTTTAAAGAAGTTGGAGAAGCACAAGCTACGAGAAATTCATCACAAGATGCTTTAAATTCAATTGCTAATGTGTTACCTACATTCTTTGGAGGATCTGCTGATTTATCACATTCTAATATGACATTTATTAAAGGTGATGGATTGCAAGATACTAATAACCGTCTAGAAAGAAATGTACAATTCGGTGTTCGTGAATTCGGTATGGCTACTATTTTAAATGGATTAGCTTTACATGGTGGAGTGCGTGTTTTTGGAGGAACATTCTTTGTTTTTGCAGATTACCTAAAAGCTGCATTAAGACTTTCAGCATTACAAAATTTACCAATTACTTACGTCTTTACACACGATAGTATTGCAGTAGGAGAAGACGGACCTACTCACGAACCTATAGAGCACTTAGCAGCGTTGAGAACTATTCCTAATTCTTATGTGTTTAGACCAGCAGATGCAACAGAAACTCAAGCAGCATGGTATATATCTCAAACAACTAACAATAAACCATCATCATTAGTATTAACTCGACAAAATTTACCAATTTTAGAAAATTCTTCTTTTGAAAATGTATCAAAAGGTGCTTATGTTGTTTATGAAGCAGAAGATTTCGATACAATACTTATAGCCACAGGTTCAGAAGTTTCCTTAGCTATAGAAGCAGCAAAAGAATTAGAAAAATTAGGAACAAAATCTCGAGTTATAAGTATGCCTAGCGTTGAATTGTTTGAAGAACAAAGTTTAGAATATAAAGAACAATTATTACCAAGTTCTATTCGCAAACGTGTAGCGATAGAAATGGGTAATACAGCACTATGGTATAAATATGTTGGACTTGATGGTCTAGTTATTGGTATAGATACATTTGGTGCATCAGCCCCAGCAACAAAAGTTATGGAAGAATATGGATTTACTGTAGACAATATTGTAAATAAAGTTAAAGAACTTTAATTGAGGACAAAAAATGTTTTACAAAAAAGGAGATATTATAAAAGCTAAGGTTACTGCTATTAAACATTATGGTGCTTTTATAGAGACTCGTGATGGAACACAAGGTCTTATTCATATTTCGGAAATAGCTAACAATTTTATCGTTGATATAAATTATTACTTAAAAATTGGAGAAATAATAGAAGTTAAAGTACTAACTTATAAAGATGGAAAAATTAATGGATCACTAAATTTTTCTAATAAACGTTTAGGAAAAAAGTCATCTGATAAGTATGTTGATCAATTACAGAGTGGTCATTTTAAGTATGGGTTCAAAACTTTAGAAGAAAATTTATATAAATGGCAAAAAGATGCAGAAAAAGAAATGTATTTTAATAAAAAATAGTTGACAATAAATAAATTTATATTTATAATGTCTGTATATAGTAAAGAATAGGATTTTTTAATAAAGAATATATTTTTAGAGAGAGTCTAGTGGTGAAAAGGACTTAATATTGTTATTAAATTGCTACCTATATAAATTCTTTTCCGGCATTAAAGTCGTTATAAAAAACTAATGAGTAGATAATTTTATCTAAAATTAGGGTGGTACCACGAAAATTAATTCGTCCCTTGTATTCTTTTATAGAATATAAGGGATTTTTTTGTTAAGAATTTTTTACTAAAATTTAATTGGAGGAATTTTATATGAAAAAATTATCATCAGCACAAGTGCGAAGAATGTTTTTAGATTTCTTTGTAGAGAAAGGACATAGAATAGAACCAGGAGCATCTTTAGTTCCTAACAATGATCCGTCATTACTGTGGATTAATTCTGGAGTAGCAGCTCTTAAAAGATTTTTTGATGGAAGAGAAATACCAGATAATCCAAGAATAACAAACTCACAAAAATCTATTCGTACTAACGATATAGAAAACGTTGGAAAAACAGCTAGACACCATACATTTTTCGAAATGTTAGGAAATTTCTCAATAGGTGATTACTTTAAAGAAGAAGCAGTAGAATGGGCTTGGGAATTTTTAACTTCAGAAAAATGGCTTGGCTTAGATAAAGAGAAGATGTATGTTACAATTCATCCAGAAGATACGGAAGCTTATAAAATTTGGACACAAAATATAGGTTTATCGGATGACAGAGTTATAAGAATAGAAGGTAATTTTTGGGATATAGGAGAAGGCCCATCAGGACCTAATACAGAAATATTTTATGATAGAGGAGTAGACTCTGATACGACATCTCCAGAATGTGAAATGTATCCTGGTGGAGAAAATGAACGATATTTAGAAGTTTGGAATGTTGTATTTAGTCAATATAATCATAATCCAGATGATACATATACAGAGTTACCAGCAAAGAATATAGATACTGGTATGGGACTAGAGCGTATAGTCTCTGTTATGCAAGATGTCCCTACTAACTTTGATACAGATTTGTTTGTTCCTATTATTAGAAAGATAGAAGAGATTTCAAATGAAAAATATGGATCTGATATAGAAAAAGATGTAGCATTTAAAGTAATAGCAGATCATATAAGAACAGTAGTATTTGCAATATCAGATGGAGCATTGCCGTCTAACGAAGGACGAGGATATATTTTACGTCGTTTAATTCGAAGAGCAATTAGATATGCAAAATATTTGAATCTAAATAAAGCTTTTATGTATAAACTAACTCCTACTGTTGCAGAAATAATGGTCGACTATTATCCAGAAGTTACTGACTCTGTTGATTTTGTTAAAGATGTTATCTTAAAAGAAGAAGAAAGATTCCATGAAACATTAAACGAAGGAGAACAAATATTAAATGAAATCATATCAGAAGTGAAAAATTCAACTAATGTTATATCAGGGGGAAGTGCATTTAAATTATATGATACTTTCGGATTCCCTATTGAATTAACTGAAGAATATGCATTAGAAAACGGACTTACTGTTGATATTGATGGATTTAATGTTGAAATGGAAAAACAAAAGGAACGTGCAAGAAGTTCTAGACAAGATGATAATTCTATGCAAGTACAATCAGACTTATATTCTAAAATAATAGGAGATAGTGAGTTTGTCGGTTATGATAATTTTGAGACTATTGCTAAAGTTATAGCAATTATCGATAAAAATGATAATATATTAAATGAATATAAAGATGATAATGATGTTATAAAAGTTATCTTTGATAAAACACCTTTCTATGCAGAAAGTGGAGGACAAGTTGCTGATAAAGGTTATGTAACAGGAGATAACTTTGTTGGAGAAGTTATTGATGTTAAGAAACTTCCTGATAAACGTCATATACATTTTATTAAGATAAAAGAAGGAATTTTAGAAAAAAATAAAGAATATAAACTAACAATAAATATAGATTATAGATTAAATATTGAAAAAAATCATACTGCAACTCACCTTGTAAATGAATCCCTAAGAAAAGTAGTAGGTGAACATATTAAACAAGCAGGATCATTAGTTACAGATGAAAAATTACGTTTTGATATAACACACTTTACTCAACTTACTCCTGAAGAAATAGCAGCAGTAGAAAAAGAAGTTAATGAAAAGATATGGCAATCATTAGATATAGCTGTTAAAGAAATGCCTATAGATGAAGCTAGAAAACTAGGAGCACAAGCATTGTTTGGAGAGAAATATGGTGATGTAGTTCGTGTAGTATCTATTGGTGATTATTCTATAGAATTATGTGGGGGAACACATAGTAAAAATTCATCTGAAGTAGGAATATTCAAAATTATTTCTGAATCGGGAGTAGCTGCAGGAGTTCGTAGAATAGAAGCTATTACAGGAAAAGCAGTTTATGAATATCAAAAACAAAAAGATGCAATATTTAATGATGTTTATAAATTAATTAAAGCTAATGATAGTAATATTGTAGAAAAAATTACTAATTTACAAAATGATATTAAGAAATTAAATAAAGAAAAAGAAATTTTACAACAAAAAATAGCTAATGCAGAAATTAACAATTTATTGTCATCGGCAAAAGAAGTTAAAGGTATTAAACTTTTAACAAGTGTTGTAGAATCAGAAAATATGAATCATTTAAAACAAATAGTTGATAATGCAAAAGAAAAATTAGAAAATTATATAATTGCATTTGCATCTATTAATGATGATAAAGTTAATTTTGTAGTGGCTGTTGACAAATCTATTACTGATAAATATCAAGCAGGAAAATTAGTTAATATTTTAGCTAATGTTTGTGATGGAAAAGGTGGAGGGCGTCCAGATATGGCACAAGCAGGTGCTAAAAATAAAGATAAAATTCAACAAGCATTTGCTGAATTAGAAAATAGCCTATAATCATAAAAAAAATTCCTAGGTTGTATCAATACCTAGGAATTTTTTTATTTATTAATTTCATTAATTATATTTTCTAGTTTCATACCTCTACTAGCTTTGAATAATATAACTTCATTGTCTATTTTATTATTAAGTAAGTAATTGATAACTTCTTTATTACTATTAAAGTGGATAGTTTCAATTTCTTTATTAGTTATATAGTTATTAATATGTTTAGATAACATTCCAACAGTTATTACTTTATTAATTGTATTAGAATTTTTTGTTATATATTCTCCGATGCTTGCGTGAAAAAGTATTTCATCACTACCTAGTTCAAACATATCTCCAAGAACTAATGTTTTATATTTAAAATTATTTAATTCATCAAGAACGTCAATTGCTGCTTTCATCGAAGTAGGACTAGCGTTGTAAGCATCATTTATTATTAAACTATTATTATGGTAATCTATACTTTCTAAGCGCATTTTTGTAATTTTCTCTAAGTTTTCTAGAGTTAAAGCAATTTTGTTGTTACCAATATTTTCTTGTTTTGCAATAGTGATTGCATATAAAATATTTAATAAATTATGCTTACCTTTTAATTTTGTTTTCAATTCAGTATCAATAATATTAATTTTAAAAATATTATAATCATCTTCTTGGTAATAATTTTCTAATATTATGTCATTTTTTTTAGTTATTCCACAAGAAAAATTTTTATGAGTAGAGCTGTCAACTAGAGAACTTAATAATTCTTCGTCACCATTGAAAACAAAATATCCATTATTTTTTAAACCGTAAGTTATTTCGTATTTTCCTTTAGCGATTCCTTGTCTATCTTTGAAAAATTCAATATGACTTTCTCCGATATTTGTTATTACAGCTATATCTGGTTCAACTAATTTAGATAAAAATTCTAATTGACCAAATCCATCTGCTCCCATTTCTAAAATTAAATAATCAGTATCTTTAGGAGTATCTAAAATAGTTAGTGGTACTCCTAATTCATTATTGAAGTTTCCTTTTGTTTTATGAACTTTATAAGTTGTAGCTAACAATTCATAAACTATATCCTTTGTTGTAGTTTTTCCATTACTTCCAGTAATAGCTATAGTTTTGCAATTTATTTTTTGTAGGTAATCTTTAGCTAATTTTTGTATAGCTTTATAACTATCTTTTATATAAATAATATTGTTATCTATATCAAAATCTTGTTTTAAAGATAATGTAGCAACTGCTCCGTTTTTAAATGCAGTTTCTATATAATCATGACCATCTACATTTTCTCCTAAAAAAGGAATAAATAAATCTCCTTTTTTAACTAATCTGCTATCTATTGCGACACCTGTAATATTTTTGTCGTTCACAAGTTTATAATTTGTAGTGTTTAATATTTTTGTTAGTTCTATTATTGAATAGTTCATTTTATACCTACTTATTTTACTGTTGAAGTAATTTTCTTTCATTATAACGTTTTTTAGCTAATTCTATTAGGTTTTCTATTAATTTTCCGTAACTTATTCCCATATTATTCCACAATGATGGGAACATAGAAAATTTAGTAAAACCAGGCATAGTATTAATTTCGTTAATATAAATTTTACAATCTTTAGTTAAGAAGAAATCTACACGAGCTAGACCAGAACAGTCTAAAACTTTAAAAGCATGCTCTGCCATTTCTCTAAATATAGGGTAGAGTTCTTTGTTAATGTTAGCAGGAATTTCCATTTTTGATTGGCCGTCTGTATATTTTGTATCGTAATCATAGAAATCAGATGTAGAAATATTAAGTATTTCTCCTGGTTCTGTTGAACTAATTTCATTGAAACCTATGACAGCTACTTCTATTTCTTTAGCTCCAATTACTCCTTCTTCGACAACTATACGTCTATCAAATTTAAGTGCTTCTTTTATTCCAAGTAATAACTTTTCTTTGTTTTCGCAACGGCTAATACCAACAGAAGAACCAAGATTAGCTGGTTTTACAAACATAGGATATTTTAAGTTATTTTCTAAATCTTTTAATATATTTTCTTGATTATTTTGCCAGTCATTTGCAGTAAAATCTACATAAGGAAGTTGTGGTAAACTAATGCTAGAAAATATTTTCTTTGTTATAGCTTTATCCATGCCAGTAGAAGAAGAAAGCACATTGTTTCCAACGTATGCTACATCTAAAATTTCAAAAAATCCTTGAATTGTGCCGTCTTCTCCATTAGGACCGTGAAGCACCGGAAAAACTATATCAATTTTTTTGTTATCTACATACAATAATGAAATAATATCGTTACTAAAATTATTGAATATAAGTTCTTTCTCATCTTCAATAGTATTTACTATTTGTTCTCCTTTTGCCCATTGTCCTTTGTTATTTATAAATATAGGTATTACATTATATTTTTCTTTATTAATTTCATTTATTATTGATTTAGCAGTTAGTATTGATATTTCATGTTCTGAACTTTTACCGCCATATATTATTGTTAATGTTTCTTTTTTCATATTTTAAAAGCTCCTTTTTATAAGTAATTAAGGTATAAAACAATTATATCATTAATATTTTATTATTAACAAGATTTTTTCTAGTTTATTTTATATTTACTTTTTGTTTCTGCTATTAAATCACGTAGCTGAGCTGCTTTTTCAAATTCAAATTTACTTGCAGCTGCAAACATATCTTCTTCTAAAGTTTGGATATAAGTTGATATTTCATCTGACGTCATCGTAGGAACTTCAGTTAAATTCTTATCTTCATCTTCGTATACTTCTTTTTTCGTAGATATTGATTCACTTATGTCTTTTATAATAGTTTTTGGTACTATATTGTGCTCTTCGTTGTAAGCAATTTGAATTTCTCTACGTCTATTAGTTTCTTCAATAGCCTTGTTCATACTTCTTGTTATTTTATCTGCATACATAATAACTCTACCATTAGCATTTCTAGCAGCTCTACCGATAGTTTGTAGTAATGATTTGTCCCCGCGTAAAAATCCTTCTTTATCTGCATCAAAAATGGCTACTAATGAAACTTCTGGGATATCTAAGCCTTCACGTAATAAGTTAATACCTATTAGAATATCAAATTTTCCAAGACGTAAATCTCTTATTATTTCAGTTCGTTCTAAAGTTTTTATATCTGAGTGAAGATATTTTACTTTCAACCCATTTTCTTTTAGATAGTCTGTTAATGCTTCGGCCATTTTTTTTGTTAGAGTAGTTACTAGCACCCTTTCTCCTTTAGCAATAATTTTTTCTGCTTCTTTTGCTAAATCGTGAACTTGGTTGCTAACTGGACGAATTTCAATTAATGGATCTAGGAGTCCGGTAGGCCTAATAATTTGTTCTACTATTTCATCACTATGTTCTAGTTCATAATCTCCTGGAGTTGCAGAAACAAATATTACTTGATTGACTTTATTTTCAAATTCTTGAAAATTCAATGGTCTGTTGTCTAATGCTGATGGCAATCTAAAGCCATAGTCAACAAGGACTTGTTTTCTGGCTTGGTCACCATTATACATTCCTCTAACTTGTGGTAATGTAACATGTGATTCATCTATGATTAATAACCAATCATCGGGGAAGTAATCTAGTAAGGTATAGGGAGTTGCTCCTCTTTCACGTAATGTCAGATGAAGAGAATAATTCTCTATTCCAGAACAAAAGCCCATTTCTTCCATCATTTCTAAATCATAATTAGTTCTTTGTTCAAGGCGTTGAACTTCTAATAATTTATTATCTAAACTTAATTCTTTCAGTCTTTCATCTAATTCTTTACGGATTCTTCTTATAGCTTCTTTAGTAGTTTCATCTCCTGCAATAAAGTGACTAGCTGGGAAGATAGTAGTATAATCTAGTTCATACAATATTTTCCCTGTTAACGAATCTATTTCACGTATTCGTTCAATTTCATCTCCGAACATCTCAATACGAATTGAATTTTCACTACGAGAAGCTGGAAAAATTTCAATAATATCACCTCTAACCCGAAAAGTTCCACGACTAAAATCTATATCATTTCTAACGTATTGAATACTAATAAGTTTTTCCAAAATTTTGTTGCGTGGTATTTCCATACCAACTCTTAGATTTAATTGTAGTGCTTGATATTCTTTAGGAGAACCTAAACCATAAATACAGCTGACACTAGCTACAATAATAACATCATCTCTCTCAAAAAGAGATGATGTAGCACTATGACGTAACTTATCAATTTCATCATTAACAGAAGAATCTTTTTCTATATAAGTATCTGTTGATGGAACGTATGCTTCTGGTTGATAATAGTCATAATAAGATACAAAATATTCTACTCTATTATTGGGAAAGAATGCTTTTAGCTCGTTGTACAATTGCCCCGCTAATGTTTTATTGTGTGCAAGAATTAATGTAGGTTTTTTTACATTTTGAATAATATTTGAAACAGTAAAAGTTTTTCCTGTTCCAGTAGCACCTAATAATGTTTGAAATTTTTCTCCGTTTTTTACACCCGTGGTCAATTTTTCTATTGCTTGAACTTGATCTCCGCTAGGTTTATATTTGCTTTCTAGTTTAAAATCGTAATGTTTTTTTTCCAAATCTATCACCTTTAATATTAATTGTTAAAAATATTATATACCCATTCTATAATTTGTGCCATTGAAAAGTTTATATTATATAATAATTAGTATTATTGTAGATAAAAAAAATTACAAATGCTATAATTATATATGAAAATTTTTTAATAGGAGATATTAATGGAAAACTGGATTGAAATAATTGTTCATACTACGGGAGAAGCTAGTGAAATAGTAGAGTCAATATTATTAGATTATGGATCTACTGGAGTTTGTGTTGAAGATGGTAGTATTTTAAATGATAATTTAGATGATAACTTTGGAACTATTATAGGTGTTACAAAAGATGACTTTCCTAATGAGGGAGTTTTAATAAAAGGGTACGTTAATGAATTAAATTTTAATGATAATATTTTTAATAATATAAAAAAAGAAATTTTAGAATTATCAAAAAATATAAACATAGGAGATTTTTTCGCCATATTTACTAATACTTTAAAAGATAGTGATTGGGAAAATTCATGGAAAGATTATTTTGATGTTTTAACAATCGGTAATAATTTTGCCATAGTTCCTTCGTGGAAAACTTATGATATGGATGATAATAAATATATAATAAATATAGATCCCGGAATGGCTTTTGGAACAGGTGGTCACGAAACTACATCATTGTGTATAAAAAATTTGGAAAAATATGTAAAAAATAATGATAGTGTTATAGATGTTGGTTGTGGTAGTGGAATTTTGACAATAGCGGCAAGCTACTTAACTAATGGAGATTTAAAAGCGGTTGACTTAGATAAATTAGCAGTAGATGTTTCTAAAGAAAATTTTATTTTGAATAATATTCAAGATAGGGTAGTAGTGGAGCAGGCAAGCTTATTAGAAAAAGAAGAAAAAAAATACGATATAATTGTTGCTAATATATTAGCGCACATTATCGAACTTATGTTAGATGATGCTTATAAATTGTTGAACGATAACGGATATTATATTGTTTCGGGTATAATTAAGGATAAAAAAGATGATTTATTAAATAAAGCTATAAATGTTGGCTTTAAATTAGTAGAAGAAACTTCAGAAAATGATTGGTATTCATTAGTATTTAATAAATAATTAGACAACAATTATATAAAGTTGGCATATTATTTTTAAGTCTTCTTAATCAGATACATTAGACTAGAGGTAATTTATGACGAATTATTTAAATAATAATTTTTTGAAACAATTTTATTATGCAAGAGAAATATTAGAAATATTAGAAAATAATGATTACAAAGCTTATTTTGTAGGCGGATGTGTTCGAGATTTTGTAATGGGTAATAAATTTTCTGATATAGATATAACTACATCAGCAACACCTGATCAAATAAAATTATTATTTCCTATAACTATTGATACAGGAATTAAACACGGAACGGTAACTGTTAAATATAAAAATAGATTTTATGAAATAACCACATTTAGAAGTGAAAGTGAATATATCAATCATCGAAAACCAAAAAATGTTAAATTTATAACTACATTAGAAGAAGATTTAGAGCGTCGTGACTTTACAATAAATGCTATGACTCTTGACAAAAATGGAAATATTATTGATTTTCATGAAGGATTAAAAGATATAAAAGAGAAAAAAATAAGAACTGTAAATGAGCCTAATGAACGATTTTCTGAAGATGCACTTAGAATGCTTAGAGTTTTTCGATTTTCATCAAAATTAAATTTTACTATTGATGAAAAGACATTCGAAGCAGTAAAAAAGAATTCTAAGTTAATTAAATTTATTTCTATGGAACGTATTTTATCAGAATTAAAAAAATTGTTAGTTGGAGAAAATAATGTTTATGCATTTAACAAATTGCTTGAAAGTGGATTAAATAACTATATTCCAGTAATAAAAGATATAAAAAACTATATAGATTGTTCAAAATTTTCATTTGCTCAAGCAATGTTTTGTTTACTTGATATTAATAATATATCTCCAGAATATTTAAAGCAATTAAAGTTATCAAATAAAGATATAGCAACTATAAAGCAGTATGTAAAGATAAAAAATGAATTTTTAAATAATACATCTATAGAAAAAATATTGTACAGATATGATCAAGAATTAATTGAATTTATAAATGATTTTTACAATTATACAAGCCCCAAAAGATTAAAAAAATCGGATTTACCTATACAAACTTTTTCGGATGTTAATATAGAACCACAAGATATAATAAATATGTTTCCAGAAAGAAAGCCAGGTAAATGGATAAAAGAGTTGTTACAAAAAATAGAGTACAGCATATTATTAAGAAATATTAATAATAATAAAGAAGATATTATAAAATTTGTAGAATTAGAATTGAGGAACTAATTATGTTAGAAAGATCTTTTTCGGTTGTAGATATAGAAGTAACTGAACAAAAAGAAATAATACAAATAGCTATTGTTAATCTTGATAAAAAATTAAATATAGTTGATAAATATAATTATTTCTTCAAACCAAAAAGCAAATTGTCTTCTTTTGTAAGTAATTTGACAGGTATATCTGATAAACAATTAGAAGATAAACCTTCATTTAAAGAAATAGCTCACGAAATATATAGCAAAATAAAAAATAATATCCTTGTCTGTCATGGAGTTGTTCAAGATTATAATACTTTAAAAGATAATTTTGAAAAAAATGGAATAAATTATATTCCAGTATTAATGTTAGATACAGTAGAACTTACAAAACTATATTTTCCAACCCAATTTAGTTATAGATTAGGAGATATTGCCGAAAATTTAGAATTAAAATTTTTAGGTGATTGTCATAATGCGGCAGTTGATGTAGATTTAACGGTACAATTACTGAAGCATATAATAACTAAAATTAATACTATACAAGAAAAAAATTTTATTGGTATAACATCATTATTAAAAAAATATAATGATACTCTTTATTGGTTCAGTACATATTTCAGAAATAACGATTTTGAATTTAAAAAGTCTAATTTAATGTTACGAAATAATCTTTATTTTAAAAAAATTAAATTTTATAATAAAGATTTTAAATCTAGTAGGTATATATTTTTATCATCAATAGAAGAAAAAGATTTTATAAAATATAACTTGCAGAATATAAAAAAAGAAATAGTTATTTTAAATAATAAAGGTGATTATATACCGTGTAATTTTTTTAAAATATTCAAAAAAAATATATTAGAATTTGAAAATATTGGTGCATATACTTTAGTTATAAAGTTGTTAGTTTGGATACAAGAAACTAATTCAGGAAACTTCAATGAACTTAATTTAGACTTGTCAGAGGTATATCAATTATCTAGACTAAAAGAATATTTTGAAGAAGAAAATTACTACTATGACATAACGTTACAAAATGCTTTATTAAATGAGAATATAGTTACTAATTATACTAATTTAACAGATATATTAGCTAATAATTATTTTAAAAATGATATTTTTGTGTATGAAGACAAGAATATCCTAGGATTACAAATAAAAAGATTATGTACTAATATTATAGTTTATAGAGAAGTAGTTACGGAATTGAATATAGCAATTAATGAAACTAGAGATAAAAAAATTGTGGTTATTCAAAAAAATATAGAAGATTTAATTAATTACTTGCATGAAATGTATGTTGCAGAAAGTTTAGAATTGTATAATGAGGCTATAAAATTTTTAGTAAATGATGTAGAGTATGTCATTCAAGAAATTAGTAATTTAAAAACAACTTTAATAAAAACTAAGATATTTTTAAACAATTTATTATTAATATTGCATAATAATTCAAAAGGATATTATACATTTAGTTCGATAAGTAGCAGTAGTTCAATGATAATAAAAGTAAATAACTATAAAAAAGAAAAAATATTAATTAATAAAATTTATAATAATAAAATTAAATTTCTGGAAAATATTGTTAAAGTAGAAAATTATAGAAAAAAAGTTGATATATTTAAAAAAGATAACTTTAACATTGATCTTAATATGAAGAAATTATATATATTTAACAGTAGTAAATATAAAGAATTGTATTATGCTAATAGAGATAAGAAATCTAACGTTAAATTTAAAAAATATTCATTAGATGATGATTTTTCTATATTATTTAAAGATATTATAAAAAATAGTAAATTAGGATATGCATGTTATGCGAATCAAGAAATAATGGCTTATAAAATATACCTAACCTTACTTTTTGATGAAATTATAACAGTAAGTAGTTTAGAATATTAAATAAAATTAATATGATAGTAAGAATAATCTTATAAAACGATAGAATTATTGTTTTATAAGATTTAATTTTGTAATAAAAATTGTAGTTTGCGTCGGATATGTGTTGACTATTGTGTTAAATTATGATATTTTATGTTAAATAGACGTCGTTTTCTATTATTAGTTTATCATGGTTTAAGGTATTATGTTTGATTATTGATTTTATAAATATATAATAATTTATAAGGAGGAAATATATGAGAAAATTAAATGAAGTTTTTAGATATGCACTAGAAGCGGTATTAGTAGGATTTTTTTACATAATATTAAATAAATATGTAAATAATAATATTAATTATTTGCCGGAATCATTTATGGAAGATAAAAATATTTTTGAAGCATTAGCTTTAGTATGTATATGTTTTATGATTTTTGGAGTTTTAAAATATTATGTAGAAAATTTATATACTAAAATGAATTGGAAACTTGCTAGTATAATTAATTATATTTATGTAGTGAGTTCTATTATAATTATATTTTGGTATTTGGAGTTTGTAACGAATATTATAAGTTTTATTACTCTGTTTGTTGTAATATCAATAATATTTATATCACAATGGATTTATCAATATAAGAAAAATTCGGTAAAATTTTAGAAGTAAATTTAATTACTAGATATTGTATATATTTATATGGTTCAATAATTATTAAAAAAGAAGATAGTAGATTATAAATATACTATCTTCTTTTTTAATTTTATTTTTTATACTTTCTCATACGTAAAGCTGCAATTAATAATAATGTAGCACCTACTAATGTAGTTGTTTTAGAAGTTTCAATACCTGTATTTGGTAATTTTTTATTATTGTTAGTTTGTAGTTTATTGTCATCACCGTCATTATTAGCTGAGTTTATATTAGTATCGACATCATTTACATCTTCTTCATTATTATTGCTATTATTGTTGTTTTCTGAATTATTATCGTTATTATTTCCAGGATTTACGCTAGGATTTTGATTGTTATTGTTTGGATTTGTTGGTTCTTTATAATCTTTGTAATATACTTTTCTTCCTAGTTCAGGTGCTTGAATTTTACCTAAATGTTTTAAGTAATTTACAAATATTTCTGTATCTGGATCTAATGCTCCTATTAATTTAGATTTTGTAAATTCAGGGAAGTCATCTCCACCTCCATATAAAAAGTCATTAATAACACCAATATATTCTTTATTATCTTCAATTAATTCATGTTTACCATTTTCTTTTACAACCCAAGCTTTATCAACAACCCATTTAATAGGATTACCTTTTGCATCAACAGTTCCATCTGGAGCTTCTTTATATGTGTACATAATTCCTGATATTTGTAGTAAATATTTTTCTTCTGAATTGTACTGAGAGTTCAGAGCAGCTATTAAATCTTTTCCTTTAATGTTAATAACTTGCATAACATTGCCGAACGGCTGGACTTTTTGTGCAGATCCCCAAGTTATAACACCATCTTTAACTTCTAAATCAGAACGTATTCCACCCTGATTAGTAATCGCAAAACTTGCTTGGCTATACCCAGCTTGTCTTGCTGCCCAAAGTTGCCCGTCAGTAATAAGATTTCCTAGTGGAGATTCCAAGTTAGCTTTTAAATCTGATGAGTTAGAAGGTACTCGTTCTATTGTATTTTCTGATTTTGCAAGTTCTTCTAACAATATTTCTTTTATTCTTTCATTAGCATCTTTAGCTAATTCTACTAATTTTTGATTAGGAGTGACTGTTCCATTATCTAAAACTTTTACTATTTCTGCTGTAACTTCTTTAAAGTCATTTGTAGCTGTGTCATAAATACCTATAACATTAGATATAGCTTTTCCTTGAGAAGCTCCTTCAACAACTCTTATACCTTTGTAAGTTCCATTTGCAATAACGTGATTATGTCCAGCAAAAATAACGTCAACGCTAGAATCACTGTCTAAAGAATCTATAATGCGTTTTATTGCATCTCCTATTTCCGTAGCATTATTGCTAGGAGAAGTAGCTGCTTCGTGGGCAAGAACCACTATTGCATTAACACCTTTTGTACGCAGTTCCTTAGAATATTTGTTTATAGTAGTAGCAGGATCTAGTATATCGTATTGCTCCCAATGTTTTTTCAATATTAAATTAGGAATTTCAGAAGTAACTACACCAATATATCCAATTTTTGCAGTTTCACCTTCTGAATCTGTATAAGTTTTTATAGTATAAGGTTTCCAATCGAAAGGAGTTTTTTGTGTTTGCTTGTCAACTACATTAGCAACTACAATTTTCATATTTGATGCTTCTCTAGGATAAGACTCAACAGCCTTATTAAATTTACCTTTCTCCGGAGCTTCTCCTTTCAAAATACGATTGTATTCTGCTAAACCTTCATCAAATTCGTGATTACCTAATGTTCCAACTTCAAACTTCATTTCATTTAAAGCTTTTATAGTAGGTTCATCTTGTAAGATTCCAGAAACTGCTGGAGAAGCACCTACCATATCTCCAGCTTGAACACGTGTAGATACAGCATCTTCGGCTTTATTATCTTTGAATTCTTTTTCTGTTTTATCTAAATAACCAGAAAGTAGAGGAGCAGAACCACCACGTTCCTTTAATCTCGTACCATATTCATATACAGAACCTGTACCTTCTAATTGTCCATGTAAGTCATTGATACCCATCATTTGTATTGCAACTTCACCTTCTTTGGCGTAAGTTTCATTTAGCTCTCCATAAGCATAAACAGATAATATTCCTGTACTTAACACAGCGAATGGTAAAACTTTAAATTTATTTTTCATAATAATTAATAATCCTTTCAAAATATATTTAGCAATTACATTATAACAATATAACGAACGAAAAGCAATAAAATATTTATAAGTACATATTAAATAAAGAAAAGTAAAGGTGATCTAATTTTACTTTAATAATAAAAAGGCTTTACTAACGAACGTTATTGTATAGATTATTTTATTAATTAGTTTTTTATAAAATATATAATTGAACATGTATAAATATTTATTGTATAATTGTACATATAAAAATTTAGGAGAAATAAATTGAGAGTATTATTAGTATGTAGATATGATGGAAGTAGATATCATGGATTTCAAATACAGCCTAACAATAAAACTATTCAAGAAATGATTGAAAAAAGTTTGGCACGTATTCATAAAGGAACAAATATAAGAATTCATATGAGTGGCAGAACCGATAGTGGAGTACATGCTTATATTCAACCGATTCATTTTGATACTAATCTTAATCTTACAGAAGAGGCTTGGCTAAATTCAGTCAATGCTTATTTACCGAAAGATATTAGAATAATAGGCAGTAAAATAGTTTCAGATAACTTTCATGTTAGATTTGATAGTATAAAGAAAACATACGAATATAGATTATGCGTATCTAAAAATATAAATCCGTTTTTAGTAAATTATGTAGGGCATTGTCCATTTAATTTCGACTATTATAAAGCACAAGATTGCTTACAATATTTTATAGGTACACATGATTTTAGTTCATTTTGTTCAAAAAATAGTAGCGTAGAAGATAAAGTTAGAACTATAACTAATTTCACTATGAGAAAAGAAAATGATATTATAATATTTGAAATCACAGGTGATGGCTTTTTATATAATATGGTTAGAATAATAATAGGTACTATTACAGATGTAGCTACTGGGAAGTATGATAAATCAAAAATACCAGAAATTATAGCCAAAAAAGATAGAAGTTTTGCTGGAAAGAGAGCAGATGCTAACGGTCTATATTTAAAAAATGTTAAATACAAAGAAAATGTGATTAACAAATTTATTGAAAATTTACATGAAAATTAATTTATAATGCATAAAATTGTATAAAACTCTTTGTTTTTCAAAATAAAAATGATATAATTTTACTATATTGTATTTATTTTAGAAAAATAGATAAGAAAGAAAAATTTTATTGGAGGAACAACTATGTTATATTTTTATGCATTTTTGTTTATAGCGTTTGTTGCAGGAACGCTAGCTCTATTTATATTAAGAAATAGAAAAAAACAAGATTTGCTACCATTACTTGAAGCCAAAGATGAGTTAGAGCGAGAAACTCTATCTGAAGATCTAAAACAAGTAAAAACATTAAACATTGCAGGTAAAGCTCAAAGTTTGTATGAAGATTGGGAAAGTACGTGGTATGAAATACAAAGTATAGATATTGATGAACTTGATAAAGAGTTATACCAAGCAGAATCTTATATTGATAAATTCAATTTTAAAAGAGCAGACGAAATAATTTTTGATTGTGGGGAAAATATATCTACTATCAGAGAAAAAATAGCTGTTATTAGAAAAGAAATTAAAGAATTAACTGAAATAGAGCCAAATAACAAAATTCAATATGAAGAAATAGTAAAAGAGTATAAAGATTTAAATAGAGAATTATTAGCTAAACGTCATCAGTATGGAGGAGCATCAGAAAGTTTTGAACAAAATTTAAAAGATATAGCACCAATATTGGATGAATTTAGAAATTTAACAGCAAATGGTAAATATATCGAAGCACAAGAAACTATTAATGATGTAAAAATAAAAGTTATTGATTTGAGAGAAAGAATGGAAATTCTTCCAGAAATATTGAGAGAAATAGAAAAAACTACGCCATCACAAATTCAAACACTTAGACTAAAAGTAGAAGAAATGGAGAAAAAAGGATTTAAACTTTCTCATTTAGATATATCAACTAAAATTGAAAGCTGTGTTTGGCAGTTGAATGATGCTAGAGAAAAAGTTAAATCTGGTGACATTGATTTAATTGAGTCTATACTTGATGGAATATACGATGTTATTGATGAAGTTTCTAATAATTTGAAAAAAGAGTTAGAATACAAAAAATATGTAGAAGAAAATTATTCAGAAATAAGTAACAAATTAAATGTTCAAGATAAATTAAATGAAGCTCTATATAATAACATTCAAGAAATAAAAAATAGATATCAAATATATTCACAAGATGAAGAAATGATTGAAAAAAATTATAGTAGTATAGGTGAATTATTAGATATAAAACATGAAATAGATGTTTACATTAGTAATCAACCTCGTTTGAATTACAAAGATTTAAAAGAAAAAGTTCAAACTTTAGGTGTAGCATTAGAAAAAATAGAGGAAGAACAAACAAATTATTCTAGATATTTAACTGGATTAAGAGAAGAAGAACTAAGATCTCGTGAAAAATTAAATGAAATTAATCAAGAAAAAGAAATAGTTAGAAGAAAATTATCCAACTCGAGAGTACCTGGATTTAGTGATAGATTTGTAATCTTGTATAAAGAGGTAACAGATAGTTATAAATATGCCTTAGAAGAGTTACAAAAAGAGCCTATGAATATTGATTTAGTCAAGCAATCAGTGGACGAGGCTACAGAATCACTAAATATTTATAAAAATGAAGTTAATAATATTTTAACGGATATTCAGCTAGTTGAAAAACTAATAAGATACACTAATAGATATAGAAAAGATAATGTTGAATTACATAAGCAATTAACAATAGCAGAGCAGTATTATAAAGAGTACCGTTATAACAAAACTTTGGATATTATAAAAAATACACTGGACAAAGTAGAACCTGGAGCTTATGATAGAATAAAAAAAGAAGTTAAAGTATATTAAAATTTTTTAAGTAATACAGTAGAGATATTGTATTACTTTTTTTGTTTCTAAATATAAAAAACTATTGAAATTATTTTATAAATAATGTAGAATAATATAAGAATTAATAATATCAAACAAATAGTTTAGTATTAATAAACTTGTTATACTAAAGGTTTATTAATACTAAACTTTGGAGGTAATGTGAATCTAATAGGATACAAGTTAAAAAAATTAAGAATACAAAAAGGACTCACCCAAGAAGAGTTAGGAGAACGAACGGATTTATCAAAAGGGTATATATCACAAGTAGAACGAGATTTAGCTTCACCATCTATGGAAACTTTTTTTAATATTTTGCAAGTTTTGGGATGTGAGCCTAAGGATTTTTTCGAACAAAATAGTTCAAAACAGCAAATTTTATATAAAAAAGAGGATCAAACTATTTATGAAGAAACTGATGATTTATATAAGTTAAAATGGTTAGTTCCAGAATCTAATGAAAAGGAAATGGAATCATTGGTTCTTACACTTGAGAGTAAAAGTAACTATAAAAAATTTGATCCATCTGAATCAGATACACTTTGCTATATATTAAAAGGAAAATGTATGTTGACATTCGGTAGTAAAGAGTATATAGCAGAAACAGATGAAACTTTTTATTTTACTGCTACGGATGAACACGTTTTGTCTAATCCTTTTGATGAAGAATGTGAGGTATTAATTGTAGTTACTAATTCATATTTATAGGAGGTTTATTATGGTAAATATTGTTGAATTTAAAGATGTTAATATGTCTTTTGGCAATACAAATGTTTTAAAAAATATTGATTTAGAAATAGAAAAAGGAAAATTTTATACTTTATTAGGTCCTAGTGGTTGTGGTAAGAGTACAATTTTAAAATTAATTGGTGGCTTTTTACAACCGACAGAAGGAGAAGTATTATTATCAGGTAAAGTTGTAAATAATGTGCCAGCAAATTTACGACAAGTTAATACTGTATTCCAAGATTATGCATTATTTCCACATATGGACGTTTTTGAAAATGTAGCATTTGGATTAAAAATAAAAAATGAAAAAAAAGAAATTATTAAGAAAAAAGTAAAAAAAGCTCTAAAATTAGTTAATTTATCAGGATTCGAAAAACGCACTATTAACGAAATGAGTGGTGGACAAAAACAACGTGTTGCGATAGCTCGTGCAATAATAAATGAACCTGAAATTATTTTGTTAGATGAGTCATTATCAGCTTTAGATTTGAAATTACGTCAAGAAATGCAATACGAACTTAGAGAATTACAACAACAGACAGGAATCACATTTATTTATGTAACTCATGACCAAGAAGAAGCTTTGGCGATGAGTGATTATATATTTGTTATGAATCATGGTAGAATAGAGCAAAGCGGGACTCCATTAGATATCTATGACGAACCTGTAAACAAATTTGTTGCAGATTTTATAGGTGAATCAAATATAGTAAATGCTGTAATGGTTGAAGATTATTTAGTAGAAATTTATGGTAAGCAGTATGAATGTGTTGATGCGGGTCTTGATAAAAATAAACGAGTAGAAGTAGTTATTAGACCAGAAGATTTAGAAATAACATCGGTAGAAAAAGGAAAAATAAATGTAGTAGTAGATACTCAATTATTTAGAGGTGTTCATTATGAAATATGTTGTTTAGATGATCAATATAATGAATGGATTGTTCATTCTACCAAACCTGCTAAACCAGGACAAGCAGTAGGACTTAATTTTGATGCAGAAGCAATTCATATAATGGTCCCTGGAGAAACAGAGGAAGAATTTGATGCAAGATTAGAATCGTATGAAGAGGAGGAATAGCTATGTTCAATAAAAAAACTAAAGTTATGTTTGCAGTTCCTTACTTTTTATGGATGTTTCTTTTTGTAGTCTTTCCTATAATGTTGATACTTTATTATTCATTCCATGATACTAGTGGTAACTTAACGCTAGCTAACTATAAAGAATTTTTTGGCAAAAGTTATATGTGGATGACTTTTTATAGTTTTTGGTATGCTTTTATTATAACTGCTATTTGTTTGATTTTAAGTTATCCTTTAGCGTTTGTAATTAGTCGCAGTAAGTATAAAGGATTATTGCTTTTATTAATTATTCTACCTACTTGGATAAATATTTTATTAAAAACTTATGCATTTTTAGGATTATTTGGTAAATATGGAACAGTTAATAGTGTTTTGGAGTTTATAGGTATAGGAACACAAGATTTATTGTTCAATTCATTTAGTTTTGTTTTTGTATCTGTATATATATTTTTACCATTTATGTTGTTGCCAATATATAACTCTGTTTCTGGTATAAATGAGAATATTGTTAATGCTTCGTATGATTTAGGTGCTAATGCAAAAACTACATTTTTAAAAGTAATTTTACCACTTAGTTTAGAGGGGGTAAAAACAGGTATTCAAGTAACATTTATTCCTGCTTTATCAATATTTATGATAACAAGATTAATTGCTGGTAATAAAATTATTAACTTAGGTACAGCTATTGAAGAACATTTCTTAGTTACACAAAATGTTGGCTTAGGATCTACTATTGCAGTATTTTTAATTTTTACAATGGCTATTATTATGATCTTTACTAATAGTAAAAATAAATTAGGAGGGAGAAAGTAATTATGAAAAATATATCTTCTAAATTATATTTATCAATAATGTTTGTTATTTTGTATATTCCTATAATTTATTTAGCTTGGTTTTCATTTAGTTCAGGAAAAAATATGAATTCATTTGAAAGTTTTTCGTTTGTTCATTATTTAGAGCTGTTTGAAAATAGTAGAATGATAGTTATAGTAATAAATACTTTAGTAGTTGCATTATTATGCGGATTAGTTTCTGCAATTTTAGGAACATTTGGCGCGTTAGCAATATATTCTTTAAAAACGAAAAAGTTTAAAAATAGTGTTTTAATTGGAAATAATATTCTAATAGTTAGTCCAGATGTAATAATAGGCTGCTCATTTTTATTAATGTTTAATTTCTTCTTTAAAGATAGTATTCAAGGTTTTTGGTCTGTTTTAATATCTCATATCGCATTTAGTATACCTATAGTAGTTCTTATGGTACTTCCTAAATTATATGAAATGCCAATTTCAATGATAGATGCAGCTGTGGATTTAGGTGCAAATAGTTATCAAGTAATCACAAAAGTGATAGTACCTTATATAACACCGGGAATATTAGCTGGATTTTTTATGGGACTTACTTACTCCCTTGATGATTTTGCTGTTACATTTTTTGTAACTGGTAATGGTTTCCAGACTTTATCTGTTGAAGTTTACTCTATGGCAAGACGAGGTATTAACTTGCAGATTAATGCACTATCAACAGTTATAACAGTATTTGTAGTATTAGCAGTAGCTATATATTATGTGATTAGTGTAAATAAGTTAAAGAAACAGGAGGTATAAAATGAAAAAGTTAATTATTTATTCATTAATTATCCTTTTAGTGAGCTTAGGGTTACTCCAAAGTAAGAGTTACATAGATTCTTCAGAAGCTGGTGATAAAAATACACTAACTATTTTTAACTGGGGAGAGTACATAGCACCTGAATTAATAAAAAAGTTTGAAGAAGAGACAGGAATATCTGTAATTTATGAAACATTTGATTCTAATGAAGCACTTTTTACAAAATTAAAATCAGGCTCAACTTCGTATGATATAGTCGTTCCTTCTGATTATATGATAAGAAAAATGATAGATGCAGATATGCTAAAAAAACTAGATAAAAGTAAAATAGATGGATTTGATAATATTGATGAAAGATTAGTTAATAAAAGTTTTGATCCTAATAACAGTTACTCTATCCCGTATTTTTGGGGAACTCTAGGAATAGTTTATAATTCTAAATTGGTTGATGAAGATTTAACTTTTGATAAGTGGGATGATTTGTGGGATGCAAGATTAAAAAACGAAGTATTGCTAATTGATGGAGCAAGAGAAATGCTTGGTATTGCTCTGCAATCTGAAGGAAAATCTGTCAATGAAACTAATGAAGTTGATTTAAGATTAGCAGAAAGAAAATTAGAATTTTTGGGAGCAAATATTAAAGCAATTAATAGTGATGAAAAAATTATGTTAATGTCTAACAATGAATCAAAAGTTGCAGTTGCTTTTTCTGGAGATGCTAATGAGATGATTAGTAATAATGAAGATTTAGTATATAGAGTTCCTAAAGAAGGGAGCAATATTTGGTTTGATAATATGGTAATACCTAAAATTTCTAAAAATGAAGAAGCTGCGTATAAATTTATTAACTTTATGTTAAGACCAGAAAATGCAGCTATTAATGCAGAATATATAGGATATGCGACTCCAGTTAAAAGTGCATTAGAATTATTACCAGAGGAAATAGTATCTGACGAACAATTTTATCCTAAAGATGATATTATAAAACGTTTAGAAGTTTATCAAGCACACAGTCAAAAAATAGTTCAATTACAAAATGATTTATTTTTAGAATTTAAAATCAATAGTAATCGTAATTAAAATAAATCTCGCTATTAAGTAAAAATAGCGAGATTTATTTTAGTTTAAACGTTCTAAAAATTTTTTATTATTAATTATTACGCGAGTGTGAGTAGCATTAGCAATTTCTATATTGTTTTCGTGAGCAGTAATTTCAAAATTAATAATTTTATCTTTTATAATTTCCACTATACGAGTTGTTATACTAATACTAGCACCTATTTTTGTAGGACGTAGATGATTAATATTTATATTGCTGCCAACAGTTCCTAATCCATCTTCTAGATAATTATTTACTAGTAATTTTGACGTTTCTTCCATAAAAGCAACTAGCATAGGAGTAGATAAGACTTCTAAATCTCCGCTTCCCATATTTTTTGCACTATGGTTTATTGAAATTGTATATTCTTTTGTAAAAGTTTCGTTAATTTTCATATTTATTATTCTCCTTTATAGAAGGTTACACTATAATCTTTGAATTGATTGTTTTCATAAATAAATTTGGCTGAAAAGAATGGTTTATTTTCTATTAACCAATCTAAGAATATATAATCTCCCTCCCAAGTATGAATTTTTCTATTTTTTATATCTTCTTTTTTTATCCATATAAGATCACCTTCTGGACAATCATCAGTTAATATACCAGAAAATTCTGTAGCAGTAAATACGTAAGTATACCAGTTAGTATTTTCTTCAAAATTAGGAAATACTATAATACCTCTTAGTTTAGGGTTTATTATATTAAGATTGGTTTCTTCTTTTACTTCTCTAATTACACATTCTTCTGGAGTTTCGCCTTCTTCAAATTTACCGCCTACACTAATTGTAAGATCTTTATGAATGTCATTTTTTTTCTTTGTTCTTTTTAGCATTAAAAAAGAATCTCCATTGTCTACATAACACATACTTCCTAACGTTATCAAAACATTATCCTCCTATAAATCAAAGAGGTAGTAATTTCTTGATAAATTATACATTTATCCGTTATTACAACCTCAAAATAAACTATAAATTATTTACTTTTTGAATTAGTAGCAAGTTTATCTAACGCTACAACTCCAAAAGAAAGTGCCAATGAGAAGATTGAACAATTAAGAAGATTAAGACTACTTCCGTTATCACCTAAAATAGATTTTATGATAAAAATTGCTATAAATGAGAAAATAAATCCCCAAAATAGTGATACTATAAATCTCAAAAAGAACACTCCTTTCATATATGATAATACTATTATACATCTAAATGAAACAACTTACAAGAAATTTTATAAAATAATACTAGTTCTTTATGTAAACTATGTTATAATATAAAATAAATATTATATATAAGGAGAAAATATATATGTATAGCTGTTTATATATAGATACTGAATTAAGGTATAATGTTACAAATGATGTAGAAAAAATTTTTTTAGAAAATAATATAAACTTTAAATTTGTTGATGAAATAAACAATATTGTAAAGAATTGTTTATTTTTAACGTCTGACAAAAATAAAATTACTAATTATTGTAGAACTATATTTTTGTTAACTAATGATTATGATTTATTAGATAGTAAAGGTAGTTATTATATAAAAGATATTTTAGATATAATAAAAATATATAATAAAGATATTGTCGTTGAGTGGGCATCTGAAATTCAATTTTTAGCACAAAATACACTAGCTTATAGCAAAGATAAATTTGAATTAGAACGTGCAGAAAGACTTAGAGAAATTGCTTGTGAAATGCTAAGTTATAAGTATGAAACTAGTATTGATACTATAAGACATATATTTGCTGATGAAGTAGGCTATCAAACTCCTAAAATCGAGAATAGAGCTGCTATTATAAAAGACAATAAAATACTATTAGTTAAAGAAAAATCAGATAACAAGTGGGCATTACCAGGAGGTTATCAAGATGTTAACAAATCAATTAGAGATAATGTTATCAAGGAATCAAGCGAAGAAGCTGGGGCAATAGTCAATCCTACAAAAATTGTTGCATTATTAGATTATAATAAACATCATAATTATAATTTTCCATTAGGAATGCTTAAAGTTTTGGTTTTGTGTGATTATATTTCACATGATTTTAAGTATAATACTGAAACTGAAGAATCGAAATTTTTTACTTTAGATAGCCTACCCGAATTATCTACTACAAGAACAACATTAGAACAAATAAAAATGTGTTTTGATTGTTATAATAATCTTGATAATTGGGAGGTGATTTTTGACTAATTGTCAAATAATTATGGATAAATTACATATTAAAATTTTAAATAAAAAATTACCAAGTCATGAACAAATAGTTTTTGGTTTATTGTTAACATTTGTAGGAGGTTTTTTTGACTCGTATACATATATTAATTGTAATGGTATTTTTGCTAATGCTCAAACTGGAAATTTAATATTTATAGGATTAGCAATAGCTGACCGCAATTTTTCAACTGCACTAAATTTTATACCACCTATAAGTGCATTTATAGTAGGTGTAATTTTTAATAAATACATTTTAAAGAAAAATAGTAACTTGCCTATAAGAAGATATATAAATATCTCTTTGCTATTTCAAATATTTTTATTATTTGTAGCATATTTTATACCGCAAATATATTATATAGATATAAGACCTCTAATTATATCATTCGTGTGCGCTATGCAGTTTGATAGTTTTAGAACGATTAATAAAATTCCTTTTGCTAGTACTTTTTGTACAGGCAATTTACGTTCAGCAAGTGAACATATTTTTAAATATATATTTTTGAAAGAGAAAGGCAGTAAACCTAAATTCTATATTTATTTTTCTCTAATTGTTATCTTTTTATTTGGTGTTATTGTAGGTAGCTTTGCATCATATAATTTTAATCATCATGCATTGTTAATAGTTATAGGTGTTATGATTGTAGATTTTATACTAGCTACTTTTCACGATATAGGGAGATTATAAATGACAAAAATTAGACATAATTAACATTAAAATGTTATAATTAATGTATGAATGTATTAAAATTTACTATATTTATATATTTAGGAGGATATTATGGAACGACAAAAAATAATTAAAGAATTTAACAATTACTTAGATAAATACAGTAAAGATTTATCTGAAAATACAATTTCATCATATGTACTAGATATAAATAAATTGGTAAATTATTTAGATAATCAAGATATTGTTGATTTTATCGTAGACGAAACAAACGTAGATGGCTATATTAATATGTTACGTAAAGAAAATTATTCAGAATCAACTATAGCACGTGTATTTTCATCATTTAATATGTTCAATAGATTTTTATACGATCAAAAAATAATTAATCATAAGGTAAAATTAGAAAATAAAACAAAAAAAACTACTTCAATAAAAAATTTAGTAATATTTACACGAGAAGAAATAAATGCTATTTTAAATTTCACAGGAGATTCATTTTTGGAACTTCGAGATAAAGCAATTTTTGAACTAGTATATGCTATAGGAATTAAGCCATCGGATTGTATTAATTTAAAATTAGATGATGTAAATTTGGAGATAGGGTATATTAAATATAAAAATAATAAAGGATCATATAATACAGTTCCTTTAAACCTAGAGACTGTTGACGCACTTAATAACTACATAAGTGCTTTACAAGGTTTAAAAAATAAAAAAGATGATAATTTATTTGTTTCAAGTAATGGTGAGCGTTTAACAAGGCAAGGATTTTGGAAAATATTTAAACGTAGACAAAAAGCTATAAGTTTAAAGAAAGAATTAAATCCTACTACGTATAGAAATACTTTAGCTATTCATTTATTAGAAGACGGTGTTTCAGTAGAAGAAGTTAGAGAAATACTAGGATTAAAGACCATTAATAGTTTAAAGCTTTATATTGATAATATGAATAACAATAAGAAAGTTAAATTAATAATGAAGCATCCAAGAAATATGATAAAGTAAGAAAGGTTAGTTATGTATAAAGTTAACTTAGATTGTTTTCAAGGACCATTGGATTTATTGCTCCATCTTATTGAAAAAATGGAGATAGATATTCACAACATTCCTATATCTGAACTAACTGATAGTTATTTAGAATATTTAAACAATAGTGATGAGTTATCATTAGAAAATGCAGAAGAATACATTGTTATGGCCTCTACACTAATTCATATAAAAAGTAAAAGTCTATTACCTCAAGATGCAGAAGAAATTATAGAAGACGAACAAGAATTTGTACAACAATTAATAGAGTATAGAAATTATAAACAATTATGTGAAATCTTTGATGATTTGCAAATAGAGCGTCAGAATTTTGGAGAAAAAGAAAATTCTGCTGTAATAGTAGATGCACAGTTGATGTCAATGTCAATAAATTTACTAAAAAATGCATTTAAAAGAGCTATTGATAATACTAAACTTAATTCAGAAGTAACTAATACTATAAAATATAGAAAAGAAGTTTCAATAGAAGATATAAGGAACTTAATAATAAAATATATATCTATTAAGGATAGTATAGCTTTTAGTGATATTATTTCTAATTATGATTCAAAAGAAGAGATAGTAACTACGTTTATTTGTATTTTAGAAATGATTAAAGAAAATATAATAATTTGTAAAGAGATGGGAGAAGAGTTGTATATAGAAAAAAGTATTTAGTATATACAGAAGATTGTAGTATATGTTGTTAAATGAGAAAAAAAAAATATTAGAGGCCTTATTTTTTATAAAAGGTGAAGAAGGATTATCAATAGAATATACATCTGCATTTTTAGAAGTAGATTATAATGCAGCAGAAAATTTATTAAATAAATTTAAAGATGATTACAATATGTTAGATAGTGCTTTAACTATAAAAAAATTTGGGAGTATTTATAAAATGTTAGTAAAGGCAGATATTTATAATACTATAAAGAAAGTTCTGTCTTCTAAAAAATTATCTAAATTGTCAAAGGCATCACTAGAAACTTTAGCAATTATTGCATATAATCAGCCTATATCTAAAATAGAAATAGATAAAATTCGTGGTGTAAATAGTGATACTATAGTAAACAGTTTATTAGAAAAAGAATTGATAATTTCTAACAAAGTTTTGGATAAAATTGGAAAACCTAAACTTTATGAAACTACTGATTATTTCTTAGATATATTTGGTCTAGAAAGTTTAGAACAGCTTCCTAATATAGAAAATAATTATAAAGAAGATTTAAATGAATTTTTAAATGAATAGGAGAATAGAATGCAAGAAAGATTACAGAAAATTATTGCTGCTTCGGGATATACATCACGAAGAAAAGCTGAATCGTTAATATTAGAAGGAAAGGTATCAGTTAATGGACAGATTGTAACTGAATTAGGTACAAAAGCATCTGTTAATGATGTGATAATAGTTGATGGAGTAAGATTATTAAAAGAAAATAAGCGTTATTATTTATTTTATAAACCCGAAAAAGTTATAACATCTATGTCAGATGAAAAAGATAGACAAATAGTTAGTGATTTTTTTGTTGATATCCCAGAAAGAGTTTTCCCAGTTGGAAGACTAGATTATGATACTTCTGGAGCATTGATTATGACAAATGATGGGGAGTTTACTAATTTGATAACACATCCACGTCATAAAATCAATAAAACTTACATCGCTAAAATAAAAGGTCGTATAGAAGAACGTCATATAAATATTTTACGTAAAGGTGTAATAATAGATAACTCTAAAACAGCTCCAGCAAAAGTAACAATTTTGAAAAATAAAAATAAAAGTAGTAATACTTTAGTTCAACTAACTATTTTTGAAGGAAAAAATAGACAAATTAGAAAAATGTTTGAAGCTTTAGGATATGAAGTTATTAAATTGAAGCGAGTAGCTATAGAAGATTTAACTTTAGAAGGTTTAAAAATAGGAGAATATAGACCATTAACAATTCACGAAGTAAAAGTACTAATTAATAAAGCTAAAAATGGTCAATAATAACATAGGAGAATATTATTATGACAGAAAGAATATTAATAGTCGATGATGATGAAAGAATTAGAAAATTGCTCACTATGTATTTAGAGAGAGAGGGCTATATTGTTGACGAAGCTGGAGACGGCGCAATAGGTCTAGAGAAAATAAAAAAGATAGATTATTCATGTGTTCTTTTGGATATACAGTTGCCTAAACTGACAGGTACAAAAATATTAAGAGAACTAAGAACAACAAAAGCTACTCCAGTAATTATAGTTTCAGCAGAAAGTGATGAGCAAAGTAGAGTGGACGGTTTTGAATTAGGAGCAGATGACTATGTAGTAAAACCATTTAGTCCTAGAGAAGTTGTATTGAGAGTTAAAGCAATATTACAAAGAACAAAAAGCAGTGTTTTTTATATACCTGAATTTAGTGCTAAAGACGTTTTAGTTTTCAATGATTTAATTATAGATGCAAATTCTCATAAAGTGATAGTTAATGGTTTAGAAGTTGATTTTGCTCCTAAAGAATTTAACTTACTAATGTTTTTAGCTAAATCTCCTGATAAGGTATATACAAGAGAAGAATTATTAAAAGCTGTTTGGAATTACAATTCATATGTAGATTTGAGAACAGTAGATACTCATATAAAAAGAATTAGAAAAAAAATCGAAAAGCATTCAAAATCTGTTTCAAAAATGATAGTAACAGTTTGGGGAACTGGTTATATGTTTGATGCTAGTAAAAATTAATTTAATTAAAGGAGCTCTTGATAGATGACTATACTTTATAGAAATATTGCTAAGATGGTTAGATTAACTAGCAAGTTAGTTGGAAAAAAAGGTACAGATCTTCCTGGTAAAATATTGAGAAAGCTAAATAAAGATGTTTTGAAAAAATTATCTCAAAATTTTGATGAAATAGTATTTGTTACTGGAACAAATGGAAAAACAACAACATCAAATTTAATAGGACATACATTAAAAAAAGCAAAAATAAAAATAATAAATAACTTTGAAGGAGCAAATATGCTTGATGGAATTATTTCTACCTTTGCTATTCAAACAAAAAGTGATACTAAAATTGCAATCATTGAAATTGATGAAGGATCAATAAAAAAAGTTATGAGTTATATTACTCCGACAAAGTTTGTTTTTAATAATTTCTTTAGAGATCAAATGGATAGATTTGGTGAAATAGATACGTTGATAACCTCTATCGGAGAGCAACTTAAAGGTAAAGAAATTCAATTGATTTTAAATATAGATGATCCTTTCGTGGCTCGTTTGGATAAATATGGTAAAAATAATATTTATTTTGGAATTAATAACGATGCTTATGAATTTAAGAATATAGGTTTAACAGAATCTAAATTTTGTCCTATGTGTGGTGAGGAATTAACTTATAGTCATACACATTATAGCCAATTAGGACATTATAAATGCAGTAATTGTAATTTTAGTAGAAAAAGTCCAAATTACAGTGTAACAAAGGCAACCGTTGATCCACTAATATCAATATCTATTAATAATAAAGACATGTTTTCTACAATGCAATTAGGTAGTTTTAATATTTATAATATTTTGTCAGCATATACTACTTTAAAATCATTAGGACTAAGTGATAATAAAATTATTGATGGATTATCAAATTATACTTCGAAAAATGGGCGTATGCAAACTATAACTAATAATAATTCTACTACAATTCTTAATTTAGCAAAAAATCCAGCAGGAATGAATGTTTCATTAGATATTGCAAGTACTATTGATAAGACGGAAAATATTAATTATTTAATAATATTAAATGATAATGGAGCTGATGGGCTTGACATTTCTTGGATATGGGATAGTAATTTTGAAATATTGAAAAATCAAAATATAGAAACTATAATATGTTCTGGAAAAAGGGCAAAAGAATTAGCATTGCGTTTAAAGTACACAGATATAGAGGCTAATATAGTAGTAAATGAAAATATCAAAGAAGCGGTATATTATTTGAAAAAACTAAAAGGAACTTATAATATAGTTATACCAAATTATACAGCATTGATAGAAACACAAAAGGAATTAGAAACAAAATAGGTGAATTTATGAATTTAAAACTTTATCATTTTATGCCAGATAAATTAAACTTATATGGTGATATTGGGAATGTTATTTCTTTAAAAAAGCGATGCGAGTGGAGAGGAATATCACTAGATATTGAAAATATAACGAGTACAGACGGTGTAAAATTATCAAATTGCGATATGTTTTTTATTGGTGGAGGATCTGATAGAGAGCAGGCAATAGCAACTGAACAATTTTTTAAAATAAAATCGGAGTTTAAGTCAGCAATAGAATCAGGAGTACCTGCATTAACAATTTGTGGAGGATATCAATTTTTAGGAGAATATTATCAAACATCTGAGGGGAAAAAATTAGCAGGGTTAAATATATTAGATATTTATACAGAAGCACCTAAAGATAAATCTAGGCTAATAGGAAATATTTTAGTAGATTCTAATAAGTTTGGGAATATTGTAGGATTTGAGAATCATAGTGGTAGGACTTATCACAACTATGATACATTAGGAAATGTAGTAGCAGGATATGGAAATAATGATACTGATAAAAAAGAAGGATTATTGTATAAAAACCTTATAGGTACTTACTTGCATGGACCTATATTACCTAAAAATCCTAAAATAGCAGATTATTTAATACAAGCGGCTCTGAACAATAAATATGGAAAAATTGAACTGCAAAATATTAATGATAACATTGAATTAGAAGCTAATAACTACATGGCAAACTACATAAAAAGTAATAAATAATGCATAATATTTAGTATAGATGAAAAATTTTCTATACTAAATATTTTTTATTTATTGTATATAAATTATTATAATATAAAGATATTATTCTTAAAATGATAATAATATTACGTTATTTAAATTAAAAATAAACTATATATGCGTTTTAATGATTAATATATTAATTGACAACGTTTTTAAAAATATTATATTATTAAAAAGTAAAAGTAAAAAATTTATTTTAAAAGAGCGCATTAAGTTTAAGTTTATAGCGAGAAGATGCGTGTATATCTTCTCGTTTTCTTTTTTTGGGGGGAACTAATATGAAAAGAATACAAATTATTTTTAGTTGTACAATTTTAGTGTTAATAACTTTTTTAGGGTATTTATATGAAGTTAGAAGCGATACAATTAAATGGAAAATGTGGGCAAATGATTTTAATAGTACCTCTTTTTATCTTTATAGAGAAAATATAAAAAATTTTTCAGATAAAGATATTAATGATATTTTGTATAAAGTGGCTGATGAGTATAAGGTATCTGTCATAAAAGATAGTTATTCTTCTAATAATGATAAAGTTACCATCATAAAGGGTATAATACAAAATACAGAACTTCCACAATTAAAATTAAAAAATAATAGTAAAATTAATAGCTTTGATTTTTCTAAAGAACAATATTCTACTAAAACAAATGTGAAAGATTATTTTAATGATGATATAGTAAATTTTGAAATATTATCTTCTGTAATACATAGTTATGGAGGTAATGGAGAATATTTAGTTATATCTGAAAATTATAGTAATAGAGAAGCATTTTTGAATAAACTATCAAAAGAGCTTGATATGGATTTAAGTGAATTAACGACAAAAAAACGTTTTGAACAAACGGGTTATTCAACTCAATTCTATGTATTAGCTATTTTGTTTGGAATATTTATTTTAATATATTCAATTACTAATGTTTTTGTTATGACTAAACAATCTAAAGAAATTAGTGTCTTAAAATTAAATGGATATAATACGTTTAACATATTTTTTCAATTGATGAAAAGTTCGGTGTTAAGTATTATATTAACTTCTATTTTAATAACTATAATTGCTAGTATATCTATAAAAGAAATTAGTCCAAATTATTATATATTAATTATTTTTATTATGTTGTTGGTTATATCAATTAATGTTATCTTTTCTGGCATAACTTATATATATTTAGTAAAACAAAGTCTGTCATCATTAATAAAAGGTAAGAAAAATTTAAGGGTGATAACAATAGTAAGCAAAGTGTTTCAAACATTATTTATTATTTTAGCAAGTTATTCACTAGTATTAACAATGTCAATAGTTACAGACCTATTTATCCAAAATAAATATATAGATAATTGGAAAAATTATAATAATTATAATTTTGTTGATAGCACATATATTGGTAACGACATACAAAGTATTAGAGGGAATAATAACAAATTATCAAAAGATTTTGTAAAATTTTATAATTTTTTGGAAGAGAATGGTGCAGAATATTTTAAAGTAGATGATTTAATTTCTTCTGATGGTAAATCTATAGGTGTATCTGCAATAGATGTTAACGAAAACTATTTAAAAAATAACAATATACAGTTTGAAGAGTTATTTTTAGATAGTACGCAATATTTATTAATTCCTAAAGATAAAGAGCATTTAATAAAAGAAATAGAAAAAGTAAAAGAAAATTATTATAAATCAATGAATGAACATTTACAGATGATAGATGAACCAAAGATAATAGAAAATATTAAAACTATAGTTTATGATAAAAACATAACAGTTCCTAATTTAATGGATGGTGGAGTAATTAAAAACCCTATTTTAAACGTTAAAACTTCTAAAAATATAAGTATGATAGATAAAAGTAATGCACAAATTAGTGGATTAAAAACACCAATAAAATTTAAAAATATTTCTAAAGAAATGGTGACTAATTATTTAGACAATAGTGAGCTAAAAGACAATAAAATAAAAATAGTATCAGTAGAACAATGGTTTATTAATGAGAGAACTAATTTATTAACTTCATTATATTTAGCTTGTTTTTTTGCAATTTTAATAATAATTAGTATGCTGTTTGTTAGTTTTCAAGAAGCGTTAATCAGTTTCGAAAATAGAAAAAAAGATTTAGCAATAAAAAAACTTAATGGTTATGATGTAATAGCTAGGCATGGTACTAGATTACTAGTTGATTTGGGAATCTTTTTTATAAGTATAAGTTTTTGTATAGTAACTTTATTAAAACAAATAAATATTTATACTTTTATACTTTTATTTGTATTATTTTTTATCTACTTAATTTCTGAATATATTATTATTTTAAAAGATGAAAAAGCTATATTGAATATTGTAATAAAGGGAGAATAATTATGACAATGATAGTACAATTAAAAAATATTAATAAATCATTTGATAATAAAAAAGTTTTGAGTAATATAAACCTCAGTATAAAAAATGAAGAGATGCTTGCAATAGTAGGAGAAAGTGGAAAAGGTAAAACAACACTTTTGAATATTATAGGTTTAATAGAGAGCTATGATAGTGGAGATATTACAATAAATGGAAAAGAAAATCCTAAATTAAATAGTAAAGCGGGAATAAATATTTTACGAAAGGACATAACTTTTTTATTTCAAAATTTTGCGTTAATTGATGAAAAAACTGTAAAGTATAATTTGGATATTGCTTTAAAATATGTCAGTATTCCTAAAGACGAAAAAGATAAATTAATAAATATATCATTAGAAAAAGTAGGGTTATTAGGATATGAAAAAAATAAAATATATCAATTATCCGGTGGGGAACAACAGAGAGTAGCATTAGCACGAGCACTTTTGAAACCTTCAAAAATAATATTAGCCGATGAACCTACAGGAAGTTTAGATGAGAAAAATAAACTTAAAGTAATAGATTTATTATTTGAATTAAAGAAATTAGGGAAAACGATAATAATCGTCACACACGATTTAGAATTGGCTAATATGTGTGATAGGATATATAAATTATAAACTAAAAAAAGAACTAGAAAATATTTTCTAGTTCTTTTTGTTGCTTAGATTTATTAAACAAAGTTTTACATTTTTTATCAACAATGATATTTGTTCATGTTCTAAACAAGAAAATGCAATTCTAATATGTTTATCATCTATTGCATAGACACCAAATTTATGTTCATAAAGTAATTTTAAGCGAAATTCTTCCGCATTTATTTCTGTTGGTAATTTCATTGTGAAAAAATAACCAGAATTGAAAGGAAAAATAGTTACATAACTATCCAATTGTTCTTTTTTTATCTCTTCTTTTAGAATTTTATAGCGATGTTCTATGATGCCATCATTTATTTCTTTTTCCTTTAAAGCTTTTTCGTTTATTAATAATTGTTTTACGGCTTGTTGTGCTATTGTAGAACTTGATGAAGTTGTACTTCTTAAATAGCCTTGTGATTTTTCTAATAGTAAATCTCTTAACACATCATTCTTAGTATAATAAGTTATGAATCCAATTCTAACACCCCAAGCGTACAATTCTTTAGTAACACCATCGGCTTTAATTATTAAACAATTTTCATTATTTACTAATTTTGCAATGTTATTTAATGTAGAATTTTTATGATTATCTTCAAAAAATAGACCAAAATAAGCATCATCACAAACAATAATTATACTTTTATTTGAATTACTTTTTGCAAAATTATCAATTATATTTGTTAGTTCTTTAAATTCTAAAATAGAAGGAGTGTATCCTGTTGGATTATTTGGGAAGTTTAATATAATTGTAATTTTATTTTCTTTAATATATTCAAGTGTATCTTTAAATGATTTTAGATTATAATTGTTGTTTTTATCAAATTGATTATATTTATAAAGTTTATTATTTAGCTTAACTGTATATATTTGCTCATAATTTTGCCAAAATAAATCAGGTAATAGTAGGGCATCTCCTTGTTGTGTGAATAAGTTAGCAGCTAGATCTAATGCTTGAGTTACTCCAGAAGTAACCATTGGCATTGATAAATATTGTGGAACCAGATTAGAGTTTTCTGATATTATTTTTTTATACCATAAATCACGAACAGTAATTTCTCCTGGAGTAGGAGAATAGGGAAGATAGCTTGCTATATTAAGATTTTTTATAATCTTGTCTAAGCTATCAATTTTCATAACTTCTCCATTTTTCATTGCCATACCTATAGTTGCATTAATTGCATTAGGCACAGATTGAGTTTCTTTTGATTGAATTAGTACATCTTTTGGAAGAATCATTTGTTCTCCTAATTTAGAAAAAAAAGTCATAATACATCCTTTCTATAAATATAAATTTATATATAAACATTATAAGTTTTATAATGAAAAAAATCAATTAATTATTTGATTTGTATTATATTATAAAGTAAAATATTACATAAGTAATATTAATTATTTTTACTATTACAATTTTTAATAGAGGTAATTTATGCAGCAATATTTTATTAATGAAAATTTTGAGTATAAAACTTTTGTTTTATCTAAATATGATAGTTTCCATATAGCAAAAGTGATGAGAAAAAAAGTTGGTGATAAAATATTTATCGCATTTGCTAACAAAGAGAGGTATATTTGTAATATTGAAGAAAATGATGTTGAAAGAGTAGTAATTTTTCCGGAAGAAAAGGTAGAATTATCTACTGAATTATTGGCACAAATAACAATAGCTATACCACCATTAAAAAATGATAAGATTGAGTATTTGATTCAAAAGGCTACAGAGCTTGGAGTTTCGGAAATAATTTTATTCAACTCTGAACGCAACATAGCTAAGGTTAAGGATAGTAAAGTTGATAATAAACTTAGCCGTTGGAATAAAATTGCTAAAGAAGCTGCGGAACAATCCAAAAGAGCTAGTATTCCTATTATAAATTATGAACAAAATATAACTAAACTAATTTCTAGTTATGATCATTATGATTATAAAGTTATAGCTTATGAAGAAGAATCTAAAAATATAGAAAATAATAACTTAAAAAAATTATTAAATGAAGATTTAGAAAATAAAAAAATTATAGCCATTTTTGGAAGTGAAGGCGGTCTATCTAGCAAAGAAGTGACTTACTTTAATGAAAATAATTATAAATCAATAGGACTAGGGAAAAGAATACTTCGTGCAGAAACAGCGCCCCTATTTTTTCTAAGTTGTCTAGCTTATTTTGTAGAATTAAATTAAAAGAGAGGTTTACAATGGAATTAAATTTAACAGCGCGAGAGATATACGAAAAAGAATTTAAAAATAGCAAAATAAAAGGATATGATGTTGAAGAAGTTAATCACTATTTAGATTTGATAATAGAAGACTATATGAAAGTAGAAAAACTTTTGATGAAACTAAAAGATTTAGAGATAGAAAATCAAAATTTAAAGATAAAAATTAGTGCTTTAAAAACTACAACAAAACAACAAGATTCGCAACCACAATCAAGCAATGTAGATATTTTGCAAAGAATTGCAAGGTTAGAACAAGCAGTTTTTGGAAAGTATAACAATTAGTTAGGAGTTATATAAATAATGAATATTTTACAAATAGTTACAGGTGGAATAGCAGCATACAAATCAGTTGACTTAGCTAGCAGTATAATTAAAGAAGGACATAATGTAAAGGTAGTAATGACGAAAAATGCTACGAAATTTGTTACTGAATTAACTTTTCAAACTATTACCAAAAATAAAGTTTATACTGATACTTTTGATGAATTAAATGAAGAAGAAATACAACATATTGATTTAATGAAATGGGCTGATAAAGTAATTATAGCTCCTGCTACTGCAAATATTATTGCTAAAATTGCTAATGGTATTGCTGATGATTTAGCTAGTACTTTAATATTGGCAGCTAGAGAATTTTCTAATATATATATAGCGCCAGCTATGAATACATTTATGTATGAAAATCCTATAACTCAAAGTAATATTTTCAAGTTACGCCAGTTAGGTTTTAACTTTATTGAACCTTCTCAAGGAATTTTGGCTTGCGGAGATATAGGGAAAGGAAAATTTCCAGAAAAAGAAGTTATCTTAGATATTATTTTAGAACCACAAGCATTAGCGGGGAAAAATGTCCTAGTTACAGCAGGGTCAACTAAGGAATATATAGATCCAGTTAGATATATTTCTAATCCATCTAGTGGAAAAATGGGAATAGCTATTGCAGAAGAATTTGCAAAAAAAGGAGCTACTGTTTATTTAGTAACTTCTGTAAATTATAAGTCAACATATAGAAATATAAATGTTATTAATGTAACTACAGCTAATGATATGTTTGAAGAAGTAAAAAAACTGTTTTCTATGTGTGATATTATTGTTAAATCAGCTGCGGTTTCAGATTATACCCCTTTAATCACTTATGATAGAAAAGTGAAGAAACAGCCAGGAAATATTGAAATAGAATTTAGACGAACAGAAGACATTTTATATTATCTAGGACAACATAAAAAAAATAATCAGATTTTAATAGGATTTGCTGCAGAAACTAATAATATAATTGAATATGCAAAAGGAAAAATTAAAAATAAAAATTTGGATTTAATTGTAGCTAACGATGTGTCTAAAAAGGATATAGGATTTGGTTCAGATAACAACGAAGTATATATAATAGATAAAGATGAAAATGTTGAAAAAATAGAAAAAACTAGTAAACAAAACATTGCAAAAATATTAGTTGATAAACTAATATAAGGGGATGATATATTGTACGCAGAAGTAATAGTTGATATAAAAAATAGTAACGTTGACAAAACATTTTATTATAAAATACCTGCTTCTTATAGTGATATTTTAGGTTATAGGGTAGATGTTCCGTTTGGAAGTAGGGTAGTTCAAGGATACGTTGTTAATGTATCAGATAGTATAGACCTTGAATCGAATAAATGTAAAGAAATAATAAGAATTAAAGATAGTTATGCTATATTAACAAAAGAATTAATTCTATTATCCAAAGTATTAGCTGATGAATTATATTGTACACAAATACAAGTAATCGAAGCAATGTTACCTACAATATTAAAGAATAAATATGTAGAGTATTATAAATTGTTAAACAATAATATAGATTATAAAAAATATTTTTCTAAAAATGGTTTAATTTCAAAAAAAGATTTAGAAAAAAAAATAGGGATAGAGAATATAGAACAATTATTATCTAAAAATGATATAAAATTAGTTAGCTTAGCTAAAAATCAATTAAAAGAAAAAACAGAAAAATATTATACATTAAATAGTCCATTAAAACTAGAAAAACTTACACCAAAGCAGAAAAAATTAGTGGACTTTCTTATGGAAAACAAAGAAGTAAAAGCTAGTGACATTAAGAATACTTTAAATATAGGAATATCAGTTATAAATAATCTGTTAAAACAAGATGTTATTGCTATAACTCACAAAGAATCTCAAAGTGATGAAGTTATCAAAGGTTACATAAATTCAAATATGTTAAATGAATATCAATTTGAAATTTTTGATAAAATAAATAATAGCTTATTAGATAACAATTTTCACGAATTTTTGTTACATGGAGTAACTGGATCAGGAAAAACAGAAATATATATTAATTTAGTTAAGTCTGCGCTAGATAACAACAAACAAGCCATAATATTGGTACCTGAAATTATTTTAACCCCCCAAATAGAGCAGAAATTTAAACAAGTTTTCGGAAATAATTTAGCCATACTTCATTCTAGATTAAATAAATCAGAAAAATATGCAGAATGGAAAAAGATAAAAGATGGAAAGGTTAGTATTTGTTTAGGTACACGTTCTGCTATATTTGCACCTTTTGAAAATTTAGGATTAATAGTAATAGACGAGGAGCATGAATCTACTTATAAACAGACTGAAACTCCTAAATATGATACACATGATATAGCAAATAAAAGGGCTTTTTACAATAAAGCAACATTAGTGTATGCTAGTGCTACACCTTCCGTTTCGTTATATTACAAGTTTAAAAATTTTAAACTTAACAATCTTCTTACACTAGATAAAAGATTTAATAATAAATATCCAACTGTAAAACTAACGCATTTAGAAAAAAAAGAAGACATAATAAGCAATGACTTACTTGAAAATATAAAAGAAAAAATTAGTAAAGATGAGCAAGTAATGTTACTTATTAATAAAAGAGGGTATACTAACTTTATAAATTGTTTTAATTGCGGTTATATTTACAAATGTAAAAATTGTGATATTAGTATGAATTATCATAAAAAAGGTAATTACTTACAGTGTCATTTTTGTGGCTATTCACAGAATATAAATGCTATAGAAAAATGTTGTAATAGTCCACAACTTGTATCGGGAAGTTATGGTATTCAACGTGTAGAAGAATATTTACAAGAACAAATACCTAATGCTATCATAACTAGAATGGATTCTGATACAACTAGAAATAAAGGTGCTCACGAAAAATTACTTACTGATTTTCAAAAAAAGAAAAGTAATATTCTTTTAGGAACACAAATGATTTCTAAAGGGTTAGATTTTCCTAATGTAACTTTAGTTGGTATTTTGGCTGTAGATAATTTAATATCTTTTCCAAGTTTTAAATCAAATGAAAAATTATTTCAACTTTTAGTTCAAACGGCAGGGAGAGCAGGTCGTAGCGATAAAGAAGGAACAGTAATTATTCAAACTAATATAGATAGTAATATAATTGATTATGCTATAAATAATGACTATCTTGAATTTTATAATTATGAGATTAATAGGAGAGAATTAATACAGTACCCACCGTATTCTAATATATCATTTATTACAATAAAAGGTCTTGATGAAAATAAAGTAATATTGGCATCCAAGTCAATTTATAATTTTTTAATTAAATATTATAATAGTTCTAAGATATTAGGACCTAATAAAAGTATTCTTTACAAAATTAATAATGAATATAAATATAATATAGCTGTAAAATTTCATAAAGATGAATATAAAAAGTTACATATAGCTTTGAAATATATTAATGATTATTTTAAAGATTTTTATAAAAAAGAACATATATCTATATCAATAGACGATTCAGCACAAGATTATATTTAAAAAAGTATAATAATTATTTGAAAAAGGTTTGATTATTAGAATTAGACCTTTTTTATTTATCATTGTTTTAAATTTAAATACTATATTTAAAATTAATTTTTTATAAACTATTTATGAAAAAGTATGAAACATTGATTATTAATGCTTATATGTAGTATAATTAAATAGATTGTATTGAAGTTAGGAGAGTCTAAAATGGAAAAGAGAAAAATTGTTTTTATGGGAACACCCGATTTTGCTGTTCCTATATTAGAAATGTTAATTGAAAATTATAATGTAGAATTGGTGATAACTCAACCTGATAAGAAAGTTGGAAGAAAAAAAATATTAACACCGTCACCAGTAAAACAACTAGCTTTGCAACATAATATTAGAATATTACAACCAGAAAAAATCTCAACAGATGAAGAAGTTTATAATGAATTAAAACAATTAAATGCTGATATTCTTATTACTGCAGCCTATGGTCAATTAGTACCAGAGAAAATTTTATTTTTGCCAAAATTTAAATCTATAAATGTTCACGGTTCATTATTGCCAAAATTACGAGGTGGAGCGCCTATTCAATATTCTTTATGGGAAGGACATAAAATAACAGGTATAACTATTATGTATATGGAAAAACGACTTGATGCTGGTGATATGTTAGCAAAAATAGAAGTACCTATTGAAGATAATGATAATTATAAATCATTACATGATAAATTATCACTAGCAGGACGTGATTTATTAAAGTATACTTTACCTAAGGTATTTAGTGAAGAAATTAGACCAGAAAAACAAGATGATAGTAAAGCTACTTTTGCTAAAAATATAACACGTGCAGATGAGAAAATTTCTTGGAATGAAAGTGCGAAACAAATATTTAATAAAGTAAGAGCATTAGATCCAAAACCAGGTGCATTTACTTACTTAGATAATAAAGTTTTAAAAATATGGAAAACAGAAGTAGCTAATATTAATGTATTAGATAAGGAAATAGGTGAAATAGTATGTCAAGATAAAGATAGCATATATGTTCAATGTGGAAATAATTCTGTTTTGAAAATTTTAGAATTACAATTATCAGGAAAGAATAGAATATCTACTAAAAACTTCTTATCTAACAAAAAAGATTATGTTGGAATTAAGCTAGGTGATATTAATGAGTAATAAAATTAATGCTAGAGAATATGCATTTAATATATTAAAAGATATTGTAATACATGATGCATACAGCAATATTGCCATTAACAAAGTATTTAATTCTAAGCAAGTAGATTTACAAGATAAAAAATTTGTAACAGAACTAGTATATGGAACTTTAAAAAATAAAATTTATTTAGAATATATATTAAAGCATTATTCTAAAGGACGTGTTAAACAAAATGTAAAAGTATTGTTAATAATGTCTATTTACCAAATTTTAAATATGGATAAAACTCCTAATTTTGCAACTGTAAACGAGGCAGTAAATATAGCTAAGAAGTCTATGGGATATCATACTAGTAAGTTTGTTAATGGTGTATTAAGAACAATTGTTAGATCATTTAATAAAGATGACCTACATTATAAAAATGAAAAACAACAATTTTGTATTGAGAATAGTTGTCCAGAAAAGTTATTTGGTATACTAGAAAATCAATACGGTTTAAAAACTACACAAGATATAATTTTATCGTTTAATAAAAAATCAGAAAATAGTATTCGTTACAATCCTATTAAAATTGATAAAGATAAATTGTTGAAATATTTTAAAGATAATAATATAAATGTTTTAGAAAGTAATGTATGTGAAGATTGTTTATTAATAAACTCTTTAAATTTAAATGATAAATATTTTGGACAAGGTATGTACACTATTCAAGATGAAGCTAGTTCATTAGTAGCTTGTGTAATAAATGAAGATTATAATAAAAAGTTAAATATTCTTGATGTTTGTGCAGCTCCAGGTGGAAAAAGTATCCACATTGCAAGTAAATATTTAAACTCTAATTTAACTTCTTGTGATAAATATATACATAAATTAGATTTAATTAATCAAAATATTAAACGCTTAGATGTAACAAATATTAATTTAATTAATCAAGACGCAACTAAATTGAATAAAAATTTTATTAATTCATTTGATGTTGTAGTTTGTGATGTTCCTTGTTCGGGTATAGGGGTAATAAAAAATAAACCTGAAATAAAATATAAAATAACTGATGATTATGTAAAAAATATTTCTAAATTACAATACAATATTTTAAAAACTAGTATCAATTATTTAAAACCGAATGGGTTATTAATATATTCTACTTGTACAATTGATAAACGTGAAAATGAAAATAATATTGAGAAATTTTTAGATGAACATTCTAATTTTAAATTAGAAAAAATAAATATTAATAGTGTTGTTAACGAGGAGCAAACGGGAATATTAAGAATACTCCCTAATGAATATAATTGTGATGGCTTTTTTATTGCTAAATTAAGAAAATTGGAGGAATAATGTTAATAACTGAATTAAAAAATTATAAAAAAAGTAGATGGCTTAAAGATTTTGACAAAATGTCAATATATTCTTTACGTTTAGATCAATTAGAAAATTACTTGTTATCTATCGGAGAAAAAAAGTTTCGTGCTAAACAAATTTTTGATTGGTTGTATAAAAAGAGAGTAACGAGTTTTGACGAAATGAAGAATATACCTAAAGCACTTCAAAATAAATTAGATTTAGAATTTAAAATTACAACACTCGAAACATTAATTAAACAAGAATCACAAGATGGCACTATGAAATTCCTTTTTGAATTGCAAGATAAATATACGATAGAAAGTGTTCTTATGCGTAATAAATATGGAAATTCTCTTTGTGTTACTACACAAGTAGGATGTAGGATAGGGTGCACGTTTTGTGCTTCTACATTAGGTGGATTAAAAAGGAATTTGGAAGCAGGAGAAATAGTAGCCCAAGTTTTGAAAGTTCAGAAAGAACTTGATAAAGTAGGAGAAAGAGTTTCTAGCATAGTTATAATGGGAATTGGGGAACCTTTTGAAAATTATGATGAGATGATGGATTTTATAAGAATAGTAAATTCTGATGAATCATTTAATATTGGAGCTCGTCATATAACGGTATCTACATCAGGTATTGTACCAAAAATCTATGATTTTGCTAATGAGAATATACAAATTAATTTTGCGGTATCATTGCATGCTCCAACTAATGAGTTACGTAGCAAAATTATGCCTGTAAATAGAGCTTACAATATTGATAAATTAATGGATGCATTAAAATACTATCAAAAAATAACTCGTCGTAGAATTACATTTGAATATGGACTAATGGGAATGGTAAATGATCAAACTGAACACGCAGAAAAACTTTCTGAAATAATAAAAGATTTGAATTGTCACGTTAATTTAATTCCTATTAATTACGTCCCAGAGCGTAACTACGTTCGTACAAGCAAAAAAGATATTTTTAATTTTGAAAAAATATTGAAAAAAAATAAAGTTAATGTGACTATTAGAAGAACACAAGGAGACGATATTGATGCTGCTTGTGGACAATTACGAGCTAAAGAAAGAAAAGAAGAGGTAAAAGGAGGTATTCCAGATGCCAGTAGTATATTCGTATAGTTATAATAAAGGCTTAAAAAAGAAAAAAAATGAAGATGCTATTAATATTGCAAAAAACGATGCTGGTAATTTAATTAGCATAGTTTGTGATGGAGTTAGTAGTCATCAAAACTCTTCTTTCTCTAGTAACTATATTGTAAAAGAATTAACTAAAAAATGGAAAAAATCATCTTTTAAAAGTTACGAAGATATGAAATATTGGATTTTGGACAATATAGTTCAATTAAACAAAGAAATTATTAATAAATCAAAAAAACAAAAACAAAAAATGGCTACTACGTTATTAGCAACTATAATTTATGAAAGTAAGGTGCTAGTAATTAACGTTGGAGATAGCTTAAGTTACGGACTAACGACTGATAAAGAAATGAAGTTGTTAGCTAAAGATGATTCTTTTGTAGGTGTACTTTTAGATGCTGGTGTAATTACTGTAGAAGAAGCAATCTCTCATCCTAAGAGGCATACACTAACCCAAGCAATAGGAGTTAATGAAGATATAGAAATACATATAAACGAAGAAGATATTGATGACTTTGAGTTTATACTAAATTGTTCAGACGGACTAACAACAATGCTTACAGATGAAGAAATTTCTAAAATTATATTTAATGAAGATTTATCAAACGCTGTAAATATGCTAATAGAAAAAGCGAATGAACAGGGCGGCGTTGATAATATATCTATATCATTATTTAAGATATTAAGAGGGGTACAAGATGATAGGTAGAATTATATGTGATAGATACAAAATTATAGATCATTTAGGTACAGGAGGAATGGCTACTGTTTGGCTAGCAGAAGACACGATATTAGAACGTCAAGTAGCTATTAAAACTTTTAAAATAGATTCTCATGATGAAGATGCTATAAAAAGATTTAATAGAGAAGCGAATGCTGTAACTAGTCTTTCTCATCCTAACATAGTATCTATATATGGTGTAGAAAACGAAGATAATTTTTATTATTTAATATTAGAGTATGTAGAAGGAATGACTCTAAAAGAATATATGTTACAAAATAAAAATATTCCTTTAGAAACAGTTATTCATATAATGAAACAAATTTCAGAAGGATTATCTCATGCTCATAAAAATGGAATAATTCATAGAGATATAAAACCACAAAATATCCTAATGACAAAAGATTTAACTTGTAAAATTACTGATTTCGGTATATCTAGAGCTTATGGAGATACTACGTTAACTCAAACTAATCAGATGTTAGGAACAGTTTATTACTTGTCTCCAGAGCAAGCACGAGGAAATGTTGCTACTGCGCAAAGTGATATTTATTCTTTAGGAATCCTTATGTTTGAACTTATAACTGGTAAAATACCATTTAAGGGTGAATCTGCAGTAGCGATAGCTTTAAAACATCTACAAGAAGAATTACCAGACATTGATAATTATCGTGAAGGAATACCTAGAAGTATAAAAAACGTTATTAAAAAAGCTACTATGAAAAATCCTAATGAAAGATATTTAAGTGCTAACGAGCTTAGAGAAGATTTAGAAACAGCATTAGATACTAGTAGACTAAATGAAACAGTTTATACAGGCTTTTCTAATGTAAATAATGATAATTTTGAACAAACTAGAGTACAACCGGTGTCTAAGCAATCAATATCTAGTCCAAAACCTAGAAACAATGTCGTAACACAAGAGAGTTCTGACGATAATAAAAAAAATGAAAAAAAACCTTCTACTTTTGGAAAGATACTAGCAGTAATTTTATTATTAATATTTATTACCGGAACTTCCGTATTTGCATACAATTATTTCATTGGAAGTAACAAAGTATCCGTTCCTGATGTGAAAAATTTAACTGTCCAAGAGGCTAGAACAGCAATTACAAAAGCAGAACTTACTGTTGGTGAAATCATTGAAGTTCCTAGTGATAATGTAGAAAGTGACAAAGTAATTAGTAGTGATCCATCTGCAGGGAAAAAAGCTACAAAAGGTAGCAAAGTTAACTTAAATGTTTCTTCTGGAAAATCAACTATAGAAGTACCAAATTATATCGGTATGAGTGAAGCACAAGTTAAAAATGCTCTTGAGAAAGTTGGGTTTAAAAATATAACTTTTGAAAGAAGTGATTCTAATACTTATGATGAAGGTAAGGTTATGGCACAAAGTATTGATGCTGGAAGAACAGTAGTACCGAAAGAAACATCAATTACTATTACTATATCGACAGGAGCTAAAAAGATAACAGCACCTAATTTGAAAGGAAAAACTTTATCAGAAGCGTACAAAATAGCTGATAATTTAGGAATCAATATTAAAGTAGAAAAATATGAATACTACTCTAATTTTGAAGAAAATCAAATTGCAGAACAACGAACTGCAGAAAATACAGAAATCAAAAAAGGGGATACTATTTCTGTTGTAGTATCTAAAGGCAAAGAGCCGTTGGTAAAAATTACAATGCCGAATTTTGTAGGAGGTACACTAAGATCTTTGCAATCATGGGCAGATACTAATAATGTTAGGTTAAGTATTTCTTATAATTCTAGTAGTACAAGAAGTGTTGGAACAGTATTATCTCAATCAATAAAATCAGGAGAAAGTATAAATCCAGAAAATACTAATCTATCAGTAACTGTATCAGGATCTGCCGAAGAAAATAGATAAAATAAATATAGTTAAGAAAGCTTGTTGGTTAATTTTTAATCACAAGCTTTCTGTAGATTATAATCGAAAGGGATATCATGAACGAAATAATATCTAAAAAGCTAAAATTATTGCCTAATAATCCAGGATGTTATATTTATAAAAATGAATTAGGTGAAGTAATTTATGTAGGAAAAGCTAAAAATTTAAAAAATAGAATTAAAAGCTACTTTACAGGAACACACAATAAAAAGACGCAATTATTGGTTAATAACATATACGATTTAGAATATATCCTTGTTAATTCGGAAAAAGAAGCATTGCTTTTAGAAAACAATTTAATAAAAAAGTATAAGCCACATTACAATATTCGTCTAAAAGATGATAAATCATATCCTTATTTGATGATAACAAAAGAAGAACATCCTAGAATAATTTTAACAAGAAAATATAAAAAAAATAGTGTTAACACATATTTTGGACCTTATGTAGATATAAAATCAGCTACACAATTAAAAAAAATAATCGACAAAATATATCCTTTAAGAAAATGCAATCCCATAGAAAAACGAGCTTGTACATATTATCAAATAGGTGAATGTATTGGTCCTTGTGCAAAAAAAATTACACAAGAAGAGTACAAGGAACAAATAAAAAATATTAAAAGTTTTTTGAATGGTAATACAAAAAATATTTTAATGCAGTTAGAAAACAAATTACAAGATTATATAAAAAATTTAGAATTTGAAAATGCTGCAACTATTCACGAATATATCCAAGCAATTAAAATATCAGTTGAAAATCAAAATATTTCTATGAATAAAAATATAGATAGAGATTATATAGGATACTATTATGATGAAAATTATCTATGTATACAAATATTTTTATCAAGAATGGGAAATATTATAGAGAGAAAAATAGAATATTATAATTTGTATACTGATTATACGGAAATTTTATATTCTTATATTATACAATACTACGCATTAAATATGGCACCAAAAGAAGTGTTTATTGAAGGTTTAGATATTAATTTGTTAACTGATTTAATAGGTATAAAATTTATAAGTCCCCAAAAGGGATATAATAAAAAAATTATAGATACATTAAAAAATAATGCAAAATATTATTTAGAAAATGATCTTCAAATTGAAGAAGAAAAGGAACAAAAACAAATACTAATGCTAAATGATTTAGCAAAAAAATTAGGAGTAGATTCCATAAGTAATATTGATGCATTTGATAATTCAAATATTATGGGACAAGATGCTGTTTCTGTAAAAGTCAATTTTTTAAATGGAAAGAAAAATACTTATGGCTACAGAAAATTTAAAGTAAAATATACAGAAGGTATCAATGATATAGAAACTATGAAAGAAGTTTTGTATAGAACTTATAAAAATAAAGATGCTAAGACGAACTTAATTATAGTTGATGGTGGGAAAAATCATGTAACTGCTGCAATAGATGTTGTTCACAATATGCTAGGTTTGGAAATAAAAATAATAGGATTGGCTAAAAATAATAACCATATAACTGAATATATAATTACAGATGATTATGAAATTATTAATCTAGATAAACGTTCTGAGCAATATTTATTTCTAAAAAGAATACAAGATGAAGTGCACAGATTTGCTATTACATATCATCGTAGTTTAAAAACTAAAAATATGTTTTCTTCGCCATTAGATAACATAAAAGGTATTGGTCCTAAAAGAAAAAAAATACTTTTAGAAACTTTTAATAGCATAGAAGAACTAAAAAATGCTAGTGTAGAAAAATTAAAATTACTAGGGATTCCTAGTGATACTATTTTAGAAATAAAAAATAAACTATAAAACTTTATATAATAATATTGAAAAAGCTATCATTTTTTTATTTAAAGTATTGTAATTATTTACAAATAATGAGATAATATGAGTATACTATTATTTTAAGGAGATATTAATTTTATGACAAAAATATTAGCAATTAATTCAGGTAGTTCATCTTTGAAATTCCAACTTTTTGAAATGCCAGAAGAAACTGTAATAGCTAAAGGTTTAGTAGAGAGAATAGGAATAGATAATGGTATCTTTACTATAGAATTTAATGGTGAAAAAGTGAAAGAAGAATTAGATATCCCTAATCACAATTTTGCTATAGAAAGACTTTTAAATAAACTTACAGAAATGAATATTGTTGAAAGTGTAGAAGAGATTGAAGGAGTTGGACATCGTGTGGTGCACGGTGGAGAGTTCTTTGACAAATCTGTTTTAGTTACTGATGAAGTATTAGAAAAATTAGATAGTATCCAAGATCTTGCACCACTGCATAACCCAGCTAATATAATGGGTGCTAAAGCGTTCCAAAAAATATTACCAAATGTTGAGAATGTTTTAACATTTGATACAGCATTCCATCAAACAATGCCTAAGTCTACTTATATGTATGCAGTTCCTAGAGAATATTATGAAAAATATGGAGTAAGAAAGTATGGAGCGCATGGTACTAGTCATAGATATATAGCTCAAATGGCTGCAGAAGTTACTGGTAAAGATATAAAAGATTTAAAAACAATTTCTTGTCATATAGGAAATGGTGCTTCTATTTGTGCTATTAAGAATGGAGAATCAATAGATACATCTATGGGATTCACTCCTTTATCTGGATTAGTTATGGGAACAAGAACTGGTGATATTGATCCAGCAACTATTCCATATATATCATTAAAAACGGGATTAGATTTAAAAGAAATAATTCATGTATTTAACCATGAATCAGGACTTAAAGGATTATCAGCTATTTCTTCAGACTTACGTGATGTAGAGGACGTTCGATTTACTGACAAGAATGCTGCTGAAGCAATTGATGTTTACGTAAACAGAATTAGAGAATATATTGGTTCTTATGTAGCTGCTATGAACGGAGTTGATGTTATAGTATTTACAGCTGGTGTTGGAGAGAATGCTACATGGGTTCGTGAAGAAGTTCTAGAAGGTTTAACATTCTTAGGATTAGAAGTAGATAAAGAGAAAAATAATGTTAGAGGAAAATTAACAGAAATAACTACACCAGAATCAAAAGTAAAAGCGTTTATCATCCCTACTAATGAAGAGTTGATGATTGCACGTGATACTTACGAATTAACAAAATAATTAAATTAATTATCTAACTAGACGGCTAAAAAGCCGTCTTTTTTATATAATAAAATTTTGTTGATTATCGTCAATAATATTCAATGTATTAATGAATCGATAATTATAAAAATTCTCTAATTATTATGTTAAATTAATATATTTTTTAAACATAACATTAGCAAATCTAAATGCAGTTTGTTATAATGTAGTATGGTATTAAATTTTAAAGGAGATTACTATGTCTGTACTAGATATTAAAAATTTAGAAGTATCAATTAACGATAAAAAGATATTAAAAGGTTTAGACCTAACTATAAATTCAGGAGAAATTCACGCTGTAATGGGACCTAACGGAGCAGGAAAATCTACTTTAGCTTCAGCAATAATGGGACATCCTAAATATGAAGTAGATGGTGGGAGTATTTTGTTAGACGGTGATGAAGTATTAGATATGGAAGTTGATGAGAGAGCTAAAGCTGGTTTATTTCTAGCAATGCAATATCCATCGGAAATTCCGGGAGTTCCTACATCTGAATTTATTAAATCAGCTATTAATTCTCGTAGAGAAGATAATATTCCTATTATGCAATTTATAAAGAAGTTGGATAAAACTATGGAATTTTTAGATATGGATTTAAAAATGTCGCAACGCTATGTAAATGACGGTTTTTCTGGTGGTGAGAAAAAACGTAATGAAATTTTACAAATGATGATGATTGAACCTAAATTTGCTATATTGGACGAAATAGATTCTGGATTGGATATTGATGCGTTGAAAGTTGTATCAAAAGGTGTAAACGAAATGCGTGGAGACAAATTTGGTTGTTTAATAATTACGCATTACCAAAGACTATTAGACTATATAACGCCTGATTATGTTCACGTATTAATGGACGGAAAAATTGTAAAATCTGGTGGTCCGGAATTAGCTCTTAGATTAGAAAAAGAAGGTTACGATTGGCTAAAAGAAGAGGTGTAAGATGGACAGCAATAAATTAAAAATTAGTATAAAAACTCTTAATAAAATGTCTAATGAACTTTCTGAAATGGAATCATACAGCTCATTACGTAGAAAAGCAATGTATGAAAATTATAATTTATCATATCCAAAACTACATTCCATGAATCTTGAAGAATGGAACTTGTTAGATTTTGATATAGATAATTTATTAAAAATAGATAAAACAGACTTTAATAAAGAAGACTATGCTAATGTTATAAATTTTGATGATAGTAGTATAGTTATAGTTCAAAAAAATAATAGTTTAAAATATGTTAATATACCTGAGCAATACAAAGATAAAATTATTATTACGGATATATTTGCTGCTATGAAAGGTGATAATAAATTAGTGGAAGTTTTTGGACAAATAGCTTCTCCAGTAAAAGATAAGTTGACATCTCAACATTATGTTCTGTTAAACTCTGGTATATATATTGAATTAGTAGATAATGCTATTGTTGATATACCTGTACAATATAACGTAATAATAGATAGTGATAAACATTCCTTCTATAATCATGTAGCAATAAATTCTGGAAAAAATTCTCAATTAAACTTTGTAGAAAATTATGTTTCATCTGTATCTAATAAGGCATTTAATATGATTACAGAAGTTTTAGCCAAAGAAAATTCTAATATAAATTATAGTTCAGTAACTAACTTTAATTCTACGCAACGTGGAACTATTATTAGAAATGGTCTAACAGAGAGAGCTGCTATATTAAATTGGAATATTGCTACTATGGATGAAGCTGATGTATTTTGTGATAATACAACTAATATAATAGGAGATGGCTCTGAAAGTAATTTAAAACTTGTTACTTTAGGAACTGGAAAACAAAAAATATATTTTAATAGTGAATTAGTTAATCAAGGATTAAATACTAATGGAGATATTTTGCAACATGGTGTGTTGTTAGATGAATCACATATAGTATTTAATGGAGTTGGTTTTATCGTAAAAGGGGCAAGTAAATCTAATGCTTATCAAAGTTCTAGGTTACTAACATTATCAAATAAAGCCAAGGCAGACGCTAATCCTATGCTTCTTATAGATGAAAATGATGTTGCTGCTGGACACGGAGCTTCTTTAGGTAAAATTGATGAAGAACAGATTTATTATCTAAATAGTAGGGGACTTAGCAGAAAAGAAGCAAGCAGACTTTTAGTACACGGATTTTTATCTCCAGTAATCGAGAAATTAAAAGTGGATAAAGTAAAAATAAAAACTATATCTCTTATAGATGAAAAAATAAATAAAGTGAGTGAGTAATATTGAATATCGAAAAAATTCGTCAACAATTTCCTATTTTAAATCGTAAAATTAATGAAAATAATTTAGTTTATTTAGATAATGCAGCAACGACACAAAAACCCGATTATGTAATAAATGCAATAACAGATTTTTATAAGAATTATAATGCAAATATTCATCGTTCTGTATATACTTTAGGTAATGAAGCAGAAACTATTTATACAGAATCAAAAAAAGTTGTTAAAGATTTTATAAATGCAGATTTTATAGAGGAAATTATTTATGGTAGTGGAACTACAGAATTATTAAACCTAGTTGCAAATATGTTGAATGATGAATTAAAAGAAGGAGATGAAATTATCTTGAGTTCATCAGAACATCACGCTAATTTTATTCCGTGGCAACAATTATCCAAACGTAAAAACTTAAAATTAAAAATTTTAGAAGTGGATAATGAAGGCTTTGTTAGTTTATGTGATTTAGAAAAAGCAATAACAGATAAAACTAGAATTATAACATTAACTTATGCATCAAATGTTTTAGGTGTAATAAATGATGTAGAAAAAATAAGTAAAATTATTAGAAAAAAAAATAAAAATATATATTATATACTAGATGCAGCACAAGCTGTTCCGCATCTAAAAATTGATGTAAAAAAAATTGATTGTGATTTTTTAGCATTTAGCGCTCATAAGATGTGTGGTCCTACTGGAATAGGTGTTTTATATAGTAAAAAAAATTTATTAGAACGTCTAAATCCTGTAAAATATGGTGGCGGAATGATTAGTATAGTTAATGATGTTGATTCTTCTTGGGCTGATTTACCTAACAAGTTTGAAGCTGGAACTCCTCTTTTAGCACAAGCTGCCGGACTTAAAGCTGCTATAGAATATTTAAATAATATAGGATTAGATAATATAGAAAAATATACCAAAGAATTAACTAAATACCTTGTAGATAAATTAAAAGATATTGAAGGAATAACTATTTATGGTCCACTAGATGTAGCAAATAGAGTGTCACTAGTAACATTTACTTTAGAAGGAGTTCATCCTCATGATTTAGCAAGTTTTTTAGATACTAAAGGTATTTGTATTAGGGCTGGGCATCAATGTACACAACCATTACTTAATAGATTAGAAGTATTTTCTGTAGCTAGAGTAAGTCTTTATTTTTATAATACTAAAGATGAGATTGATTTATTTATTAAAACACTAAAAGAAACTAAGGAGTTTTTTGATAATGAGCTTTTCTAACTTAAAAGATATGTATAAGCAAGTTATTTTGGATCATAGTAAATATCCTCATAATTATGGAGTAATAGATACAAATTACAAACTTGAAATGTTGAATCCATCTTGTGGCGATAAATTAACTATAAGTATGGATATTGAGAATGATATTATTAAAGATATAAAATTTGTAGGTAATGGATGTTCAATATCTATATCTTCGGCATCAATGATGACAGATGAATTAAAAAATTTAACAGTAGAAGATGCTAATAGAAAAATTAATAATTTTTTAAATATGATTATGGGAGTAGATTATGATGCTAATTTATTAGAAGATAGCATCTCTCTTGAAAATATTTCACAATTACCTGCAAGAGTAAAATGTGCAACGTTAGGTTGGAAAATTACAGAAAAAATATTGAAACAAAGGAGTGAGATTGTTGAATAAAAATGAAGAAATGTTTAGTGAATATCAATACGGATTTTCTGATGTAGATGTATCTATATTTAAAACAGAAAAAGGTTTAACTAGAGAAATAGTTGAAACTATATCAAAAAAGAAAAACGAACCTAAATGGATGTTAGATTATAGACTAAATGCATTAAAAGAATTTTATCGTCTTCCTATGCCAACATGGGGAGGAGACCTTTCTGAAATAGACTTTGAGGATATTACCTATTATGTTAAACCTTCTGAAAAAACAGAGAGAAATTGGGATGAAGTACCACAAGAAATAAAAAATACATTTGAAAAATTAGGTATTCCTGAAGCTGAACAAAAATATTTAGCTGGTGTTTCTGCACAATATGAATCAGAAGTAGTTTATCACAATATGCATAAACAATTTGAAGAGTTAGGTATAATTTTTGAAGATACAGATACTGCGCTAAAAAATCATGAAGAATTATTTAAAAAATATTTTTCTAAATGCGTAGAATCAAATGATAATAAATTTTCAGCTTTAAACTCTGCTGTTTGGTCAGGAGGATCTTTTATATATTGTCCTAAAGGAGTATCAGTAGAAGCTCCTTTACAAGCGTATTTCCGTATTAATACAGAAAAAATGGGGCAGTTTGAGAGAACGTTAATTATAATTGATGAAAACTCATCATTACATTATGTAGAAGGTTGTACTGCACCTACATATTCGGCTAGTTCATTGCATGCAGCAGTAGTAGAAATTTTTGTTGGTAAAAATTCAAGATTTAGATATACAACTATTCAAAATTGGTCTACTAATGTTTATAACTTAGTAACTAAAAGAGCCATAGTTGAAGAAAATGGAACTATGGAATGGGTTGATGGAAACTTAGGCTCAAAATTAACTATGAAATATCCAGCTTGTATTTTAGTAGGTGAAGGAGCAAGTGGAAATACATTATCAATAGCTTTAGCTAGTGAAGGACAAGTATTAGATGCTGGTTGTAAAATGATTCATTTAGCTCCAAGAACATCATCATCTGTAGTATCTAAATCAATGTCAAGAAAAGGTGGTAAAGTAAATTATCGTGGTTGGATAAACTTTGGAAAGAATTCAGAAGGTTCTAGATCTAATATAGAGTGTGACACTTTAATTTTAGATGAATATTCTACATCTGATACAATACCTTATAACATTATAAATAATTCAAATGTATCTTTAGAACATGAAGCGAAAGTTTCTAAAGTATCTGAAGAACAATTATTCTATTTGATGAGTAGAGGTCTTGATGAAACTCAAGCTACTGAGATGATAGTTATGGGGTTCATCGAACCATTTACAAAAGAATTACCAATGGAATATGCAGTAGAACTAAATAGATTGATTTCATTCGAAATGGAAGGTTCAATAGGTTAATTATCTATATATTTATTATATAAATTTGATAGTAAAAATTTTTATTATATAATATAATAAATTTTTAAGGAGATTAATTAATGAATAAAAAACTTAAACAGAGCATTATATATTCTATAGTAAGTTTGGTTATTATATACGGACTATGCATTTTATTTGGTAATATAGATGGTAGAAAAGAAAGTATAATATTGTTAAGTGCTCAATATTTGTTTTGGGCTGTTCCAGCAAGCATTATTATTGGAGTAGTAAAATATTTTATTATTGATAAAAAAATAAAATAAAGCTAGATATTAGCAATATAAATAAAATACAGTAGTCGTTAATGTTAAAATAGAATTAAAATGACAACCTTATTTAAGGTTGTCATTTTTTTGTATATTAATAACGAAAAATGAGTATAGCAAGACTTTTAATACCTCTGTAAGTTTATATTTAGTAACTTACCAGTAAAAAATGATAGGCATTATTTTTTACTATTTAATACTTCTTCTTATATTTATTATACAAATTAATGATATTATTCCTAATAAATAAGTATTTGAAGAAGTAACGCCAGTATTAGGTAATTTTTTGTTGTCATCTTCTTTATTATTTAAAGTATTGTTGTTTTTCTTCATAACTTTATTGTCTATGATATTAACATAATTATCTTTATTTAAACTACTGTTTTTATTCTTATTTAAGTTATTATCTAAATAATTATTTTTTAAATTGTTCTTAGAAATATTATTTTGCTCGATATTTAAATTATTATTATTTATATTTTGATTATTCTCTTTGTTATCATTAGTGTTACTTTCTTTATTGTTAGTATCTTGTGTCCTATACTCAATCGCGTACATAGAAAAATGAGTTGTTCTGAATGTAACTACACTATTATTTGTTCCGTTAATTATTTCGTGTTCTTCTAATTTGCCGTTATTTCCTACATAATATATTGCTTTTACTTCTTTTCCTCTAACTTTTGGAATAGTAACTGTATAATTTCCAGTTGGGATTTTTACTACTTCATTTCTATATATATTAATAAATCTAATATCATAAAGATCAACATCTTTTCCTTTTAATGTTTCAATATTTTCAGAACTTATTTTTTCTACGATTAGTTTAAGATCTAAGAAATTCATACCAGTAACTCTAGAAGTTTTATTTTCATTTTCTATTGTATGTCGAGGATTATTTTCTAAAATAGATCCTTTCTCCACTAAATTGAATGTACTAACCAAATCGCAAGTTCTATGGTCATAAGGGAATTTTCCTACTACTTTATTTTTTACTACTAGTGGGAAGGTTTCAATGTCGTATTTATTATTATTTACAATTCCTACCATATAATCAACATTTGGGCGTAAATTTGTTTTAACTATTCCATCAACACTGTCAACAAGGATAGTTTCATCTTCACTAATTAATTCAAAAGTTATTTTTTCTTTAATAATTTTGTTATTGAATGATGTAGTTATTTCTACAGGAACTTTCTCTTCTTTTGGTTCTATATAATTTTCATCTTTTTTTATTACTTCAAATGTATCGAACCATCTTTGATATTCATCACCTTCATCGATAGGATAATGATTCATAAATGCGAAAATATTTTTTCTCTTCATTCCATATTTATGGTTTTCTTTTAAATAAACTTCATAAATATCATCTGCAATTAGTTCTATTTTAGGTAACATTCCATCTTTAGATACAAATTCTCCTAATGGTCGTTGTTTTGATATGTTAAAAAATATAAAAGTAAGTTCATATTTAATAGTATTTCCATTTGTATCTGCAATTTTCATTTGATTAATAGTTACTTTTTTTGAATTTTCTATTTCACATCCACAATCTTCTACTACTAATTCTTCTATTAATCTTTCATATTCATCATCTATATCTACTGGCAAGCCATCCATAAATGCATATATATTTTTCTTTTTCATAGAATATCTTTCGTTTTCTTTTAACGTTATTTCATATTCATCATCAGTAGTAAGTTTAATTTTAGGAAGTTTACCATTAATTGTTTTAAATTCACCTAATAGTAGATTTTTAGTTTTGTTGTAAAACTTAAAAGTTAGTTCGTCATTAACAATATTTCCATTTTGATCAATTATTTTTAGTTCCCTAATTGTAGATTTATTTAAATTATCAGTGTTATCTTCTAATGATACTTTTTCTTTTAAATCTACATTTAGTAGAAGCTTTTGGTTACTATCTATGTACGGCCAAGAAAGACCATCAGATCCAGTTTTTATAGTAAATGAAAATTCTTCCATTGAATACTTATTGTTATCTAATAGTTTTATTGTATAACTTACATTTTCAGCTAATTTGGCAAATATTTGTCCATCAATATTTTTAGAATTTATATTAGTCTTACCATCTGTAAATATAAATTCTAAGTCATCTTTAACTTCAGTCCCATTACTTAAAACACTTAAATATAAATTAGAAAATTTATTATTCTGTATATTATTTTCATTTTTTACGACTTTTAATGAAAGAAAAAGTTTATTTGTATTAGCTATATAAGGCGTTCCATCTTTGATAATAAAAGAAACTTGCTCAAAACTATATTTACTACTGTTTACTAGACTAACGTTATATAAAGTGTCTTCTTTAACCTTGTAAAAATCAATATAGCCATCATTTGTACTAGTAGATGAAATTACAGAATTATCTGTACTATCGGTAACATTAAATGTTAAGTTATCTGTAACTATTTCTCCGTTATTATCCAGTATCATAGGCGAAAAAGTAGCTGCGTTAGCAGTATTTTCTGATTTTAAATTAGAAAATACCATTAATAAAATTGTTATTATAAATATTAAAAATAATTTGAAATTTTTAATCATAATTTTACCTCACTATAATTAGTTTATATTTTAAGTTGAAAATTATGAGCGCTAATAACCTATTAGCTAAAAACAGTACTCCGTAGAATAAATTTATTTTTCATAATATGCCTCCTTGTATATTATTGATGTTTAATTTTTATATACTAACTTAATTAGAATCAACACTTATATTTAAAGTTACTTTTCCAGTAATTTCAGCAGGTTATCCTCCAAAATCTCCATATAAATTTCCACTATTATCTGTAAAATATATTTCATACTTTTCATTTAAAGTGCTATGTTTATTTACATTAGAAATTTCTATTTTATCATCAATAAATGATAAGTTTGGATTTTTATTTTCTCCATTTTCATCTCCACTTTGTTCTAATGGCATATTATCAAAATCTTTAAGAGGATTATTTATTAATATTTTTCCATTCTTTATATTTTCTTTATTTACTTTTATTGGGATTTCTAAATTTTCAAAGTTAAATATCCTTACTTTATCTTCTCCGTATGTTGCATCTACTGCTTCTCTTGTTGAAAAATTTTTTAACCATTCAAATTCATCTAAAGTTATGTTATCAACAAATAATGTATTTATATTTTTTAAATTTTTTATTACTGAAAAATAATTAAAATCAATATATTTCATTCTATCTATATATAGTCTATGTAATTTAGGTAAACTTTCTAATGTAGATATATCTACAATATCTGTATTTCTAATATGTAATGCTTCTAAATTTTTTAAATTTTTTAACGAAGAAATATCATTTATTGGATTATCTCTTAAATATAATGTAATTAAATTATTAAGATTATCAAGACTATTATTTAATGTGCTAATTTTATTATTGTCAAGATCTAGTCGTTTGAGATTAGTCATTTCTTTTAGTGAAGAAATATCCGTTATGTCATTGTCTTGTAAAGATAGTATCTCTAAATCTAAATTTTTAAAAATAGTTAAATCATTCAAATTTGTTTTTACTATTCGCACATCTTTTAAATTTTTATTATTAGAAAAATCAATATTTGTTAAAGGTTCTTTTTCTTTAAATTCAGGATCTTTATTTATATAATAAAAAGTTTTTAAATTAGTATTATTTTTTAAAAATGAGAAATTATCTACATTTCGTTTTAGATTTTTATTATTAAGTTCTATTTTTATTTCTTCGATATTTACTGCATATTTTAATGGCTCTAAGATACCATTTGTTATATCCCTATCTGTAATAGTTATACTTTTTAACATTGCCATATCTTCTTTTGTAAAAGTTTTATTATTTTTAGGTATATTTTTTTCATTAAATAGTTTATTTGCCTCATCTGTTAAATTTAAATATAATTTGTCGTATTTACTATACTTGTTAAATAAATTATAATAGAAGTCTTTATATTCGTCTTGAACAACATCATTATCTTCATTGTTTTCAGGGGGCTCTGTAACTGAATTTGTGCTATCTTTAACATTACTATTTTGACTTTGATTGTTAGATGAATTATTAGTTCGATTTTTTACATACGAATCATAGTAATTTTCTTTGGTTTCATTTCCATTTATATTCTTACTAGATAATTTAATCTCGTTATTATCTATTTCGTATGTTATAGTAGCTTTAATATTTTTATTTTCTATATTTTTCTGATTAGTTATTATTTTTTTTATAGACGTGGTATTTGGTAACTTTTTGTTGATAAACGTAGTAGTTAAGTCAATATCAAAAGTTTTTATTTCATCTTTATTTAATTTATCAATATTTTTATAAATAACTTCATGATTATCAATGGTTATTCTAATATTAACGTTATTAACATTTTGTAGAGGTGTTACTATAACACGTGCTTTATTTTCAGAAATTTTTACAATACTAAGTATTATTTCTTCTTGCTTGTTAGTTTGCACATTATTTGCTATAGATTTTTTAAAAAAGATGCTTTGAGGTAATATTATTGAGGTAGTTAAAATAGTGGCAGTGATAACTGTAATTTTTTTCTTAATATTCATAATCATTCTCCTAAGTATATATAAATTGTTCGTTATAATATAAACGAACTTTGCATAAATAATTAAATTATTTTGCAAATTTAATTTAGGCGAATGCTAATAACCTATTAGCAATATATATTTACCGGGAGTTTTTTAATTGTTTCATAATTACATTCCTTTCATTTCATATAACTAATGATAACTATATTATAACGGTTTCAACAGAATAAGTCAAAAACTCTTAAAATCTTTTATTTTCTTATTTTAATTTATCCAAAACAAACTGTAATATATTGTAGCTTATATTTTTTCGTAAATAGTATATTCCTTAAAAAGATAATACTTTATTAATTTTATTTTTACGGAAATATGAATTTTTTATTATTACATATAGCAGAAATATCATAATTATGATATAATATACAAAAATAAAAAGATATTTGGAGGACAAAATGAAATTTTTATCTTTTAATTATGAAGGTTTAGAATTGTATGGAGTCAAGGTAAAAAAAGAGGAAAAAGCATGGGATTTAATCAAAATATTTAAAGATTTTTCCAACGAAGAAGTTATTCCTGCCACATTAAGAGAAGCTATAGAAATTTATGGGGTAAACTTTATAGAAAAAGTTAGAAAAATTTTGAGTGAAGTTGATAAATTACCTAATAAAGAACAGTATAAAATTTCATTAAATTCAATAATTTGGCGTGCTCCTATAACAAGAACACCAAAAAATATATTTTGTGTAGGGCATAATTATCCTTCACTTATAGAAGAAATTGAAAAAGAGAGTGTAAAAACTCCCGAAGATGTTGTAATATTTACAAAGGTCGCAACGTCAATTTCAGCTAACAACGAAGTAATACCTTCACATAAAGAACTAACTAGTCAGTTAGATTACGAAGGTGAATTAGCTGTAGTAATTGCAAAACCTGGAAAAAATATTATTAAACCACTAGCATTAGATTATGTTTTCGGATATACAATTATGAACGATATTACAGCAAACGATATTCAGTATAATAGGGGACAATTTTTCTTAGGTAAATCACTAGAAAAATCTGCTGTTATGGGACCATATTTGGTTACAAAAGATGAATTTTATTCCCCAGAATCAATGAATATCGTTACTAAGGTAAATGGAGAAATTAGACAAAATGCAATGACATCAGAAATGTTATTTAGAATAGATGACTTATTAGTAGAAATAAGCAAAGTTATTCCTCTTGAACCAGCTGATATTATATCAACAGGAACACCTGCAGGAATAGGATCTGCAATGAAACCACCACAATACTTAAAAGAAGGTGATGAGATAAAAATCACTATTGAAGGTATAGGAACATTGACAACAATAATAGGAGAATAATAAAATGGCTAAAGAAAAAAAGACTAAAACAAAAGACGAGATAGAAGACAGATCGACAGCATTAAAAAATGCCATAAAAGAAATAGAAAAAAACTATGGGAAAGGTGCCATTATGGATTTAGAAGGAGATACTGCTATTAGAGTAGAAACTATCTCTTCTGGATCATTAGCTATTGATAAGGCTTTAGGGGTTGGAGGATATCCTAGAGGGAGAATAGTAGAAATTTATGGACCAGAGTCATCTGGAAAAACTACAGTAGCTCTTCATGCGATAGCTGAGGTTCAAAAACAAGGAGGTATTGCAGCATTTATAGATGCTGAAAATGCATTAGATCCTGAATATGCAAAAGCTTTGGGAGTAGATTTCTCTGCTGGGAAATTCTTTTTATCACAACCAGATACAGGAGAGCAAGCACTAGATATTACAGAAAAGCTTGTTCAATCTGGTGCTATTGATATAGTTGTAATAGACTCTGTTGCGGCATTAGTACCTAAGACAGAAATTGAAGGTGAAATAGGAGATGCATATATAGGTCTACAAGCTAGACTTATGTCACAAGCTCTGAGAAAACTGACAGGTATCATAAATAGATCAAATACTATAGCTATCTTCATCAATCAACTTCGTGAAAAAGTAGGAGTTATATATGGAAGTCCCGAAGTAACTACTGGAGGACGAGCATTAAAATTCTACTCTACTATACGTGTAGATGTGAGAAGAGGGGATGCTATTAAAAATGGTTCAGAAATATTAGGAAATAAAACAAAAATTAAAATAGTTAAGAATAAGGTTGCCCCTCCATTTAAAACGGCTGAAGTTGATATTATGTATGGGGAAGGTATATCTATTTTTGGAGAAGTTCTAGATATTGCTGCAGAATATGATATAATCAAAAAATCTGGAGCATGGTATTCATATGAAGGTGAAAAATTAGGTCAAGGTCGTGAAGCTGCAAAAAAAGTTTTAAAAGAAAATAAAGAACTTTTTGATGAAGTTTATGGTAAAGTTCGTGCAGTATTTTTACAAGACAAAAATAAAATAAATACAGAAAATGAAGGATTAGAAGAAAGTAATGAATAAAACGATATTTAAGATAGTAGTTTGGTTAATGGTTATTTCCATAATTGCTAGTGGTATTATCGCAGGAATTTATATGTTTATATAATTTTTATTTTAAGGGGTGATAAGGAGTTAAATCTTTATCACCTTTAATATGTAGTATTCAATTATTATTTGAATATTAATTATTATGATAAAATAATATTAATAATAAATATAGGAGAATAAGATGTCAATATTTATAGAAAATATGAATGATAATCAAAAAGAGGCTATTTTGACTACAGAAGGTCCTGTAATGATTATTGCAGGTGCAGGAAGTGGAAAAACGAGAGTTTTAACTAATAGAATAGCTTACTTAATTGGAGAAAAAAATATATATGAAAATAATATACTAGCTATAACTTTTACAAATAAAGCAGCAAAGGAAATGAAAGAGAGAATATATACATTAGTAGGTAGTACTACTAAATATATTTGGATACATACTTTTCACTCAATGTGTGTAAGAATATTAAGAGAACATATAGGATTATTAGGATATAGTAGGAATTTTACAATTTTGGACTCTAGCGAGCAAAAATCAATAATAAAAAATATTTTAAAAAATCTCAATTATTCGGAAGAACAGTATGAACCTCTTGCAATTTTGAAATTAATATCCAATGCAAAAAATAATTATATAAAACCTAAAGATATGGAGTTACAAGCTCGTTTTGGTTTTATGAAAATAGTATCTGAAGTATATTTTAATTATGAAAGTTACTTGAAGAAAAATAGTGTCTTAGATTTTGATGATTTATTAATTAAAGTAATTGAACTGTTTGAACAATATCCAGAAATTTTATCGAAATATCAAAATCAATTTAGATATATCCATGTAGATGAATATCAAGATACTAATGTTATACAATATAAATTAATTGCAATGCTTTCTAAAATACATAATAATATATGCGTAGTAGGGGATGATGATCAAAGTATTTATAGTTGGCGTGGCGCTAGTAGCGATAATATTAAAAATTTTGAAAAAGATTTTAAAAATACTAAATTAATATTTCTAGATCAAAACTATCGATCAAATAGTGTAATTTTAAACGCAGCAAATCAAATAATAAAAAATAATAATGATAGAAAAGAAAAGAATTTATGGTCTGATAAAAAATCAGGACAAAAGCTTCACTTATATGCCGCATATAATGATATAGATGAATCAGAATTTGTCGCTAAAAATATAAAAAAATTAGTAGCCGAAGGTATTGATTATAAAGATATTGCTGTTCTTTATCGCGCTAATTATTTATCACGTTCATTAGAAAATATGCTTTTAACTACATCTATTCCATATAAATTAATCGGTTCTTTAAAATTCTTACAAAGACAAGAAATTAAAGATATATTATCTTATCTTAATGTTTTAGTAAATAAAAATGATGAATTGAGTTTACGACGTATTATTAATGTTCCTAGAAGAGGTATAGGCCCCGCTGCTATGGAAAAAATCGAAAATTATGCTAACGCAAATAATTTATCACTTTACGAAGTATTATCACAAATTAATAATGTAGGGGTATCAAAAAAAATAACAGACAATATTAATAAATTGTATTCATTATTTGAAAAATATTCTAATGATGAGTCTTTGACAATTGATGAAATTATTGTAGGATTGTATATTGATTCTGGATATGAAAAAATGTTAAAAAATTCAAAAGATGATTATGCAGATAGTAGAATTGAAAATATTTCGGAATTAGTTACATCTGCTAAGCAATATGCAGAAATAAACAATAATATAGTTGATTATATTTCTGAAATGTCTTTAACATCTGATTCTGATGACGAAAACTCTGAAAATGCTGTGACTTTATCAACGGTTCATGCTGCAAAAGGGTTGGAATATTCTGCAGTATTTATTATTGGATTAGAAGAAAATATATTTCCATCAATAAGAGATATTGATAATTTAGAAGATGAAACTAACAAATTAGAAGAAGAAAGAAGATTAGCTTATGTAGCTGTAACGCGTGCAAAAGATAGATTGTTTTTATCACACACTAATAGACGTATGCAATTTGGTAATATTAAATTTAATGATAAATCACGCTTTATAAAAGAAATACCAGAACAATTAATTTATTTAGAAAATAGCATAAAACTAACAGATTTAAATAATTCTTATGGTGATAATAATGTATCTAATTTTATTAGTAAACTTAGCCCGAAAATAAAAGCAAAAAAAAGTACACTTAATAGTGTAGATTATAGGCTAAATGATAGTGTCAGTCATAAAAAGTTTGGAACAGGTATAGTTACAAAAATAGATAATAATGCTGTTACTGTTGATTTTGATAACTACGGAACAAAAATTTTATTATTAGAATATGCAAATTTAGTTAAGGAGTAATATTTTATGAATAAAATAAAAATTCAAGAAGAAATAAACAACTTGGTAAATCTGTTAAATAAATATTCTTATCAATATTATGTAGAAGATAATCCTGAAATTAGTGATACTCAATATGATTTTCTTTATAAACAACTAGAAAAATTAGAACAGGATTATCCTGAATATATTTTAAAAAATTCTCCTACAAAAAGAGTAGGGGACAAAATACTAAGTGAATTTGAAAAAATTGAGCATACAACTCCTATGCTAAGTTTATCAAATACTTTTTCTGTAGAAGATTTATTAGATTTTGATAATAGAATCAAAAAATTATTAAACACAACTAATGATATTGAATATATATGCGAATTAAAAATTGATGGTTTGGCAGTAACTTTAACATATGAAAATGGTGAGCTAGTTTCGGGAGCTACTAGAGGTGATGGTGTTATAGGAGAAGATATTACAGAGAATATTAAAACGATAATTTCTATTCCTAAACAATTAAATGAACAGGTAAATATAGAAGTTCGTGGAGAAGTATATATGCCTAAAAAGTCATTTTATTTAGTTAATGAACAACGCAAAAAAGATAATGAACAATTATTTGCAAATCCCAGAAATGCAGCTGCAGGTTCTATAAGACAACTAAATTCTAAAATTACAGCTACTAGGAAATTATCTGCATTTATTTATACAATAGTTAATAATACAGAAGATAATCAATTTAATTCTCTAAATAGAATAAAACAACTAGGGCTACCTATAAATAATAATTTTAAAATATGTAAAAATATTGAAGAGGTCACTAATTATATAAATTATTGGGAAAAAAATAAAGAACATTTATCTTATGAAATAGATGGTATTGTTATAAAAGTTAATGATAGAAATTTTCAAGAACACCTTGGGTTTACACAAAAAAGTCCTAAATGGGCAACTTCTTATAAATTTGCTGAAGAAGAAATAGCAACAAAAATTATTAATATAGAGCTAAGTGTGGGAAGAACAGGAATAATAACTCCAGTGGCTAATTTGGAACCAGTAAAAATATCAGGTTCTACAGTATCTAAAGCTTCTCTTCATAATAAATATATTATTGATGAGTTGGACATTCATATAGGAGATACAGTAGTAGTAAAAAAAGCAGGAGAAATTATACCTAAAGTAATAAAAGTAATTTCAGAACTTCGTAATTCTAATAGCGAAAAATATAATTTTCCTACAAATTGTCCTTCTTGTAATAGTGTTTTAATATCCGAAGAAGATAATCCTTTTGTTCGTTGTCAAAATTTGGACTGCCCAGAACAAAACATAAGAAAAATTATTTACTTTGCTAGTAGAGATGCTATGAATATAGATGGTCTTGGCGATAAATTAATTATTCAAATGTATAATAATAACATAATAAAAAATGTTATTGATTTATATAGTTTGGATGAAGAAGGATTACTTAAGTTGGAACGTATGGGCGAAAAATCTGTAAATAACTTATTAAATTCTATAGAAAATTCCAAGAATGCAGAATTAGATAAAGTAATTTATTCATTAGGAATTCTAAATATTGGTAAAAAAGCAAGTACTATATTAGCTAAAAAGTATAAATCATTACCAAATTTTTTAGATGCAAGATATGAAGAATTAGTAGAACTTGACGATATAGGAAACATTTCTGCACAATCTATAGTAGATTATTTAGAGTTAGATGATAATATTAATTTAATTAATAATCTTATAAACATAGGAATAAATCCAATTTATGAAGAAAATGAAGTGTCAGAAAATATGTTTAGCAATAAAACTGTGGTATTAACAGGAAAACTAAATGAACTAACACGAAATGAAGCAAAAAAATATTTAGAATCAGTCAATGCAAAAGTAACTAGTTCTGTTACAAGTAATACGAATTACCTAATTTGTGGTGAAAAAGCTGGCTCAAAGTTAAAAAAAGCACAAGAATTAAATATTCCTATTTTATTTGAAAATCAATTTATCAACATAATAAGAGGAGATAATAATGAATAATATAAATAAAGATAAAATACCTTATAAATTATTCGCTATCGTTGTTAGTGTTGTAGCAGTTCTAACTTTTTTAATTATGAATTATAATCCTGTACCTATTACATTTATATTCTTTACAATAAAAGTTCCTTTGACATTACTATTTTTTATATTAATGCTTTTTGGAGGATTTATTGCTACACTATACTGGAAAAATAAATATCAAGAATTAAAAAATAAACTAGAAAGAACTGAAAAGCTATTGTTCACAAAGGAACAATTAGAGAATAATAAGGATAGAGAAATCATTGATAATGAGGAACAAAACAATGGGATTGAAATATAATTGGATACTTCCTAAATATAAAGAAACAGAAGTAGAAACTATAAAAAAAGGTTATAATCTTTCAGATAATACTTCAAAAATATTAGCAAATAGAAACTTAGTAGAGCATAAACAAATTAAAGAAATTTTAGTAGGTGACTTTGAAGAAGGATTTGATCCATATTTAATGTATGATATGAATAAGGCTGTTGAACGTATTAATATTGCCATAGACAATGAAGAAAAAATATTAGTTTATGGTGATTATGATGCAGATGGTATAACATCAACTGTTTTATTATTAGAAACTTTATCATCGTTAGGAGCTGATGTTTCATCATATATTCCCAATCGTTTTACAGAAGGGTATGGACCAAATAAAGATGCATTTGCTAATATTATAGACTCTGGAATAACTCTAATAATTACAGTTGATAACGGAATTGCTGCTATTGATGAAGTAGAATATGCAATTAATAGGGGTTGTGATGTTATTATTACTGATCATCACAAAATTCAAGATGTTATGCCCAATGCTTACGCCATAATACACCCTGAGCATCCTAAAGGAGATTATCCTTTCGGTAAACTTGCTGGTGTTGGAGTTACCTTCAAACTAGCTCATGCTTTGCTAGATATTTATCCAGATTTCTTTTTAGATTTAGTTGCAATAGGAACTGTTGCTGATTTAGTCCCGATAACTTCAGAAAATCGTATTTTTGTTAAACAAGGTCTAAAAATTATAAATGAAGATACAAGGGTTGGCTTAAAGTTACTGTTAGATATAGCGGGACATCAAGGTAAAATTGATGAACAAACTATCGGATTTACTATTGCTCCTAGATTAAATGCTATAGGTAGAATATCAAGTGCCAAAGAAGGTTTATTATTTTTATCAACAGAAAATATAACCGAAGCACAGAAATTAGCACAAAAAATAGATGATTACAATAGTGAAAGAAAAGCAATTACAGATAATATTTTAAATAATATAGAAAAATTAATAGCTGAAAAAGAAGACAAATCTTTATTAGTATTAGCAGGAGATTTTCACGAAGGTGTGCTTGGAATAGTAGCTTCTAACATTGTAGAAAAATATAAGAAACCTACATTAATAATGAATATCGAAGATAATAAATTAAAAGGATCCGCTCGTAGTATTTTAAATTTTAACATTTATGAAGCTATGAATAAAATAAGTAACCTTTTTACAGCATTTGGAGGACATAGTATGGCCGCTGGATTTTCTACAACATTAGAAAATTTAGAAGAAATAGAACAAAAATTAAATGCGTTGTATGAGGAATACTTAGCTAACGAAACATCACTAAAAAGTGATAAAAAAATTGATTTATTAGTTAACAATGATGAGATTAGTTATCAGCTTTTGAATGATATAGATACATTAAAACCATTTGGGATTAACTTTGAAAAACCTGCTATACTTATACAAAATACAACAATAATCGAAAAAATAGGGTTTGGTAGTGAAAAACAATATTTAAAATTAGTTACAGGATCTGATATTGATAGGCTAGAATGTATTAGTTTTCGTGATAATGAAATTTATAATGAATTAGAAGTAGGGGATACTGTTGATGTTCTATGTAATATTGATAAAAATTATTTCAATGGAAGAACTAAATTACAAGCACATTTGATAGATATAGATAAAAAACAATATTTATTTCATGATATGAGAAAAAGTAATATTTCTACACTAAATAGCGAAGAACTAAAATTATCAAAAAGTTTTGTCGATCATAAAAATAATTATTATAAATTTAATGAAATAAACTTACTAACACAAAAGTACAATGTAATAAATATTTTAGATGTACCTATTACTAAAAAACAACTTCAAAATATTATAAATTTACAACCACAAAAAATTAATATTTTCTGTAAAAATAATACTATCAGCCAAAAATACAAAATAAATAAAGAAAGATTAATTAAACTCTTTAATTTAATGTTGAAAACAGAATCATTAGAATTAAATACCAATACAAAAATAAAGCAAATTTTAGAGCTACTTAATACCAATATAGATAGTTTAAAATTAATGATAAATATTTTATCAGAATTAAGTTTAGTAACTATAAACAAAAATATTGTAAATATTAATAAAAACTTTAAAACTATTGATTTAAATAAATCTACTACATATAAATCTCTTATGGAGGGCTTGTATATAGAAAATTTATTATTAAATGAAAGTATTCAAACTATCAATGAAGTTTTGACAAAAAATAATAACTAAACATAACTAATAAATACCATATTAATTATGGTATTTATTTTGTTTATAGTGTATAATAAAAATGCATATTTTTTATTTATAAATAATATGTTTATTAATAAACTTTATTTAAAATTAGGAGATTGGAATGGATTTAAAAAATTACATATCTATAGTTGAAAATTGGCCGAAAGAAGGAATTAGTTTTAAAGATATAACAACACTTATGGCTGATGGTAAAGCATATAAATATGCCACAGATAAAATTGTAGAATATGCTAAGGAAAAACAAGTAGATGTTGTAGTAGGGCCAGAAGCTCGTGGATTTATTATTGGATGTCCGGTTGCATACTCTTTAGAAATAGGTTTTGTTCCTGTTAGAAAACCTAATAAATTACCTAGAGAAGTTATAAGCTATGAGTATGACTTAGAGTATGGTAGCAATACTTTGACTATGCATAGTGATGCAATAAAACCAGGGCAAAGAGTTTTAATTACAGACGATTTATTAGCTACCGGTGGAACGATCGAAGCAACAATTAAATTAGTAGAAAAATTAGGAGGAATAGTTGTCGGAATTGCATTTATTATTGAACTTGATGGACTAAATGGTCTTGATAAATTAAAAGGTTATGATGTTTTAACTTTATTAAAAATGTAACGACAAAATTATAAAATATGGGTTTTAAATTATTAGAAAAGAAATTTTTAAAAAATATTAATAGTACAGCTTATAGATACATTCATGAAAAAACTAAAGCACAACTAATATATTTTCAAAATGATGATATTAACAAATCTTTTAGTATATCTTTTAAGACGATACCTTATAATGATAATGGTATTTTCCATATTTTAGAACACTCTGTACTTTGTGGATCAGAAAAATATCCTGTAAAAGAGCCTTTTGTAGAATTAATAAAAGGTTCTTTTAATACTTTTATAAATGCTATGACATTTCCTGATAAAACAATGTACCCTGTGTCATCTAAAAATGAAGAAGATTTAAAATTACTAATGGATATATATTTAGATGCTGTATTTAATCCGAAATTGGTGACTAATGATAATATTTTAAAACAAGAGGGATGGCACTATCATTTAGAAGATAAAAAAGAAACTATGGAATATAGAGGAGTAGTTTATAATGAAATGAAAGGTGTATATTCATCTGTTGATGAAATCATAGATATGCATATTTCGGAATCATTATATGAAAATACTCCGTATCAATATTCTTATGGTGGGAAGCCCAACTCTATTCATTCAATTACACAAAAAGAATTTGTAGATACATATAAATACAATTATCATCCTAGTAATAGCTATATTACTCTTTACGGAAATTTAGATATTACAGAATCATTATCTCAAATAGATACATATTTAAATAAATATGATTTTAAAGACTACAGTGATTATAAATTGAAAGAACAAATATTAAAAGAGGAAGTTACTAAAGAAGCTACCTATTACAACGAAGATCCGAAGAACAAACATTATGTTGCAATAAACTATATAATTGGAAAAAGTAACGATTATAGTACTATAAATAGTATTGATTTAATAGATGAAATATTAATGGGAAATAGTAACTCGCCATTTAGAAAATATTTTATAGATAATAATATTTGTGAAGATGTGTATGGATATATGCAACGTGATAAATTACAAGTTAGTTACTCAGTAATATTTAAAAATGTAGAAGATAGCTATGTTAACAGCATAAGTAAACTTTACAAAGAACAATTAGAAAAAATTCTAAAAGAAAAATTTGATAAAGAACAAATTCAAGCGATAATAAATAAAAACCGTTTTATCGCTAAAGAAGAAGTTAATAAAGTTAGTTCTCCTAAAGGCGTTAATTATGCTATTAGAGCGCTAAGAAACTGGTTAGATAATGAGAATCCTTTGGATATGTTTGATTATGATTACTTTATCGATATATTACAAAATAATTTAGAAGAAAATAAATATGAAGAAATAGCAGAACAATATTTATTAAATAATAATCAAAAATCTATAGTATTGTTGAGAGCAGAAAATGTAAAAAAGATAGAAGATGATTTGACTGATTATCAAGATTCTCTATCTAACGAAGAAATAGATAAAATTATTGAAGATACTAAAAAACTTATTTCTTGGCAAAATAGTACAGATAAAAAAGAAGATTTAGAAAAGATAAAAAGTGTTGATGCTAAGAAAATAAATTTAAAAAAACCATATACAGATACTGTTTTTGAAAAAATAGATGATATAAACTATGCACATTATAATATAGAAACTAATGATATATTATATTCAAAATTCTTATTTGATATAACTTCGTTTGATAAGAAACAGATTCAATATGCTTCTTTACTAAGTTATTTATTATTCAATATAAATACTACAAATAAAACAGAATTAGAAGTTGCAAAAGAGATTGATTTTAATTTAGGTAATATTAGCTCTAGTATTAATATTTTTAAAAATGATAAAACTAACAATATTAATATTAAGTTTGTTATATCTGCCAAAAATCTTATTGATAAGACTGATAAATTATCTGATATTTTGTTAGAAAATACTCTAAATAGTGATTTTAGTAATAAACAAGCAATATATAATATATGTTTAGAACTTAAATTAATGTTAGAAAGCCGTTTTAAAAATTATAGTCATTCTTTTATCAATAAACGTATAGCTAGTTATAATTCTTTACATAACAAAATTTCAGAGTATATTTCGGGATATGATTTTTATAAGTTTATAGAGAATATATTAGAAAATTTTGAAAATAGTTTTGAAGAATTACAAAATATTTTGAATATAACTAAATCTAGCATCTTTAATAAAAATGCATTATTAATAAATATAGTTGGAAATGATTCAATATATAAAGAATCTAGAGAACATATAAAAAAATATGTAAACAACCTTGGTAATAATTCTTCTTTATCAGATAATACTCCTATAGTATTAAGTCCTAAAGAAAAAAATTATGCTGAAGCATTTTATTTTGATACGTTAGTTCAATATGTAGGGGTAGGTTATAATATTAATGAATACAGTGGATCTTTATTGGTGCTTAGACACATTTTAAATTACGATTATTTATGGAATAGAATTAGAGTTAAGGGTGGAGCTTATACTGCTGGAGTAACTATTAATAAATATGGAGAAGTAGGTTTTTGGTCTTACCGAGATCCAAATCTTAAAAATACATTAGAAAATTATTTTAATGTAGGCACATATATAAAAAATATAAATTTTGATGATAAAACATTAAATAAATATATTATAGGAACTTTAAATGCATTTGATCAATTACTGTCTCCAGCTGAAAAAGCTGCTATTTCACTATCTAATAAACTAACAGATAGTGATACTAATCTTTTTGATAAATTAGTATCGGAAATTAAAAATACGACAGTAGATGATTTAAGAATGTTAGCAAATTTATTTGATAATAGAGAAAATAATAGTTATAAATGTATTATCGGATCAAAAGAAATTATAGAAGCAAATAAAAACTTATTTTCATCAATTAAAGAATTAAATTAGAAAGGGTAATATGCGAGTTAGAAATAGAGCTAATGCAAAAGAAAGATTAGAAAATAACAGCAATGTGTTTGTAGAACCTACACACAAAAAAGGGATATGGAATGATGTATTTAAAAATACCAATCCTATTCATCTAGAAATAGGTACAGGAAAAGGAAAGTTTATATTTAATCTTGCTAAGAAGTATCCTAATATAAATTTTATAGGTCTAGAAACACAACCTACTGTACTAAGTTTTTTACTTGATAAGATAGAAATTGAAAATATAGAAAATTTAAGACTTATATTGGCTGATGCTAGTAATTTAACTGAATATTTCGCCAATGGAGAAATTAGTAAAATATACTTAAATTTTTCGGATCCTTGGCCTAAAACTAGACATATAAAACGTCGACTAACTTTTAAAACATTTTTAGATCAATATGAACAAATTTTGAATGGTAGTAAACGAATAGCTCAAAAGACAGATAATCAAGGATTATTTGAATATAGTTTAGAAAGCATGAGTAATCACGGTTTTGTTATTGATAAAATATCATTAGATTTAACAAATAGTAAATATGAAGAAGATAACGTTCATACTGAATATGAGGACAAATTTATTACAAAAGGTAATAATATTTATTATGTAGAGGTTGTTAAAAATAAATAATGAAAAAAATAATTTTATTATCGGTAGCTATAACTATATTTTTAATAGTGTATTTGTACTTCAATAATAATCAATCTAATGTATATAATAATACTTATGTTGAAGAAAAAATAATATCAAAAAATGCAGATGTTCAAAATATAGTAAGAGAAGATTTATGGACAAACAACGCTGATAAGAGAATATATGGAGTAATAACTGCACCTAAAAATTATAAAGAATTAAAATTACCTACAATAATTTATTCTCATGGATTTAACAATACTCACTCATATGGCGATTTTTATGCGAATGAATTAGCTAAATTAGGTTATATTGTTTATAGTTTTGATTTTTCTGGTGGTAGCCCACGAAGTAAAAGTGATGGAGATATTTTACAAATGTCTGTTTTTACAGAACAAGATGATCTTAATGCCGTTTTAAATAATATGTTAAGTCAAAATTTTGTAGATAAAAATAATTTATTTTTACTTGGAGCTAGTCAAGGAGGAGTTGTATCTACTTTAGTTGCAGCAGAAAACAATGACAAAATAAAAGGATTGATTCTTTTATATCCTGCATTTGTTTTATTTGATGATGCTAAAAATTTATTTATTAGTGTTGACGAAATACCTGAAATTTATAATCATAAAGGTAATAGTGTTGGAAAAGTATGTTTTGAAAAAACAATTGATTATGATATATACGAAACTATTGAACAATATAAAAATCCTACATTAATTATACACGGTAATAAAGATAATATAGTCCCGTTATCCTATTCAGAAAAGGCTGTAAATACTTTTGAAAATGCAGAATTAAAAATAATAAAAGGAGCTAATCATATTTTTACAAATAAGGATAACTTAGAATCCTTGCCGTATATAAAAACATTTTTAAAAGAAAATATAACATAATTAATGTAATTTATTGTGTTGGATATTGATTTTTAGTTTGAATTTATTTATAATGTTAAGTAGAAAAATTTTAAGGAGAAGTAATAAATAATGATTTCAGTAAATGATTTTAAAACAGGTGTTACTATTGAAGTAGATGGTAACATTTGGAAAGTATTAGAGTTTCAACATGTAAAACCTGGTAAAGGTGCAGCGTTTGTTCGTTCTAAATTAAGAAATATGCGTACAGGTGCTGTAAACGATAAAACATTTAGAGCTGGTGAAAAAGTAGCAAAAGCTCTAATAACTAATGAAAAAATGTCATATCTTTATTCAACTGGTGAAAGCTATGTATTTATGAATAACGATACATTTGAACAAATAGAAATCCCTGAAGCTAATATTAAATATGAATTAAATTTCTTAAAAGAAAATATGGAAGTTTCTATTTTGATGTTTGGTAGTGAAATTCTTGGAGTAGATTTACCTACAACTGTAGAATTAACTGTTACAGAAACTGAACCAGGTGTTAAAGGAGATACTGCTACAGGTGCTACTAAGTCTGCCACGGTAGAAACAGGATATACATTGCAAGTACCTTTATTTGTTAAAGAAGGCGATGTTTTAGTAATTAATACTTCTGAAGGATACTACGTATCAAGAGCTTAATATAACAATAATGTAACACTTTTTGATATGTAATTAATAGGAAAGAAGGACATAATGACTATAGCACTAAAACCGGTAATTCAAGAAAAAGATATTTTTCATTTATGGGAAATAGGGTTTTCCAAAGAAAATCCAGAATGGTCAAAATGGAATGGACCGTATTATGATGATTATAAAGCATATAAATATGAACAATTTAAAGAAACATTAACTTTTTATAAAAATACAGAATATAATCAAGGAATTTTTATCGACGATGTATTGGTAGGAATGGTATTTAGATTTTGGGAAGATAAAAAAACAAGATGGCTTGAAATAGGTATTGTTATTTATGATGAACAATATTGGAATAAAGGTATAGGAACAATTGCTTTAAAACAATGGATAACTGATACTTTTAGTGAATTTTCTGAAATTGAACATATTGGACTAACAACATGGTCAGGTAATTACCGTATGATGAAAGCAAGTGAAAAACTAGGACTAAAACAAGAAGCATGTATTAGGAAAGTAAGATATTGGCAAGGTGTTTATTATGATAGTGTCAAATATGGCATATTACGTAATGAATGGAAAAGTATATAATATCAATTTATAAATACTAAAAAGTAAATATTACTTGCATATATAATTACACTATGCTATAATGATTATTGTGTATGTAGTAAATGTTATGAATAAACTATTTCCAAAAGGAGGATTAATTCATGGCAAAAGTTTGTTACGTTACTGGACGTAAAGCTCGTTCAGGAAATACTCGTTCACATGCAATGAACGCTACAAAAAGAAAATTTAAAGCTAACTTACAAAAAGTTACTATTTTAGTAGATGGGCAACCTAAAAAAGTTTGGGTTTCTGCTCGTGCTTTAAAATCTGGAAAAGTGCAACGTGTATAATTGATAACATAAAACTTTAAACTATTCAAGTTATCTTGAATAGTTTTTTACTTTTATATGTAATTATTAAAAAGAAAGGAGGAAAGTATATGCCATACACTTTTTTAATAATTATAATTGTATTGTTACTGACAATTTTTATTTATAACTATTTTATTTTGTTTCGAATTATTAAACTAATACTTCCTAATAAAAAAATAAAACTATTAACATTTATTTTTAATGTCTTAGCATTTGTTCCTTTAATATTCTATCCATTGAGTAGCTGGTTTATTTTTTTATTCTATGTTTTATTAATTTTCATTATAGTAGATATATTTTTATTTATGTTAACTAAAGTTATTAAATTTAGATTACCAAAAAAAATATATACAACAATAATTTTAATACCATTTCTTTTATCTACAATAGTAACTAGTTATGGATATATGAATGCACATACTATAACTAAAAAAGAATACAATATAACTAGTGAAAAACTAACTAACGATAACTATAAAATAGGTCTTATTAGCGATGTTCATTTTGGTAACACATTTTTAATTGAAGAACTGGATACGTATAAAAAGGAGCTAAATAATGAAAATTTAGATTTTCTAATTTTAGCTGGAGATATTGTAGATGAACTAACTGAAGTAGAGGACTATGAAAAAGTATTTAATACATTTGGAAGTATAAATACTAAATATGGTGTATATTACATACATGGGAATCACGATGAAAGTAGATATTCAAATCCAACAGACAATCGTACAGAAATATTATTAAATGCTATTAAAAATTCAAATATTACTTTTTTAAATGAAGAATCTATATCTATTACAGATGATATAATTATTACGGGAAGAATAGATTATTCATATAGAAATTTGGGTGTTAGAAAGAATGCTAGTGATCTTATCAAAGATTTAGATAAAAATAAGTATTTAATAGTAGCTGATCACCAACCAGCTGTATATGAAGAAAATAAAAATGCTGGTTACGATTTACAACTATCAGGACACACTCACGCAGGACAAATATGGCCATTTGGTTATATAACTAAGGCTATTAGTTTTGACTATGGTCATTTAAAAGAAAATAATTTTGATATAATAGTTAGTTCAGGATTTGGAGTTTGGGGATATCCTATAAGAACAGAAGAAAAATCTGAATATGTAATAATAAACTTAAATAAAAAACAATAATAAAAGGGATATATAATATTTAGTGTAGAAGATAAAACTTTTATACTAAATATTATTTTTATTGCAATAATTTTGACTTTATATTATAATATAATTGTTCGCATAATACATATTATATGCAAAAATAAATGAATATTATTTAAGAGGTAATTATGAATCAAAAAGATTATTATAAACGAAAAATTAACGATAATATTAAAAATTTTCCTGAATATATAGAAGATTTTTTTGACACTTATTATGACATCTTATCTCCATTAACTTTGCATAGATATTTAGAAACTTACAATGTATTTTTAAATTGGTTGATTGTAGAAACAATTTCTGATGCTAAAGATATCAAAAAAGTATCCATTACTACACTAGAAAATCTATCAAAAAAAGAAATGGAATCTTTCTTTAAACATCTTTCTCGTGAAGAAATAAATGGAAAATATCGTAGTCAAACTACCATTAATAATTATAAGGCAGCTATGCGCTCTTTATATAAATTTTTAACTGTTACTAGTGAACAAGAAAATGGTAAACCTCATTTCGAGAGAAATGTTATGTTAAAGATACCTATTAATCGTGTCAAAGAAACATTATCATCACGTTCTAAAAAAATTTCAGAAAAAATATTTTTAGATTCTCAAGATGAAGAATTTTTAAACTATATAGAATATGATTATGAAAAAACATTATCAACCCATGCTAGAACATTCTTCTTACGTGATAAAAAACGTGATTTAGCTATATTAACTTTATTTTTACGTAGCGGTATTAGAGTTAACGAACTAGCAAATTTAAAGATAAAAGATGTTGATTACAAGAATGGTGAAATAAATGTCATAAGAAAAGGAAATAAAACTGACTCAGTATTAATAACAAATTCTGCTATTGATAAAATAACAGAGTATTTAGATTCTTTACCTTTTGAACTAGGAAGAGAAGATTATTTATTTGTAACAAAAAACAAAAAAGGAATATCTATTCGAGCTATACAAAAATTAGTTATGAAATATACAGAAAGTTATAATATTCCTATGTCCCCTCACAAACTAAGACATAGTTATGGTACAAAATTAGCACAAAAAACAAATGGTAATATACCGATTATTATGACTCAAATGGGACACTCTAATAGTGATACTTCTATGTTATATATAAATGAGTCAAAAAAGATTATTAAAAAATCTATTGAAAAACTTGACGAATAAAAAATAATCCTTAATTGTAAAGGATTATTTTTTTCTATTAAGTAGTAAGTCAGCAAAGTTATATAGCCAAGTATTATTTAATTCTTTACTTATATTTTTAGCTAGTTGTGTATGTTCACTCAAGAGTTTTCGGCACTCATTGATTCCATAAAAGCTCAAATAAGTTTTTTTATTTTCATCACTAGGTAATTTTCCTATATTTTCAAACTCTCCGTAGTAATCTAATATATCATCTTTAATTTGATATGCAATACCTAATTCGTAACCATATTGTTCAAGTAACAATAGTTCTTTATTATCTTTTTTTGCTATACGGGCTGCAAATAGTAGAGGAACTGTCAATAATTTACCAGTTTTTAAACTATGCATTTTTTTTAAATATTCTGCATCAACATCATACACTGCTTGTTTTATATCGTATATTTGTCCTGCTATCATACCAGCACTACCAGAACTATTGGCTAATATTTTTATTAATTCTATTTTTGTTTTATCAGATAATAATTTATTATTTGATAATATCTCATAAGGTAATGTTTGCATAGCATCACCTGTTAAAATAGCGACATCTACCCCAAATACTTTATGATTAGTTAACTTTCCCCATCGATAATCATCATTGTCCATAGCAGGTAAATCATCATGAATTAAGGAATATATATGAATTAATTCTATCGCAATGGCAATATCCATATAATCTTTATGATTAATACCGTAGTGTTCTAATAACGCCAAAAACATACTAGGTCTTAATTTTTTTCCATCATTTACTAATGAATACTCTATAGATTCTTTTAACGCTACTGGTATATCAAGATTAGAAATGTAATTTTTTGCAAATTCATTTATATTAATTTTTTGTTGTGCTAAGAATTTTTGTATATTATTCATTATCAAATTCCTTTGAATATTCAGCCACTTTTTTTTCTGCATCTTCTATTATAAAATTACAATTTTTAATTATTTCTACACCATTTTTATATTCTTCTAATGCATCATTTAGATTTAACTCATTATTTTCCAATTTATTAATTATTTCTTCTAGCTGTTGCATTTGATTTTCAAAATTTATTTCTTCTTTAGTCATATTAATTCCTTTCAGATTCAATATTAATAACTTCTGCGGTTATAGTACCATCCTTCATTAAAATTTTAATATTATCTCCACGATGCAAATGTGTTATAGAGGAAACTCTATTATCATTTTTATCTGACAATATAGTATATCCTTTTTGCAAAATACTAAGTGGGGAATTTCTATTAAAAATTTCTACTTGATGATAAAATCTATTTTTATAAAAATTTAATATATTAAGATTTTTATAAGATTTTTCAATATTAATTAACCTTAATTTCTCTTCTTTTATTTTATTATTAATAATTACTTCCAATTTATTTTTTTTAAAATTTAAATCTTTTAAATATTCTTTATATATATTAGCAAAATTTTTAATATAGTAATTGTTTGATAAATTATTGAGAATATTTTTATTGTAATTAATATTTTTTATTATATTTCTGTTTAATCTATCTTTTAATAAAAAGATATTATCTTTTATACTTTCTAAAGTTGTATCTGTAACTATTTCTGCTGCTGCAGTTGGGGTAGAAGCCCTAACATCTGCAACATAATCTACTAAAGTTGTATCTGTTTCGTGCCCTACTCCAGTAACTATTGGTGTTTTGCAATTAAATATTTCCCTAACAACAGCTTCATTATTAAAACTCCATAAATCTTCTATTGATCCCCCACCTCTTGCTAATATAATAACATCATGGTTCGCATTGTCTGCTAATTTTAGATTCTTTATCAAATCATTTACAGAAGATTCACCTTGAACTAATGAAGGATAGAGTGTAATTTTAGCTAACGGATAACGTCTTATTATTGTTCTTTTTATATCTTGAATAGCAGCACCTGTAGGAGAAGTTATTATAGCTATATTATTATTTATGCTAGCTATTTTTTTCTTATATTCTTGATTAAATATTCCTTCATAATTTAATCTATCACGAAGTTCTATATAGCTTTTATACAGATTTCCAATATTGTCAATTTTTAAATCTGCTACTTTTAATCTATGTTCACCATTAGGAAAATAAAAATCCAAACTAGCTTTAATTAAAACATTATCTCCTTCTTTTACAGCTCTATTTTCTTTTGAGTTAAATTTTAATGCTTTAATAACGGTATTTTCATCTTTTAAAGAAAAGTACATAGTACCTGAAGAATGGAATTTTAAATTAGATATTTCACCTTTAACATATACTTCTTTTAAATATGGATCATTTTGATATTTTCGTTCTAAATATCTATTTAATGCAGTAATAGTTAAATATTTTATTTTTTCGTTACTAGTATCCATATTATTTTGCTGCTTTCTCTACAACACTTTTCAGAACACCATTAATAAATCTATAGCTATCATCTTTTTCACTATATTTTTTTGACAATTCTACTGCCTCATTAATAGATACTTTGTAAGGTATATCGCTATACTTAATTTCATAAATAGCTATTCTTAAAATTTGCCTATTCATCTTTGATAGACGAGAAATAGTCCATCCTTTAAGATTTTCAGAAATAATATTATCTATTTCATCTTTATTTTCTATAACACTTTTCACCGTATTTACAACATAAGGATTATTTTTTATATCATCTTCCTCTAATTCAAGAACAGTGTTAAAATCAAGATCATTATTGTCAATTTGAAATAACAATTTAAAAGTAATTTCTCTTAATTCATGCCTTGTTTTCATTATAATCTCCTATTTTAATACTCTAATCCTAAGATGTTTATATTAATATTTTTTGTATTTAATTCTGTCATATTAAAAAGTGTATTGCGCACATTTTCTTGAATCTTTTTAGCAACTGAAGATATTGGGTATCCTGCTTTTATACTACAAGATATATCTATCATAAGTTCACTTTCATCAAAATATAGTTTTACACCTTTTGAATATTCTTTTCTACCTATTTTTTCTAAAGCTTCTGTCGTAAAATTTCCAATTAATTTTGAAACACCTTCAACTTCTTTTGTAGCTATACTAACTATAACAGCCAATGCTTGTGGCTTAATCTCGATTGTTCCTAATGTTTTAGTGTTCTCCATTGTATAAACCTCCTAAAATTTATAAACTCAATATTATAATATTATACACTATTATAAAGTAATAGTAAACTTGAAAAAATGTATGCATATCTTTGCATACATTTTTATTACATATTAAATTTCATTATTCTTTATAAAATATACAATATATTTATAATACACAAATATCACTACAAATATAGCTATAATTCCACTAATTCTGCAAATAAACGAAATTGAATAAATTTGATAGTAAACAGATATTTTTTGAAAAGCTGTAGCACATATAACTAGTGGGAAAGTAAAGGCAGAAAAACTAGGATAAAAATCTCTATTTAATAATTTTGGTAAATTAATTAAAATAAAAAAATAAAATATTATAGTTATAATTACAAGAAAATTTGTTAAATAATAATTTTTATCCAATACGCCTATCATATAACTAGTTAAAAGAAGTCCTCCAGGTGCTGCAAATACTGTTATAGTTGGATACTCACCAGATTTTAAATTTTTATAAATATAAACTCTGTATAAAACTATAGGTATAAGAATAAGATAATTAATTAGTGTAAAATAAAATACTTTTTCTCCCAACCATTCTAAATTGTATGTTTTAGCAGTTACTGTTATTACTGCAGGGCCTACAAAAGCTATAAACCACGTTGGATAAATATTATTAATGTTTTTATTTTTAATTACATATTTTATCAATACAATACATATTATAATAATTTGTAATAGTATAGCTGTAATCCAAGGAATTAAACTATAAACTCCTATATATTTTTCAAAAAAAGAACTTAATAAAATAATAGCCATAGGCAATGTTGCTATTACCGTTATCAAAATAGGTGTATTTATAATTTCTTTAATAATATTAGGATAAATTATAAATTTTAATAATAATAAAATGACAATCATAAGCGATAAATAACTGCATATCAATTGTATATTTTTACTATATACTTGTAATAAGTTTCCTAAGGCTACTGTTCCTAACGCAAGCCCAGATATTGGTACTGGTAATTTTTTTATAAATTTCATATATTACTCCTTAAATTTGTTATATCGTAATTTTATAATATCTTACGATAAAATTCAATGATACTAATAATAAAAAATACAAAATACTAAATAATTAGTATTTTGTATTTCAGATTATTTTGATTTGCAATTTTTCTGATGAGCTTTAATCTTTTTTATTGCCCAGTCGTAATGGCTTGATGTTCCACTTACAAAATATGAACCAAGAACACTTCCGCCAACCCATTTATAGATATTTTTTGTAAATAGTTCATCATTAGTAAATGTCTCAGCTAAAGTTAAAACTTTAATATGAGATTGTTGTAACATTTCTTTTGCTTCTTCCAAAGATGTATCTTGATATTTCTTCCAAAACTCAATATTCATATCTCCATAATTTCTCCAATTGTATGGCTTAGGAATAAATGACTTTTCTTCTCCATTTTGATTAGAATCTACCCAATTTAAAATAAGTTGATGCCATTCATAAAGATGAATTAAAATATCTCTCAAATTTTTATCTCTTTTCCAATGCGCTTCTTTTTTCTTTTCATCATATGAAAAATTAAAAGGTGTATTTAATTCTTCATATGACATTTTAGAAATTAGTGTACATAGTCTTTCATAATTTTCTTTAGCTGCTAGTATTAAATCATCTTTTGTTCTTGGTCGTGACATAATAAATACTCCTTCAATTACTAAAATATTATATTTCTAGCTCACAATATTTATATGCACTCTGTGCTGCTACTGCACCATCATTAGCAGCAGTAACTATTTGTCTAATTTCTTTTTGACGAACATCTCCAGCAACAAACAACCCTGGTATTTTTGTTGCAAGATGTTCATCTGTAGGTATGTATCCTAGTTCATCTAATATCTCTAAATTTTTAAATGATTCTGTTTGCGGATTCATTCCTATGTAAATAAATACCCCATCTACCGATAATTCTTTAACTTCTTCTGTCTTAACATTTTTGACTACAATAGAATTTACTTTACGTTCACCCTTAATTTCTACTGGAATACTATCCCATACAAACTCTATATTTTCTTTTTGAAATGCTCTTTCTTGTAATATTTTTTGTGCTCTTAGTTCATCACGACGATGTACAATAGTAACTTTATTTACTATATTCGATAAATAGATAGCTTCTTCTATAGCAGAATCTCCTCCCCCTATAACAACTACTTCTTTATTTCTAAAGAAAGCACCATCACATACTGCACAATAGCTAACTCCTCTACTTGCAAATTCTTGTTCACCAGGAATTCCTAATAATTTAGCTTCTGTTCCTGTTGCTATAATTACAGTTTTGGCTTTATACTCCTTATCTCCTGCCGTAAGTACCTTTATATTACCATCTAAATTTATATTACTAATTTCTCCAAAAGCAAATTCTGTTCCAAATTTTTTAGAATGTTCAAACATTTTTTCTGATAAATCTGGTCCAGATATTTCTTCATAACCAGTATAATTCTCTATTTCTGCTGTTGACAGCATTTGTCCTCCTGGATATTTTTTTTCTAACATTAAAACAGACATGCTAGCTCTACTCGCATAAATAGAAGCGGTCATTCCTGCTGGACCTGCTCCTATAATTATTAAATCATATAAATCTTTCATCATTTCCTCCGATCTAACTATTTATATATAGTTTTTTATCTTGTTTATTAATTAACCTATTATAAATTATAAAAATAATTCCAATTAATACTAATACTAAAGAAACTAACTGTGATACTCTAAAAACACCTATATAAAGAGAATCTTCTCGCAATCCTTCTACAAAATATCTCTCGAAACCATACAATATCATATATGTAGCAATAACTTCGCCATTATATAAATATTTTCTAATAATGATTAAAATAAAAAATGCTATTAAGCACCATAAACTTTCATATAAGAAAGTTGGTTGCCTATAAGATCCATCTATAAACATATTTTGTATTATAAAATCTGGAATAGCTAGACTTTGTAATGTCTCTTTGCTAACTATACCACCATATGCTTCGTGATTAAAGAAATTCCCCCATCTACCTATAGCTTGTCCTATTAATAAGCTAGGAGCAATAATATCTAATAATTTCAATAATGGAATATTATTTCTTCTGGAAAAAATATAAAGAACAATCAAGCCCCCTATCAATCCTCCATAAATTGCAATACCTCCGTCCCATATAGCAAGTATTTTATCAGTATTTGTTGAATAATAGTCCCATCTAAAAAATACATAATATATTCTTGCAAATATAAATGCAACTGGTACAGCAATTAATAGTAAATCTAACATTTTGTCTTTAGCTAGCCCTCTTTTTCTAGCTTCTCTTTCTGCTAAGTAATAAGCTACAAATATAGCAGAAGATACAATAATTCCATACCAATATATTGGCCTAGAAAACAAATAAAATGCAATTGGATTTATATATATATCACTCATTTATTACTCCTTTTCATTAGAAGAAGTTATTTGATTAAGTAATCTTTCTTCAAACTCTTTTGCCGTATTAATTCCCATTTTATTTAATCTATAATTAAGTGCGGCAGACTCTATTACTGCAGAAATATTTCTACCAGGTCTTACAGGAATAGTTTTTTTCTCAATTTTAGTGTTGTGAATAATTTTATATTCAGTAGTCAAACCTATTCTATCATAAGCTTTGTCATCATTCCACGTTTCAAGATGAATATTAAGATCAATTTTTTTATCTTCTCTGATTGCACCTGCCCCAAAAAGAGTCATAACATTTATGATACCAAGTCCTCTAATTTCTAACAAATTTTTAATAAGTGGTGAGCCGCATCTACCTATTAAAAATCCATTATCAAGTTCTTTTATATCAACTCTATCATCTGCAACTAAGCGATGACCTCCTTTTATTAACTCTAGCGCAATTTCACTTTTACCTATTCCACTTTCTCCTGTAATTAATACTCCTATTCCGTAAACTTCTATAAAAACACCGTGAACGGATGTTTCAGGAGCTAATTTATTTTGTAGTAAGTAAGTAATTTTACTCATTAAAATAGTTGTTACATCTGGACTACGTAAAACTGGAGTACCATATCTCTTTGCAGCATCTATTAATTCTTTTGGTACTTCTAGATTTCTCGAAATAATTATACAAGGAGTTTTTCTAGTAGCTAACATTCTAGTTCTAGTTTGTTTTTCTTTATCATTTAATAGACTAAAAAAAGCTAACTCACTAGTTCCTAATACTTGTATTCTAGTAGGCGTATAGTACGAAAAATATCCCGCAAGCTCTAATCCAGGTCTTGAAATATCAGACGATTCTATATTTCTATCAAGTTCTTCTTCTCCTACTATTACTTCTAGTTTTAATTTTTCTACTAAATATCGTGTATTTACTTTCGACATAATTTCTCCTATCTGCAAACTTTATTTATAAAATTAGAGTGGAATAAATCTTCCACTCCACTATATCACTTATTTATATTTTTTGAAAATAATTTGCCTATCATTTCCATTTATTATAGCATTAAAAATAGAAATAAATATTGCTAATCCTAATGCCGAAAGAAATGAACTTATATGAAAGTCTGGTGATAATACGTTAGAAACTAACAATATTATTAATGCATTTATAATTACTATAAAAAAACCAAACGTTAAAATGATAGGAACAATACTTATAAAAAGAAATACTGGCCTTATAAATTTATAAAATAACGTTATTAAAATAGATCCATATAAAGCATATAAAGGATTTTTTAATTGCAAACTATTTCCAAAAAAACCAGAAAAAGCCAAAATAATTAAAAAATTAACTACTATATTTTTTAATATAGATACTATTCTAAAATTGTTAGATATATTATTCATAAAAGATCAATCCTTATTTATTAAATTCCTCTGTAATTTGAGGTACAACTTGTTTTTTTCTTGATACAACTCCTTCTAGAGTCAAAACATTATTAACTAATGTTTTGTTGAATGCGTTAGATACTTTTTCTTTTTCTTTACCTAAAACTAAAACTTCAGAATCAGATGTCAAGATATTAGTAATAACGAATACAAAAGCATCTAATTCCTTATTATCTATTTCTGAATTTATTGTAGCTTCTATTTCCTCTTGACGAGAAATTACTTCATTAGCATCAACTGTATTAATTTGTGCTATTATTAATTTCTTGTTGTTCAAAATAAATTCTTTTGCATCTACACTAATTAATTCATTGGCAGTTTTTTTAATTGTAGAAGCTCCTGCTTTTAGCATATTTAAACCATACTCTTCAACATTTACATCAGCTATTTTAGCTAATTCTTCTGCTATATGTTTATCAGTAACAGTACAAGTAGGTGATTTAAATAATAAAGAATCAGATATTATAGCCGATAACATAAGACCTGCCATTTGTTTATTTATAGTTACTTCTTGTTCGTTGTATATTTTTTTCAAAATTGTTGCCGTACATCCTAACGGTTCTGCTCTGTAGTATAGAGGGGCAGCAGTTTCAAAATTAGCTATTCTATGATGATCTACTACTTCTTTTACAATAGCTTTTTCTATTCCATCAGCAGATTGTTGTCTTTCATTATGATCAACTAAAATTACTTCTTGCCCTTCTTCTACATTATCTATTAGACGAGGTATGTCTGCTCCAAAATATTCTAAAGCATATTTCGTTTCATCATTAATTTCTCCAAGACGAACTGCTTCTGTGTCCATACCTTGTAACCTTTTTAAGTTATTATACACAATAGCCGAACATATTGTGTCTGTATCTGGATTTTTATGTCCAAAAATTAAAACTTTACTCATAATAAAACTCCTTTTAATTCTATAATTCTTTTTTTGCTAATGATAAATCTACGTGGCAATATCCTGTAGGATTTTTGTCCAAATATTTTTGATGATAATCTTCTGCATCAACATAATTATTTACCTTTTGTACTTCAACTGCAATTTTTTTATCATAATTTTTTTGTAAATTATTTATAAAAGACAATGCTTCATTTTTTGTCTCATCATCAATGTAATAAATACCAGTTCTATATTGTCTACCAATATCTGCACCTTGTTTATTTATACTAACAGGATCTATAATTCTAAAATAGTGTTGGAAGATTTCATCTAAAGTTATTATATTTGGATTATACTTTAAATAAATAACTTCCGCATGATCAGTATCTTTTATTTTTTTGTATGAAGTATTTTTAGTATTTCCATTGCTGTAACCTACCCTAGTTTCAATTACTCCATCTAATTGTTGGAAATATCCTTCTACTCCCCAAAAACATCCACCAGCTAAATATATCTCCTTAACCATACTATCATCTCCTTTATTTAAACTTACATGTGTTTCATAAAATTTTCTATTTTCTACTTTATAGTTGTATAATATAGCATTAATTTCAGCACCTATAATCAGTACATAGCCCGTAAAATAAAGCCACATAACAAACAACATTATTGCACCTATAGAGCCATATGTTTTTATATAATTTGAAAAATGATCTATATAGTAACCAAACATCTTACTAAGTACAATCCAAGAAATAGTTGCAAAAAAAGCTCCCGGCATAGCATGAGAGATTTTCAACTTAACATTTGTTGCCAATACGTATAAAAATACAAATATAAAAAAAGTAAAAAATAACGGTAATAAATATGTTACATAATTCCAAATATTATAAAACTGTTCATCAAAATTAAATTTATGAAATAGTAGCCAAGTTATTTGTCGTCCAAAAACTAATAAAATTAGCATAATAAACATTGCTATCATAATTATAACAGTAAAAATAATACTAATTAATTTTACTACAAACCACATTCGTTCTTCTTTTACTCTAAAAGCAATATTAAAGGCATACATTAAACCATAAATTCCATTAGATGCTGACCACAGTGTAAAGATGATACCAAATGTTAAAAGTGTATTACTTTTATTGTTCAATACTTCACTAATCATACTGAATATATAATCACCTAAAACACCTGGTGCTAAAGTATTAATTTTCATTAATAAGTAATCTTGATTAATATTAAAATACGGTGTAAGTGCTAAAGCAACTACAAGTAAAGGTAATATTGATAATATAAAATAATAACTAAGATTAGCTGATAATAATGAAATATCATCATACATCATTCTATAATATATTTCTTTTATAAATTTCTTTAAAGTTAATTTATTTTTAGGATATTCCTCAACAAAAGAATAATTTTTCTCAGGAATAAGCATATTATAAAATAAATTTAGCTACTGTTTTAGCTACTCCATAATATTTTGGAATTGATGATAATTTAAAAATTTTATTATCATTTAATTTATTAAAACTTTTTTTGTCAACTACTACGAAATCTTTATTTTCTAAATACTCTTTATAGTTATTTATTTTTTCTAATTCTTCTGCTGAATATCTTTCATTTTTTTTCATTAATTGTTTTACTACTATTACACTCGCTAAAGTAAATAATAGAAATTTTGTTTTCTTATTCATCATTACCTCCGACTGAAAACATTATTACAACATATTATAACATTATTATATCTTTCTTTCAATTCTATTAATATAAAAAAATAAAAACGACACCGTTTGGTATCGTTAGTCATTACTTGCTTAAGCTTGATTTGTATCTTGCAGCTGCATTTTTATGTATTAAGTTCGTTTTAGCTGCTTTATCAATTTTTTTGAAAGCTAGGTTTACTAATTCTGCAGAATTATCAGCACCCTCAGCTTTTGCCAATTTAGCTTTTTTTATAGCTGTACGCATTTCTGATTTTTTAGCTGAGTTAGCAGCATTAATTTTAGCATCTTTACGTACACTTTTTACTGATGATTGAATATTTGGCATTAATTTCACCTCCTATATTTACTACTTTTACTAAGAAATATTAATTAATATTCTTAATTACGAATAATTAAGCGTTGTTTAAAAATACAACTATCTAATTCTATCATATTAATTTAAACATTTCAATAGTTTTTTGCTATTATTTTATTACCACTGTAATTTCTCCATTAGTTTATTAATAAATAAATCTAGTTGAATATACTTATCCATATAACTTGATTTTAATTTTTCATCACATTCTTTACACAACATTAAACATTCCATAAGGTTTCTTATAGAATAGTTATAAACATCTTGTGCTGCTAATTGAACCCTATACGGATGTATTCCTAATTTTATAGCAATATCTTTTTGATTATAGTTTTCTTGTAATAAAACTTTTACTTTATAATAAACTCTAAGCTGTCCTGCTATTAATGATAAAAGAAAAATAGGTTCTTCTCCTTTTAATTTTAAATTATCATAGGTACTGCTTAACTCTAAATAATTTTTTGAAAACAAGCTATTCGTTAATGCAAATACATCGTATTCTATACTTCTTGTAACTAACAATTCTATATCTTCTTTATCAATTACTTTTTTATTAGTTACATATAACTCTAATTTTTCTAATTCTCTTTTTATTCCTATAAAATCTAATCTACTAAAATCCAAGAGAAATTTAATATTTTCACTTGAAATGTATATGTCTCTTTTTTTTAAATAGTTTGTGATATAAAGTGATAGATCTTTTTCTTTAAAATTGGAAAAAGACTTTATTTCTCCTATTTCTTTAATTTTTTTTGTTAATTTTTTTCTACTATCTATGCTTTCTCCACATTTGAAGATTAAGATTACATTTTCATTTATATTATCAAAATATTCAACTAAATGAGATATATTATGCTCTACTCGAGTTTTTTTAGGTTTACTTTCAAAAAAGGTACTATTATCTGCTACAACAACTTTCTTATTAGAAAACAATCCTGTACTCTGGCATTCATAAACAATATCTTCTATGGTAGTTTCTAACATATTGTATTTTATATAAGTAAAATTATCCAATTCAGATTCTAAATATTTTTTAGCTAACTTATCTTGATATTCCAAGATAGCTTCTCTATTTTCTCCGTACAATAAATATATATTTTTCATTTTTTCCTTAACTAATTTCATATTTTTTATTATTATAATTTAATATTGCTTTACTATTATTAACGTTGATAACAATATTGTTAATTTTATAACTTCCTTCGTCCCAAAAAATTACATTTATATTTTTAAATTTTGCTAAATTTAAAATATCCTTTATTATATTTTCATCTTTAAGAGATTTCAAAACAATTACATTTTTAATTTTATTAGCTCCTATTAAATTATGTGCATATCCTATTTCTTTACTACTTTTTTTAGTAATAATTAAATAATCAATAGAATAAATACCTTCATATTTGAATATAGAATCATATTCCTTCATTATATCATAAGTTCTATCCTTTTTTCTAAAATCTTTGTAGTAATCTTGAAAATTATTTGATGTATTGATTAAATACGAAATATTATCTTTTCTCAAAAAATAAACTTGCTTATTACTTATTGATAATTCCTCAAACTTATCTTTAGAATAAAATTTTGTGCTAAATATTACTATCAACATTGAAATTAATGTAAAACCTGCTAGTTTATAATTTTCTTTATTTAAGAAAATAAGTAAAAAAAATATTAAAGAGGTTAATAGATAAATTATAAAATTTTCTTGTTTTCCTATATAAATAAGATTAGCGAAATTGAGAAACAATTTTTCAAAAAAATCATTAATGTTAAATACTATATTTAACATAGGCACAGAAATATAATTAAACAAATTTATATCTATAATAAAAATTAAATAAGAAATTAATATTAAAGGAAAAATAATTAAAGTAAAGTACGGTACAAAAACTATATTACTAATTATAGTTATAAAAGAAATTGTATAAAAATTTGTTAAACTAATTGGAATTCCTGCAATAAATGATATAAAACTTATTTTTAATAATTTTATAATACTATTATTGCTATTATTAATATATGAGCTAGACATTATTAAACAAAACGTTACTAAAAAAGAATATTGAAACCCAATATTAAAAATATAAAAAGGATTGATTAATAATAAAGTCAAAAAAGTTAAAAGTAAGGCAGATAAAGAAGAAATTTTCCTTCTGAAGATTATATATAAAATAATCATTAAACTTGCTCTCAATGTAGAAGGCTGTAATCCTGTAAAAATTGTATAAATAGGTAATATAATAAATATTAAAAAATTTATTTTAGTATCACTTATTTTAAAATAACGAAAAACTTTATAAAATAAAGAAACTAATGTCGCTATATGTAATCCTGATATTGCAAGTAAATGACTTATTCCTAATAATCTATATGATTCAAGATATTCTTCAGCCATATTACCTTTATCACCATATATTAATGCTTCAAAGTAACCACTTTTGTTAAACTTTATATTCTTTTCTATGTAATTAATAAATATCAAACGTAGACTCTGTATTTTTCTATATATGCTATTATATTTTTTATCTTGAATAGTTTTTATTTCATCAATAGTGCACAATTTAAAAATACCTTGATACTTATTATATTCTTTACTATCAAAAGAATAGTAATTTTTTTTATCTTTTATATCAGCTATTGTAGCATCTACATATAAAGTTCCACCTAAAAAGGCATTTTGAAAATATTTCTTTTCTATATCGCTATTAATTTTGTAATTAATTATCACTTTTTCATTGTTGATATAGCCGACTGTTTTTAAAAAATCTCCATTAATCGCTATATTATCAACAATTTCTATTTCATATTGATCTTTAGTATTTGCCAATATTGAATAATTATTATTTTGAATATACGTATTTCTAATAAAAAATGCCAAAAATACTACAACAAATAGTGTAATACTTTTAGCATTAATATATTGCCTATTTAATATTAATAGAACCATAAATAATATAGTCAAGAAAAGTGCTAATATTATGTTATACTTTACTAATACTGCTATTAATGACAACAATGCTAAAAGAAAAATCTTCATTGTTCCAACATACATGCTACAATTAAATCACTATTATAATTAATTTTTCGCACTTTTACTCCAGATTTTTTTAGTAATTCTTCTGCATATTCATTGTTGCGATAGTCATTAGCATAACATATTTCTTTAATACCTGCTTGGATAATAGATTTAGTACAATTTAAGCAAGGAAAATGTGTTACATAAATAGTTGCTCCTTCGGTAGATACACCAAATTTAGAACATTGCAATATTGCGTTAATTTCTGCATGAATAGTCCTAACGCAGTGTCCATCTACAATCTTACATTCAGAATCTATACAATGCTCATCTCCTTTAATAGAGCCATTATACCCTCCAGATATAATTCTCTTATCCCTAACGATTGTAGCACCTACACTAAGTCTATTACACGTTGATCTAAGTGATAACAAATGACTTTGTGCCATAAAATATTCGTCCCAACTTAATCTCTTATTCATAATATAATCTTTTCTCCTTAAACTTCAATTTCATCCTTTATTTTTTCAAATGTACCTTTTCCGATACCTTTTATTTTCATAATATCTTCTTTTTTATCAAATTGTCCTTTATTTTCCCTATAATCAATGATTGCTTTTGCTTTAGTTTCTCCTATTCCATTAATAGTCATTAGCTGTTCTTTGGTGGCAGTATTTATATTTATTATTTTACTATCAGTTGAATTATTAATAGGTGCTGATATTTTTTCTCCTACTTTAGGTACTACTATCAACATTTGATCATGAACTTTTTGACTCAAATTTATATTTGATGTATCTGCATCTTCTAATAATCCTCCAGCAACATCCAAAGCATCTTTTATTCTTTTATCTTTTTCTAACTCATAAACACCGGGATTTTTTACAGCTCCCTTTATATCAATAAATATTTTTTTAACTTCTTCTTTTTGTTCACTATCTTCTTCAGACTTGCTTTCATTTAATACTTCATAACTATTCATATCTACTTTAGGTTCGTTATTTTTCTTAAAAAAACTGAAAATTAAGAAACCTACAACTAAACTACTTATTAATGCAAAACATATAGTTTTTATATTTTGCTTAATAAAAACAATAATATCTTCTTTTTCATATTTCATATACTCACCTTGCCTTTATATTAATTTAATTATAATATATTAATTATTATTAAGTCAAAACATACCATAATAGTAACAATCGTTAAATAAAATATTCTAAAAATATATTACTTCTCACATAATAAAATTTATGTTAAAATTAGATGATATTAACTTATAGAGGTGATTTTTTGTCAAATATTTATTTAGATTACGCAGCAACATCGTTAAAACATTTTGATATAATAAAAGATACTATTAGTGAGTTAGAGAATATTTATGCTAATCCTAATAGCAATCATACTTTAGGTAAACAAAATAATACATTACTAAGTAACGCAAGAAAATTTATAGCAAAATCTATTAATGCTAATGATAACGAAATAATTTTTACATCGGGTGGTACAGAAGCAAACAATATGGTGTTGAATCATATTGCCAACAACTATAAATCTGGAGAAATTATAATTTCTAATATTGAACATCCTTCAGTATCAGAATGTGCACATAAATTAGCAAACTTAGGCTTTAAAATAATTACACTAGAAGTAAATAAAGATGGTATTATATCACTAGATGACTTGAAGAAAGCTATAACAGATAAAACTATTTTAGTATCTATTATGTTAGCTAATAATGAAACTGGTGTTATTCAACCTTTAGATAAAATATCTAATATTGTTAAAGAACATAATATATTACTCCATAGCGACATAGTTCAAGCTTTTGGAAAAATTGACATTGATGTTAAAAAATTAAAATTAGATTTTGCATCAGTTTCTGCTCATAAAATAGGAGCAACTAATAATTTTGGTTTCCTATATTCAAAAAATAATCAAATAACACCTTTAATTATTGGTGGTGGACAAGAAAATGGTATTAGATCAGGAACTAGTGATGTACTAGGTGCTGTAGTTTTAGAGAAATGTTTAGCTAGAACTTTGGATTCAAAAGAAAAACTAAAAGAATTAAAAGATTATTTTATAACTTCTTTACAAAATAATCAAATACACTTTGAAATCAATGGCGCTATCAATGAAACTTTACCTAATATATTAAATATTTACTTTCCAAATATAGAATCACAAAGGCTTATAACATACTTAGACATCAATAATATTTTTATATCTGGTGGCTCAGCGTGTAGTTCAGGTAGCATAAAAGGAAGTAAAATTATAACTAATATGTATAATCAAGAACGTGCGGTAAATTCTGTACGTATAAGTGTAGGATATTATACCACTAAAGAAATGATAGATCTAACTGTAACAAAAATAAAAGAATTAGAAAATAGAATTTTAATGCGAGGTAACTAATGACAAGAAAAAAAGTTGTTGTAGGTATGAGTGGCGGGGTCGACTCATCCGTTGCTGCATACTTACTAAAAAAACAAGGGTACGATGTTATTGGGGTCTTTATGAAAAATTGGGAAGAAAAAGACGAAAACGGAAATTGCACGTCAGATGAAGATTATAAAGATGTGATAACAGTATGCGAACAATTAGATATTCCATACTACTCTATTAATTTTGAAAAAGAATATTGGGATAAAGTATTTACCTACTTCTTAGAAGAATACAAAAAAGGTCGCACACCTAACCCAGATATTATGTGTAATAAAGAAATAAAATTCAAAGTATTCTTGGATTATGCCTATGATTTAGGGGCTGATTTCGTAGCTACTGGACATTATGCTAGAACTAAAGTTAACAATGATGAAACATTGTTACTTCGTGGAATTGACAACAATAAAGACCAAACTTATTTTTTAAGTCAATTATCACAAAATCAAATTAATAATATATTATTTCCTATCGGTGATTATGAAAAATCACAAGTTAGGAAAATTGCAGAAGAGGCTAACCTTATAACTGCTAAGAAAAAAGATTCAACAGGTATTTGCTTTATTGGTGAGAAAAATTTTAGAGAATTTTTGAGTAAATATTTACCTGCTCAAAAAGGTAAAATGGTTGATTTAGATGGAAATATTCGTGGTGAACATCACGGTCTAATGTATTACACTATTGGGCAACGTCATGGACTGGGTATAGGGGGAACAAAAGATACAGATGGTGAAGCTTGGTTTGTTTGTGGCAAAGATTTAGATAAAAATATTTTATACGTTTGCCAAGGATTTCACAATCCTGCTTTATATTCTGATAGTTTATTAGCTAGTTCATTATCATTTATATCGGATAATTACAGCGACTCATTTGAATGTACCGCAAAATTTAGATATCGTCAAAAAGACGTTAAAGTTAAAGTCAACATATTGAAAGATAATAAAGTAAAAGTGACTTTCTCTGAACCAGTACGTGCTGTTACCCCCGGTCAAGCAGTAGTTTTCTACAAAGACGAGATTTGCCTAGGTGGCGCTTTGATAGATGAAGTATACAAAGGCGAACAGAGATTGCAATTGTAAAATTCAATATGAAAAAGAGTAGATAATTATTTTATCTACTCTTTTCTTAATTATTACTATCCTACAATTTCATTTTTACAGTTTCCAGTTTCAATATATTCTTGTAAATTTTCGAAACTAGTTTCAACCATATTTAAAACTGCTTCATCCGTATAACTACCCATATGTGGTGTTATTAACACTTTAGGATACATAGCTACTAATTTTTCCACACGTTCATCTTCAATTTTTTGATTTTCTAAATTTTTAAAGAAGAATGCTGACTCTCCCTCTATAACATCAAGTCCGGCTGCAGCAATTTTACCACTTTCTAAACCTTCAATTATAGCATCTAAATCTTGTAATTCACCTCGTGCAGTATTTATTAAAATTGCACCGTCTTTCATTTTGCTTACGAAGTCTTTAGTTACTACTTTTCCGTTTTCTTTAATAAAAGGACAATGTAGAGTAATTATATCACTTTTAGCAATTAACTCATCTAATTCTACTTGTGTACAAATATGATCTACTCCTTCTTTCTTGAAGGCATCATAAGCTAAAACATTAGCCCCTAATCCTTTGAATAAAGTTGCGCTAGTTAACCCTATTCTTCCTATACCTACTACACCTACTGTACAATTTCTTATTTCTTTTGAGAACATTTGAGCATCTACAGTAAAATCTTTTTTACTAGTTTTATTTGCAGTGTAAGCTACATTTCTTAATAAAGTCATACCTAAAGTAACTGCTAATTCAGCAATAGCATTAGGAGAATATCCTGGAACAAAGGCAGTTTTAAATCCATTTTCTTTGGCATAAGCTACATCTATGTGATCTACACCTACTGTTCTAGTAAGGACATATTTAACTCCAAATTCTTTAAATAAATCTAAATTTTCTTTATTAGCCCAACAATTTCCACGCAATATTACACAATCATAACCTTTGGCTAACATAACATCTTCTTTAGTTTTCATATAATTTGGAACAAGTGTCATATCATAGTTAAACTTTTTATTAACTTCTTCAAAGATTGGTCTCTCTACATCACGAACACCATAACATAGTACTTTCATTTTGTTTCTCCTTATAAATTAATTATTAAAAAAATCCTTTTAATGCAGTTCCTACTATAATCCAAAAAATTATAGCTGCTACCGCTAATACTGTAGCTAATAATGACGCATTACTCGCTAAAAGTTGCTCTCTTTCATACTTAATGGCATATGCTACTGCAACTGTTGCTGGTGGCGTTGCTAACATTATAATAATTGCCATTACTGCTTCATAGCTCATAGGAAGGATAGGTCTTATAGCCATTATTATTAATATAAATATTGCAGGTACTATCATTAATTTTGAAAATGTATAGAACCAAACTAATTTATCTTTAACGGCATCTCCTAATTTGATATTTCCAAGGGTTATCCCTATTGCTAACCAAGCAAGCGGAGAAGATAATCCACTCAAATATTTAATTGCAGTAAATACCCAAGGAACTGTCTTATCAATTCGTAAAAATGCATAGCTTACTTCTTTTCCATTTTCAGAAATAGATACTTGAGGTAAACTACCTTGGAATATCCAAATAAGTAACCCTGCAAATGTTGCAATAATTATAGGATTTCCAAAAATAGCTTTTAAATTTTTCTTCTCAAATTTTGTACCACTCATTCTGACAAGTCCATAAGAATATAAGAATACACGATAAGCTATATTAAAAATATTAGCATATAATGTTCCAGTAGCTCCCAAAAATCCATTAATTATTGGAATTCCAAAAAATGTAGTAGACCCAAACGTCGTTAATACTGATAAAGTAGTTTTTTTATCTCCTTTTTGTTTGAAGAAAATAAGTTCTCCTAAAATTATAAGAATAACATACGATATAAATCCAAATATAAAAACATTAAGTCCTGTAGTAAAAGTTTCTTTTGTAATATTTACCATAAACGCTTGAAAAGCTAAAGCTGGTAATGTAACAGATAGCATAATATTACTAAGAACTTTTCCACTCTCTGCTCCTACTATATTTTTCTTACGAATATAATAACCTATTAAAATAATAGAAATAGTAGAAAATATTGCTCCTAAAAAGCTATTTGATAATATAATTTTACTCATATTTTCCATTAGTAAAATTCTCCTTAAAATATTATTTTTTTCGTTGTATAACTCAGTTATAACAACATAAAACATTATAACTCTATTTATCTACATAATCAAGAGATTTTCAGAAAATGATTGAAAATATATGTAATAGATATCGTTTGTTTACAAAAAACAAAAAAAGTATTAAATTGATTCAAATCAATTTAATACTTTTTAATTATAATATGTTATTATTTAAAAACATGTAATGAATTTTTAAAATATTCTAATCCTGAAGCTATAGTTAAAATTGTAGATATCCATAAAATTATTTGATCAAATGGAATTTGCCAATAGTTAAAAATTGGATTACCTAAAAGAATTAAAATTATAGCAACTAATTGTGTAATAGTTTTTAATTTTCCTAGTAAACCTGCTGCTATAACTTCTCCCTGCTCTACTGCAAGTAATCTTAGTCCTGTTACTGCAAATTCACGAGCTATAACGCATACAACCATCCAACTAGGTATAAGACCTAACTCTATCATTACAATAAATGCACTTCCTACTAGCAACTTATCAGCAAGAGGATCAAGAAATTTACCCATATTAGTTATAAGATTGTATTTTCTCGCTATATAGCCATCGATAAAATCAGTTATAGAGGCAAAGATAAACAATAATGCTGCTAGAAAAACATTATATTTTATAGGATTTCCATAAACAATAGTTATTGTTGTATCAATATTAAAAAGTAATAAAAATACAAAAACGGGTATTAGAATAACTCTAAATAATGTTATTCTATTTGGTAAATTCATATTCATAATTTAATCCTCACATAAATATAAGTTTTGGTACTGCTTAATAAACACTAAAGAAATTATAACATATATTAAATAGTGTAACAATATTTAGTGTTAATTTATTCATCATTTTCTGCATATTCAGGTTCTAAAAATACTTTTCTAGGCTTACTTCCTTCTGCTGGACCTATATAACCATCTTCTTCTAACATTTCTATAATTCTAGCAGCTCTATTGTAACCTATTTTAAATCTACGTTGTAACAATGAAGCGGAAGCTTTTTGAGTTTTGGCTATAAATAACAAAACTTCTTTATATAGGGGATCAACTTCATCACTAGAGTTAGAGTTATCCCTCGAAATATTCTCAGATGGTTGCATATTAGGATCATACTGTGTTTCTGCTTGATTTTTAATAAAATCAACTATATTTTCTACTTCTTGATCAGACAAGAAAGCACCCTGAACACGTATAGGCTTACTTGCATCTATTGATTGGAACAACATATCTCCTCTACCTAATAACTTCTCTGCTCCTGTTTGGTCAAGTATAGTTCTTGAATCGACACTAGAACTTACTGCAAAAGCAATTCTTGAAGGAATATTTGTCTTAATAACTCCTGTAATAACATCAACAGAAGGTCTTTGTGTAGCAATAATTAAATGAATGCCTGCTGCTCTTGCCATTTGAGATATACGAGCTATAGATTCTTCAACCTCTTTCGATGCAACCATCATTAAATCTGCCAATTCATCTATAATGACTACTATATATGGAAATTCTTTATATTCTTCATCACGCTCTGCTAGTTTATTATAACTTTCAATATTTTTAACTCTAGCAATAGAAAATTCTTTATATCTTTTCTCCATTTCTAAAACAACTTTATGCAAAACGTCAGCCGCTTTAATTGGATCCGTTACAACTGGAGTTAATAAGTGAGGTATCCCATCATAAATTGATAATTCAACCATTTTTGGATCTATCATAATTAATTTAACCTTGTCAGGATTATTTTTCAGTAAAATACTAGTTATAATTGTATTTATACATACAGATTTTCCACTTCCCGTTGATCCTGCTACCAAAAGGTGAGGCATTTTATCAAGCCTTGCAAAAATAGAATCTCCTGATACATCTTTACCCAAAACAACAGATAACGGTGAATTATCATCACTATTAACAAATACTTCTTTAATTGTTACTAATTGAGTTGAATTGTTAGGTATTTCTATTCCTATAAAAGAAGTTCCAGGAATTGGGGCTTCTATCCTTATATCTTTTGCTGCTAAATTCAGAGCAATATCATTGCTCAAATTAACTATTTTGCTAACCTTTGTCCCCGGTGTTGGTGAAATTTGGAATTGTATAATAGACGGACCTACCTTAGCTTTTTTAATTTTTACATCTATTCCAAAATCCTTAAAAGTTCCTTCAACTATTCTACATTTTTCCATTATTTCTTTATTAGATATTTTTTTATTTTCTATCGGATCCCTTAATAATGTTAAAGGAGGAAGCACATAATTATCATAATTTTTATTGTCTTCATAATTATAATCTATATCTTGATTATTATTAATATCAGTATTAACTTCTTGTGTATCCGCATTAAAAGTATTATTATCAATATCAATTAATATATCATCAGAATATACTTCTTCTTTATTTTTGGAAACTTTTTTACCATTATCTTGTTTTACTTCTTTAACTATTTTTTGTGGTTTAATGGATTTAAGTTGTTTATTAAAATAATTTTTTATATCATTAAATTGATTTGGGTAATATTTATTAAATAAAACTAATAAAATAACTAATATTAATGATATAAAAATTATTAACGCTCCATAATAAGATAGTAATTGAATTATAATTTTAGTAGGATATTTAGCTATTAGCCCCCCACCCCAAAAGTTAAAATTATCATTGTTAATATTTTTGTAAGATAAAAACTCATAGTTACTATGTTTTACAAAAATAATTTCTAGCAAAATATCAAAAGTAACTAATAAGCCAATAAACAAAGGAGTTATTAATATTTTTTTCTTAAAAATAATAAATATAGGAAAACTAATCAACATAATATAAATTATGTAACTAAAACTACCTGAAAATAATTTTAAAGTATTATCTAAAAACTCTCCTACTAAACCCATCCTTAACAAAGAAATTATTGATATAATAAAAACAAAAATTGATACAATCAAATCCCTTAATTCTTTAGGAAGTTTATTTATATTTAATGATTTAGATTTTGTTTGTTTTTTCTTGGTAGTATTCTTTTTCTTTTTTTTTGTAGCCAAAAAAGTATACCTCCTTCTAGTTTGATTCTACAACAACTGAACCAGTAGGACAACATTCAAATGCGTCTATCACTGATTTATACAAAGATGAATCAATATCTTTTGTCATAGCATTATTGTCCAGAATACAATAAGCTATACCGTCTTCATCACAATCATAAACTTCTGGACATATCGCATAGCAATTTCCACAAGCTATACACGTATCTCTATTAATTCTACTCTTCATTTTAAATACCACCTGTCATTAAAAATTCTACTAATAAATCTAATGCAACTTTTCTATGACTAATATTATTTTTATCTTCTGATGAAAGCTCTGCGAATGTTTTTTTGAATTTTGGAACATAGAATATTGGATCATAACCGAAACCGTTAGTACCTAGTCTTTGATCAATTATTTCTCCTTTACATTCTCCTCTAAAACTATATTCTTCTCCATTTTTTGTAACTAAAGATATTACAGATACAAAAGTTGCCTCAGAACTTCTACCTCTTAATTTAGACAATAGTTTGTCAATATTTGCATCATCTGTACCTTCTTTCGAATATCTAGCAGAATAAACCCCCGGTTCCCCATTTAATAAATCCACGCATAGACCACTATCATCTGCTATCGTATCTTTTCCACTAAATCTTGCTACTATTCGCGCTTTCTTTAATGAATTCCCTTCAAAGGTTTCTTCATCTTCTATTATTTCATCAGAAAACCCAATATCATCTAAAGTTAATATTTTATAATTTACTAAAATATTTTGTATTTCATTTTTTTTATGTTCATTGTTCGATGCTAAAACTAATTCTTTCATAAATACTCTCCTATTTTACTATTTCTAAATCAATTTTTTCATTAAGCCATTTTTGTGCTGTACTTTTAAATTCTTGACTCTCTTTTGAAATAAAAAATTTATGACTTATACTTTTTTTATTATTTAACATTTTATTATCTTTTAGTATTTTATAGACTTTTTTTGTAGTTTCTACTGCAGAAGATATTACTTTTATTTTATTATCATAGTAACTTTCAATATAATTTTGAATAATAGGATAATGAGTACAGCCTAATATCAGTGTATCCATGTCATAAGTTTTTGTAGTAAAAAGCTCATTATTAATAATTTGGAATGCTTTAGATTCATCACTATAATTTTCACTTTCTATAAATGGCACAAAAGATGGACAAGATTTCTCATAAACAGTTATATCACTTTTAATATTAGAAATAACTTTTGAATATGCTTTAGAATTTATAGTGAAATTAGTACCTAATACTAAAATTTTGTTATTTTTTGTAGTTTCTAGTGCTGTAATTGCTCCAGATTTTATTACCCCTATTATAGGAATTTTGTATTTTCCTTTTAAAAATTGTAATGCCGCAGCAGTAGCAGTATTGCAAGCTAATACTATCATTTTTACATCTTTTTTTATTAAAAATTCAACTGCTTCTTTGGTATATTTTATTATTTCTTCTTTATTTTTTTCTCCATAAGGACAATTTTTGACATCACCAAAAAAATAAATAGTTTCATTTGGAAGTTTTTCTAATATTTCTTTAGCAACGGTTAATCCTCCAACTCCACTATCAAAAACACCAATAGGTCTATTCATATTTCCTATTATCCTCCTTAAAAGAATTAAACATTTCTTCTAATTCTAATATTTTTTTATAAGATTTTGTTTCTAACCCTAAATATTCCTTTATTAATAAATGAACAAAATTAAATAATTTTACCACTTCATCATTCTCTAAAAAAACTTTTTCCAAAATATCAGTATTATAGCTACTAAATATATATATTAATTTTACTAATTTATTATTTAACAAATATGAGCTAGGAGAATCAATAAAATCTAAAAACATATTCATTTTAAAGCTATAACATAAATATTCAGTTACATCTTTTTTATATTTAAAATTAAATCCCTCTAATTTCAATATTTTTATAATAAAATAAATATTAACTAATTTTACATCTACTTTATTTTCATTTACTAGTTTTATTAATTCTAATAATAAATTGTAATATTTTTGTGGTATTCTATTCATATAAGATATTAATTCTAACAAGTTTCCTATATAACTACTAGTTATAACATCGTATAAAATATTATTAAAATAGTCATCTATGTCTAAAGTAATTATTTTGTTCATACCACTGGTGCGAAAGTACTGTACAGTTACTGTGCAAGGGATAGAGAGTTTTTGTAATTTTTTATTTTTATTAACATTTTCATAAAAAAAACTCTCTATTTCTCCATTTTCAGTTAGGATGTGTACTATTTCATGATAATCTTTATAAGGAATTTTTTTAAGCACAATTCCTTTTACTATTCCTTTTTTAATCAAAGATATCATCCCTATATCCTAAATCTTTTATAAGATTTGGCTTCGTTCTCCAACCATCGATAACTTTCACCCATAATTCTAAATATATTTTTTCTCCTAATAGTTCTTCTATATCTCTACGAGCTCTTTTTCCTATTTCTTTTATCATTTTTCCTTGTTTACCAATAATCATACCCTTTTGAGATTTTCTCTCCACTATTATCGAAGCTATTATAAGTTTTTTAGAATTTTCTTCTTTTTCTATTTTATCAACTACAACTGCTATTGAATGAGGTATTTCTTGTTCTGTAAGTTGCAGAACTTTTTCTCGGATAAATTCTGAAATAATAAAATATTCTGGAGAATCTGTTATTACGTCATCAGGATACATTTTTATACTAGGAGTAAGATATTTTTTAGTAACATTTAATAAGTTATCGACATTAATTGATTTTAATGCTGATATAGGAACTATTTCTTTGAAATCGTACAAATCTTTATAGAAATCGATAGTTTTTATTAACTGCTCCGGAGTAATTAAATCTATTTTGTTTAATAATAGAAATGTAGGTACATTTAATTCTTTTATAATATTTAAGATTCTTTCATCACCACTACCAAACTTTTCAGAGGCATTAACAATTAAGTAGACTATTTCTGATTCTTTTATTGCACTATTTGCTACTTTCATCATATAATCACCTAATCTATGTTTAGGTTTATGTATTCCTGGTGTATCAATAAATACTATTTGTGAATCGTCATCTGTATAAACACCATTTATAATATTTCTAGTAGTTTGGGGTTTATCAGACATAATAGCTATTTTTTGTTTTAAAACATTGTTTAGTAAAGTAGACTTTCCTGCATTAGGTCGTCCTATAATAGTAATAAATCCTGTTTTTATCAATTCGTTATACATTAAATCCTCTTTCTATCTTAGTAATCCATATTCGTTTAAAATAGTATCTTGCTTTCCGAACATTTCTTTTTCGTCTTCATCTGTCATATGATCATAACCTAATAAATGCAAAAATCCATGTACTGCTAAAAATCCTAGTTCTCTTTCAAAAGAATGATTATATTCTAGAGCTTGTTCCTTAGCTATGTCTACACAAATAATTATATCTCCTAAGTAATCTATTTGATTACCTCCTATAATTTTTAATTCTCCTTCTACTTCATCATTTAATGCAAAAGAAATAACATCTGTAGGTTTATCAATACCACGGTATTCTCTATTAATATCTTGAATTTCATCTTTATCTACAAAAGTTATTGATAACTCTGTATTATCAATATCTACTTTTTCAATTTTCGCTGCTAATTCTAATAAATTAATAATTAAATCTCTAAACTTTTCATCTACATAGTTTTGTTCATCTATTATTTCTAAAAATGCCATAATTCTCCTTAATACTACGAATATATAATACTTTATTATACCATATACATTATAAAAAACAAAATTCCATTGCTACCTTATACATATTACTTAAAAATTACTATATGAAAAAATAAAAATATTGCTTAGAATTAACTAAACAATATTTTAAATTACTTATTTCTTCTCCAATAACTAATTATTCCACTAAATGTAATTATTATCATTATTAACATAAAAATATAATTTTTTATTGTGAAATATTTACCTACTTTATTACCTATAATTTCTACTTTTTTATCTATATTTTGAGTTTTTTTATAATTTTCATTATACTCTCTAAATTTATTTTGACTATCTTTAGATACATTGCTATTTATAAGCGACACATAAAAAATATATTTTAAATCATTTAAAGAGCTTATATCAGATACATTAGTATCGTTAATAGATAAACTAGACAAATTTGTAACAGTAGCCAGTACTGAAATATTACTAAGAGATTTATTACCGTCTAGTATTAATCTATACAATTCTTTTTTATTTTCAAGAGCAGTTATATCTGTAATATTATTTTTGGCAAGAGTTAACTCACTCAACTTTTCTAAATTTTTTAATAACGATAAATCTACAATATTATTTTTATCAAGAAATAACATTTTTAAATTTGTTAAATTCTCTAAAGGAGCTAAATCTCTTATTTTATTTTCTTCTGCAAATAAAGTTTCTAACTTAGTAGCCGTTTTAAGAAAATTAATATTTTCTATACCTAATCCAGTAATTTTTAAAGTTCTTATATTAGATAAGTCTACTTCTTCTGCAATAGAATTTTTTAAAATTCCATTATAAGAAATATCTAACTCTTCAACTGGTATATTATTCAAAAATTTTAAATTGGTTATTATATTTTTTTTAATAGCTAATTTTTTCAAATTTGTTAATTTACTTAATTCGTCTGCATCTTTAATTTTATTATTGTTGATATTTAAATCTTCTAATTTTGTCAGATTTGTTATAGGTGTTATATCTTCTATAAAATTATTAGCTAAATTTAAATTTTTTAAATTAACTGCATTTTCTAATCCATCTAAAGAAAAAATGTTTGACCAAGGTAAGTATAGAGTTGTAAATTTACTCATCATACCTTTAGTAATTTTATTATCTTTATACTCTTTATCTATATGGAATTTGTAATATTCCAATATTGCTTCTTTTAGGTTTAAATCACGAAAATATATTTCTTCTGTTGTATCTACTTCTTCTTTTTGAGGAAAAGGTACGTAATTATCTGCTGCCTGTATATTAGGAGTTAAAATACAAGTTGCTAGGCCTAACGTTATTATTAAGTTAAGTATTTTTTTTATCATACTTTTTTCCTCCTTTTTCTTCATAATATTTTATAACCATATTTTTAGTAATAACAAATCCGTAAGCTGCTAAAGGTATCAAAAAGATAAAATAAGGAAATATATAGCGGCTTTTGGCTTCCCAAATCATATGAAATAATGTTCCACCTATAAAGGCTATTGGAATAATTAAATAATTTAATTCTTTCTTTTTAAAAGTTATTACTCCAAAAATCATTGTAAACAAATAGATAAATATTTGCATAACTTTCATTACATTAAACAAAATCTTATTAGTAGTTCCAAAATATAGTTCTTGTAACAATTTATTTTTAATTACTATAATCTTATTACCTTCCTCAACATCTTTTTGAGGTGCTGTTATTAACAAACTTTGGAAAGTAGGTTCTATAAATTGATTTTCATACTTTCTAACATAAAAATCTATTACGTATTTAGGATTATTCCTAAAGACATTTAATCTTTGTGAAATAGATTTTTTGGAAATTTCAACTACACGTTCATTATCATAATCTTCTTCTGTCATAATATCATAATTAAAGCTATTCCACCAACCTGCTTCTCTATCTCCTTCTTGCATTCCCATTGCTATCCAAGAGATTTTATTAACTCCCTGAGGAATATCTTGTTTAGATACTACCTCATAATAATTTTCAATAGTACTTTTCGCCCCTGTCATAAACACAAGGCTAGCAATCATAAAAATTAAAAGTTTCTTATCAAATTTATTTATCAGATATATTACAGTAACAGCAAATATAGCTAACATATTGATTAGATTATTACCAATTAATAAAATAGCTAGGTTTATTGAAATTAACGATATTACTAAATCGTACCACTTATTTGATTTGCTATATTTAATAAAGTGATAAAATGATAAAAGAGTTAAAAACATTCCCGGTAATGTCCCATATATAAATGCTACATAAAATATTAAAGGAAAATTAAATAATGTTAATATTACCGTTATATAATTAGTATTCTCATTATCAAACAAGATATTTGAAATCTTATACAGAATAAACAATATATAACTTATAGAAAAACATTGTACCAAATAAAGTATAAAAGTTACTCTTCCAAATATTGCAAAAAATATTTGAAACATAAACACTGTCGTTATTTGATGAGAATAAATATACAAATAATTGTTACCTTTTTCTAAACCTGTATAATTATTTCGCAAAAAGTTACTGGCTTGATCAATTACATTAAAAGGATCATACTGAACATAATCACGTCTTAGTATGGCAAATAATAAGCTTACTACAAATAAATAGATCATTGCCAACAAGACAAATCTTTTTATTCCTATTATTCTTTTTATATATTTAGATAAAAAAAATAGCGCTATACTGAACACTATTAAAAATAAAATGTTCAGTATAGTATTATCTTGTGTGTAATAAAATGTCTCTTGATAATCAGTAGGAAATATTGCCGTTTTGGTCAATACTAAAAAAGAATTTAATGCCATTAATATAAAAAATAAAATAGCGACAGCTGATATTAGAAAATTCGAAATTAATTTCTTTTTCATAAAACACCCTACTAAAATTATTTATTTAAAAACTTTTCGATAATGAATCTTGGTCTTTCTTTTGTCTCTAAATATATTTTTCCTATGTACTCTCCTACAATACCTAACGACATCATAATCATTCCACCTATAAACCATAATGAAATCATTAAGCTCGACCAACCCTTACTTACATTACCAAATAAATAACTCATTATACTATAAATGAAGAATATAATTGATACAAAAATCATTAAAAAGCCTGCAAGCGTAATAAATCTTATTAACTTAACTGATAATGATGTAATACCTTCGAACGCAAAAGCTAACATTTTTGATAGAGGATATTTACTTTCTCCAGCAAATCTTTCTGATCTTTCATAAGTTACAATATCTGTTGGATAACCTATCATAGGTACTAAGCCACGTAAAAATAAATTTACTTCTTTAAATTCTGCTAATCCTTCCAATGCTCTCTTACTCATAAGACGGTAATCAGCATGATTAAAAACTGTATTAGCTCCTAACTTCTCCATCACTTTATAAAATCCTTCAGCAGTAAATCTCTTGAAGAACGTATCTGTTGTACGAGCTGATCGTACTCCATAAACAATGTCTTTACCCGATAAATATTTTTTTATCATTTTATCCATTGCGTTAATATCATCTTGTAAATCTGCATCCATGGAAATAGATACGTCACAATAATCTTTAACAGTCATAAGTCCCGCTAAAAGAGCATTTTGATGACCTCTATTTCGACTCAAATTTATACCACTAAAAATATCATCTTGATTATGAAGTTCTTCTATCATTTCCCAAGTTCTATCTTTTGAACCGTCATTTACAAAGACAACCCTACTATCATCTGAAATTAAATTGTCATCTTTCATATTATTCATTTTTTCTTTTATTCTTTTTGCAGTTTCAAATAAAACTTCTTCTTCGTTATAACAAGGTATAACTACATATAATTTTTTCGACATAAATTAACCTCTTATAATTATTGTTTGCTACTTGCTTTTTTTAATCTATTAACAAGAGCTTTTGATTTATCTGTTTCTAATATATTTAATATATATATTTTCTTCACACATTCCTTATCATACTCCCTTAGAATATTATACAAATTTTTATTACATTCTTCAATGTTTTCTTTACTATCAGCTAAATATTTTATATTAACTTTAAGATTTTTTAATTTGTTACTCATATTCTTATATGTGATAAATCCAACTTCTGAGTCATATTTTTCTAGTTTTTCTAATAAACTATCTTCGCTTTCTGTATAAATTATTAAATCAGCTTCCGGAGAATAGTGTCGATACTTCATACCAGGAGAAATAATTTTCGTTGGATCCTCTTGTTCATTATAATAAACAGAATTTTTACCTAATACTTGCTCAATATCTTCTTTCGTTATACTTCCTGGACGAACTATAGCAAAAGGATATTTAGTGCAATCTATTACTGTACTTTCTAGCCCTATTTCAGATATATCTGATTTTATTATCACATCTATTTTATTATTTAAGTCATTATAAACATGTTCAAATTTTGTTGGCGACGGTTTCCCACTTGTATTAGCACTAGGAGCAGCTAACAAAGTATTAGTTTTCTCCAAAATTAATCTAGCAATTTCATTTTTGGGCATTCTTACTGCCAAAGTATCCAATCCAGCTGTAACATTCTTTGATATTTTATTATTATTTATCATAGGCAAAATTATAGTCATAGGGCCAGGCCAAAATGAATCTATTAATTTTTTTATATTTTTGTTTTCAAAACTAACAATATTTTCTAGCTGCTCTAATCTAGCGAAATGGACTATTAGCGGATTATCACTAGGTCTTCCTTTAGCTTTATAAATATTTTCTGTAGCTATATCATTAGTAGCATCAGCACTTAATCCATAGACAGTTTCAGTAGGAATAGCTATTAATTTTCCATCTTTATAATATTTTTTTAACTGTTCAAATATTTGATTATCTTTTGCTTTTATTTCTATTATTTCTGTTTTTATACTCATTTATACTCCTAAATTTATATGACAATAAATAATGTTAAGACTATTATTATTACATAACTTAAATAATCATATCTACTATACTTTAATTTTTTATATTTTGTTCTTTTTTTATCAGGGTTATATCCTCTTACTTCCATAGCTGTTGCCAAATCATCTGCTCTTTTCAAAGTAGCAATAAATATAGGAATCAGAATAGGAATAAAATTTTTAATTTTTTCAATTATGCCTGCCGAACGTAAATTTGCACCTCTTGAAACTTGAGCATTTATAATTCTATTAGTTTCTTCTCCAATAGTAGGAATAAATCTAACAGAAATTGATAACAGCAAGGAAAAAGTAGATACGTTAATACCTAATCTACTTAATGGCGATAACCCTTTTTCTACAGCAGCCATTAACTCAGTAGGAGATGTAGTTATCATAAATATAATCATTATAGCTATAACTAAGAAAAATCTGGCACACATTAAAATAATACTATATATTGCACCGCTATATATACTAAAATTCAAAATACTAAATATTTCACTTCCAGTTTTATTAAATATAATATGAATTAGTGATGTAAAAAATATTATGACTAATATTGATTTAAACCCTGATAATAAATATCCTAAATTAATCATAACTAAATAACATAATATTAGTAAAAATATAAATAAAACTACAAATTCTATAATAGTATTAGCAATAAAAATATTTATTAAATAAAAAATTGTACCGATAAGTTTAACTCTAGGATCCAAATTATGAATAAGAGTATCTGCAGATATATATTTACTAAATAATGAATTATTCATCAACATACTCCAATCTATCCATAATCTCCTTCAACAAATCATCATAATTATAGTGTAGTTTTGATAAAGATACATTATTTAATTTTAAATCATATTGGAATTTTATTATTTCTGGTAAAGTTAAATCATAATCTTCGCTTATAAGAGTATTAACAAATTCCTCTTTATTATTAGTTTTAACTACAACTTCTCCATCTTTCATTATTACAATATCTGTAGCATAGTGTAAAACTGATTCCATATCATGAGTTATAAATATAACCGTTATTTTTTTTTCTTCATATATTTTTTTTATAAGGTTCATCAATTCAATTTTACTTTTAAAATCCAGTCCTATAAAAGGTTCATCCAAAACTAGAATATCTGGCTCTTGTGCCAAAATTCCACAAAGTGCTACTTTTCTCATTTCTCCACCAGATAATTCAAAAGGAGATTTCATCAAATACTCTTTTCTTAATCCTATTAGTTCTATTAAGTCACTAACTCTCTTTTCTGCAATTTCCCTAGATACTCCATAATTTATAGGAGCAAAAACAATATCTTCTAATACAGTATTTGCAAAAAGTTGTTGCTCTGAAAATTGAAACAGCATGGCAACTTTTTCACGAAATTTTACTAAATTATTTTCTAATATTTTTTTTTCTTTTCTACTATTCTTATTTTCGATTACTAAATTATCTAATTGTACAGAGCCACTGTTAGCTATTAATAAGCCATTAATATGTTCTATCAACGTTGATTTACCACTTCCAGTTTTTCCTATAATTGCAGTAAAACTTCCTTCATCTATTTCTAAATTAATATTTTTTAAAACTTTGTTTTCATAAGGTGTATCTGGATTATATATAAAATTTACTTCTTCGAAATTAACTTGCATAACTTCTCGACCATATCCTCCTTATTATCTTTTTCACTAAAAATATTTTTTTTAAAATTTTTATTAATATCAATCTTTAATCTTTCTAAAAAGGGAATTTCTATATTATACTGCGCTAATAATTCTGTTAGATTATATATATTAGAAGACTCATCGTTTACTATTATCTCTCCTTTATCAAGCAATATAATATTATCACTATATTTCAGTTCTTCTACATTGTGAGTAATTGATATTACTGTAAATTTTTTTTCAAGTTGAACTTTTTTTATATAATCTAATAACACTTTCCTCGCTTTAGGATCTAGCATACTAGTAGCTTCATCTAAAATTAATAATTTAGGATTTAGAGCCAATGCCGAAGCTATAGCTACTCTTTGTTTTTGTCCTCCAGATAAATCTTTAGGTTCTTTTTTTCTTAAATCAGACATATCTACAATAGTAAGCATCTCTGTTATTATTTCTTCCATTTCATCTTGGGGAATATTTCTATTTTCAAGACCGAAAGCAATATCTTCTTCAACTGTATTACCTACAAATTGACTATCAGGATTTTGAAAAACTACTGCTAAATTATTAATAATATCAGAAAAATTATCATCACTTACTTCTTTGTCGTTAAAATAAATACTTCCAGAATTTTGTCGTAGTTGTCCATAAATTAGCTTTAATAATGTAGTTTTACCACTACCATTATTACCTAATATAGTAAGCCATTTCCCACTATTAATTTTGAAATTAATATTTTTTAATATGTAATCTTCAGTATTATCGTATTTAAAAAATACATCTCGAAATTCTAGCATAAATAGTTCCTCTCTTAAATATACCGTCTTATTATAACATATATCAAATTTAAAAACTATAAAATATATATTAATAAATTAAAGATACTACCAATTCTAACTACTTATTCTATCATTATAAAAAAAGACGATAGTAAATATTGTCTATCGTATACATTTAATTATCTTTTCTTTTTAGTTTTTGGCGCTGGAAGTTCTTCATACATTACGGTTAATAATCCTACAAGAAATTGTTTATCTTCTATATTATCTACTAATAACATTTCTTTTGCTCCTTCGTATGGCTGCTCATACGCCACTTCCGACATATAAGAAATTGCTGACTTTGTTGGCTTCACAAGAAATCTATTATCATAAATACCGCCTACAATTTTTCCTCTATAATAAATAATATATTCTCCCATCATAGAACGATACGTAATTTCTTCTAAATTAGATAATTGTTCTAAAATAAATTCCAAATACTGTTTACTTGATGCCATATTTTCACTTCCAATCATCTCATATTTTTTATTTAATTCTAAGATATTTTGATAAAATTATTTCAAATCATAAGTCCAATTATCATCTTCATCTTTAAAATAGAAAAATTCACTTAAATCGTCTTCATTAAAAACACGAATCATGTCGTTCATATCTAAAGCTAGTTTTAAATTATGTAAATTTTTTATATCTTCCCACCAAACAGGTCCTTCTTTCGAAGAAACTAGTTCTCCTTCAAATTTATTTGTTTTGTAAAATAAAACTACAAATCTTCTATTACCTTCCATACAATTTTTTATTCCACATATTTGAGGAGAGTAAATTGTCAATCCTGTTTCTTCTTTTACTTCACGAATAACACTATCAGAAAACGATTCTCCAAATTCTACATGTCCTCCTGGGAAAGTAATGCCCGGCCAATCTTTCTTTTTTCTTTCGATAACAACTACCCTGTCTTCATCATAAATCATACACATATTTGTAAATTCAACATTTTCAAGCATTAGTATTTACCTCCTATATAATGCGATACTGAATTAATTGTATCAAAAATAGTTAATATAATAAAGAATATTGTGATTAATCATATAAAAATAATAAAATTCAATCTATGTTCTATAATTATAAATTAAATAATATAGATTGAATTTTATTTCATATTTTTATATTTTATTTAGAAAGTTCCAAAACTTTTTGAACTGCTTCATCTTTCTCCATATTTTTCATAAAACGAGCAATATTTGGATATTCAGTCCACGGTTTTGGAGTTTTTACAGTCCATCTAGCCATAACATAGGCATAAGCATCAGCTACAGTTTTTTTATTTTTGTAAACATGATTTGTATCACCTATTAAACCATTTAAAAATGTCATAACTTTGTCAATTCTTATAAATGCTGCTTGTGATACTTTTTCTAATTCTTCTCCATTTTTTGATAATGTGTAACGATTAGGCATAAACATTGGCCAAAACGCTGGATGAAAATCTCCAGTCAAAAATGCCATAATTTCATTAAATTCTGCAGTCGCGTTTATCCCTTCATCAGCTCCCAAATCATTATCTTTATTGTATTCTGCTATATATTGCAATATTGCATTTGCTTGAGTCAAAATTTTGTAATTAGGAATATCTAATGCAGGTACCATTCCTAGAGGATTGATTTTTAGATATTCAGGTGATCCCAATTTTACTTTCTCTACTGTGTAATCTACATTAGACCATTCTAACGATATCCAACAAGCTAGTGCGCACGTTCCAGGTGCATAATATAATTTCATAAAACCATAACTCCTTTTTTTATTCTTAGAAATATTTTATTATAATTTTTATAATTTTGGAAATTTAAAATGTACTTCTAATTAATTTTATTTAAAAAATATTTATAATATTTTCATTGATATAAACTAATTAAAACCTACTCTATCTATTAATATAATATCAGTAATTTTTATTGTTTAGCTAGTAGGTCTTTAATTTAATTCGGTATTATCTGAATTTTAGTTAATTAAACCTTTAAAATTTTGCTGTCTTAGAGCTTCATAAATAACCATAGCTGCAGTATTAGACAAATTGAGAGAACGTACTTTATCCGTCATAGGTATTTTCAATGTTTGACTTTTGTACTTCTCTCTAAACTCTTCTGGAAGACCTTTTGTTTCACGTCCAAAAATAAAATATAGTTCTTCATTATTATCATTAGAAAAATCAAAATCAGTATAAACTTTTTCTCCAAATTTAGTAATTAAAAAGTAATTCTTACTATCAGTATTTTCCAAAAAATGATTTAAGCTATCCCAAATTACTAAATCTAAATGCTCCCAATAGTCTAAACCAGCTCTTTTTAGATGTTTATCATCAATAGAAAATCCTATAGGCATAATTAAATGTAGTCTAGTATTTGTACCAACACAAGTTCTAGCAATATTTCCTGTGTTAGCAGGTATCTCTGGTTGAAAAAGTACTATGTTGTTCATATACCTCTAAAAAGGAAGTTTTCCACCAAACATTCTTCCTAATCCCTTTCTTTTCGATTTATCATTCATCATACCACCAAATTGCTTCATCATTTTTCTCATCTCTTCAAATTGTTTAATAAGTTTGTGGACTTCGCTTATAGGTCTTCCACTACCTTGAGCAATTCTTTTTCTTCTTGGTACATTAATAATATCTGGGTTTTGTCGCTCTTCTATGGTCATAGATTGAATTATAGCTTCTATGTAAGTAAATTGTTTCTCGTCTATTTGTGACATATCTAAACCTTTTAATTGTTTACCCATTCCTGGAATCATTCCTAGTATATCTTTTAACGATCCTAATTTTTTTATTTGATTTAATTGTGTCAGGAAGTCCTCAAATGTAAATGTTTGATTTAGCATTTTTTCTTGCATTTTTTTTGCTTCATCTTCGTCTATACTAGATTGCGCTTTTTCTATTAATGTTAGAACATCTCCCATCCCTAAAATTCTAGATGCCATTCTTTCTGGATGGAAGTATTCTAAATCGTTCATTTTTTCTCCCATACCAACAAGCTTTATAGGTTTATCGGTAATAGATTTTATTGATAATGCTGCTCCACCACGTGTATCCCCATCTAATTTTGTTAAGACTAATCCTGTAATATCTAATTGTTCATTAAATGATGTTGCTATATTTACTGCTTCTTGTCCTATCATTGAATCAACAACTAATAATATTTCATCAGGATTAGTTGTCTTTTTAATATTTTGTAACTCTTCCATTAGTAACTCGTCAATGTGTAGACGCCCTGCTGTATCTATAATAACATAGTTCAAGTAGTTTTCTTCAGCATATTTTAGTCCATCTTTTACTATATCTACAGGATCTTTATCTACATAAAATACTGGAATATCTAATTGTTTCCCTAACGTTTGTAACTGTTGCACTGCTGCTGGCCTATACACATCTGCTGCAATTAACAGTGGTCTTTTTTTCATTGATTTTTTTACTTTTAATGCTAGCTTTCCTGCAGTAGTAGTTTTCCCTGCTCCTTGCAATCCTACCATCATAACGGTAGTCATCTTTTTTCCTTGAGCTAATTCCGATGATTCTCCACCTAAAAGTTCTATTAATTCTTCATTAACAATCTTAACAATTTGCTGAGCTGGAGTCAATGATTTCATAACTTCACTTCCAACGGCTCTTTCACTAATTCTTTTTACAAAATCTTTTACAACCTTGAAGTTAACATCAGCTTCCAACAGTGCTAATCTTACTTCTCTCATCATTTCTTTTACATCAAATTCTGTAACTTTTCCTTTTCCTGTTATTTTTGCAATTGTGCTTTGTAATCTTTCTGATAAGTTTTCAAATGCCATAAGTGTTCTCCTAATCTTCTAATTTTATTAGTTGTTCTACAAAAATATCAATATCTTTATTGTCATTTATTTTTCTTATTTCATTAAGTAAAAATAATCTTTCGTTACTCATTTTTATTAAATTTAATTTTTCTTCAAATTGCTCCAATTCACTTATAGTTCTTTTAATACTATTTGATATAGCTTGTTTAGAAATTCCATAATTTTCCGAAATTTCCGCTAGTGATAGATCATCAAAAAAATAATTTTTTATATACAAACGTTGTTTACTACTTAACAACTCGCTATAAAAATCATATAGTTGTGATATTTTAATTATTTTTTCTAATTCCATTATTATCTCCATATAATACAAAAATACCTTTTTAATATTTTACCACAGTGTCATTAATTTGTATATGTAATAACACATCATTTATAAAGAAATAAGAAGTAAAATTAAAATATACTAGATAAATCCATGTATATTTTAATTTTACTTCTTAATACTAATCTTCTCTATATATTTTTATCGCTAATAGTAACGCTCCTATACAGATAAAAGTATCTGCAAAATTAAAAATTGGAAAGTTATAACCTATAATATTAAAATCTAAAAAGTCAACAACTTCTCCTGATTTTAATCTATCTATAAAATTACCTATTGCTCCTCCTATTATTAAAGAAAAGACAACGCAATCAAATTTATTTAAATTCTGTCTTATTTTGAAAATATAGATAAATACTGCAATAAGAAACAAAATAGTAACTAGTATAAAAAATAATCTACTATCTTGTAAAATTCCCCAAGCAGCTCCTTTATTTCTATGCGAAGTAATAAAGAAGAAATTATCTATTACTGTAATACTTTCTCCTAAAGTCATTTTTGTAACAACAAAATATTTAGATATTTGATCTATTGCAATAAAAATAATTACAAAAAGAAAAATTAAGAACATATTATTCTCCTAGCTTATTATATTTACAAATATCTTTTAATTCACAATTTAGACATTCAGGCTTTTTTGCCTTACATTGATAACGTCCAAAATGAATTAATTGATGATGAATTTTTGACCAATCTTTTTCTGGAAAAATAGACATCAACTTTTTCTCAACTACTAATGGCTTATCCTTTTCTTCAGCAAGACCTAAGCGTTTTGAAATTCGTTCTACATGTGTATCTACTGCAATAGCAGGTATATTAAATCCAACAGACATCACAACATTAGCAGTTTTTCTTCCAACACCTGGTAATTTTATTAAATCTTCGCTAGTTTTGGGTATAATATAATTATACTCATCTCGTAACATTTCTGCTAGCAGCTTTATATTTCTTGATTTAGCTTTATATAACCCTAATGACCTTATATATTTTTCTATATCGTTAGCACTAGCTTCGGCATAATCATCAATAGTTTTGAAATCTCGAAATAAGCCCTCTGTCGCTCTATTTACATACTCATCTTTGCACTGTGCTGATAACAAAACTGCTATTAATAACTCCAAATTATTAGAGAAATTTAATTCAGCTTGAACATTCGGATAATTTTTGTCTAAATATTCTTTAATTTTTTGAGCTTTTTGCATATCATTTAATCCAGTCATAATTTAAAATATCATCCTCATTTATACTATTATCTAAATAATTAGTATTATTATTTAATATAGCATTTATATAATTTATATTTTTAATATCTTTAGAAAGATTATATGCCTCTTGAATATCTTTTTTTGTAAATTTACTATCTATCCACGTTGCAATAATATCAATCTCTTGAGGAGTTAGTATTCTATTTAACCATTTTTCAGTAAATACTAATAAATCCTTTAAATTATAGTACTTATCCTCTTGATTCAAAATCAAAAATATTAATCTTTTTGTAGAACTAATTTTAATTGCTTTCTTGTTATATAAATCTTGTAAACTTGTTAGAAATTGAGTTTCTGATATAGACAATTCTTTAGCAAACTGTTTTGTATCTAATTGACGCTCACCTTGTTCTGATATATAACTAATCTGCAATAAAAATATCATTTCTGATGCAGTTAAATTGTAATTGTGAAAATTTAATAATAGGTCTTTATTTACATAAAGACCTTCTAATTTAAGATTTTTCATAATTATGGTGTTAACCTATTCAATAATCTTGGGAATGGAATAGTTTCACGAACATGACCATTTCCAGTAATCCAAGCTACTGTTCTTTCTAAGCCTAATCCAAATCCAGAATGTTCTACAGAACCATATTTTCTAAGGTCAAGGTACCATTGATATGCCTCAATATTTAAGTCGTGAGCCTTAATATTTGTTAATAGCGTATCATAATCATCTTCTCTTTGCGAACCACCAATTATTTCCCCGTATCCTTCTGGAGCAATTAAATCTGCACAAAGAACCACTCCTGCTTCCTCAGGATCCTCTTTCATATAGAATGGTTTTATTTCTTTTGGCCAGTGTGTTATAAATACAGGCTTATTATAGCTATTAGCAATAAATGTTTCGTGAGGAGATCCAAAATCTTGTCCGTACTCTATATCATCAAATCCATTATCTTTTAATAATTTTATTGCATCTTTATATTTTATACGTGGAAACTCTCCTGTTGCTGCTTTTAATGCTTCTATATCTCTGCCTAATATTTTTAGCTCTGTCATATTCTTTTTAAGTACATCATTTATTAAATAATTAACGTATTTCTCTTGAATATCTAAACTTTGATTATGATTACAAAACGCCATCTCTGGTTCTATCATCCAAAACTCTATTAAATGACGACGAGTTTTTGATTTTTCTGCCCTAAATGTTGGACCAAATGAATACACTTTCCCAAATGACATTGCACAAGCTTCCATATATAATTGACCAGATTGTGATAAATATGCTTCTTCATCAAAATATTGTGTATGGAACAACTCTGTAGTTCCTTCTGGAGCTGATGACGTTAAGATAGGTGGATCTAGCTTTAAAAAACCTTCTTGTTCATAAAAATCATATGTTGATTTAATTATTTGATTTCTTATAGTAAGTATAGCATGTTGCTTTTTAGAACGAATCCACAGATGGCGGTTATCTGCCAAAAACTCTACTCCATGTTCTTTTGGAGTAATAGGATAATCAGTAGCTATACTAATAACTTCAAAATCAGTGATTTCTAATTCTATTCCAGAAAGTTCCCTTTCATTTTCTTTAATAACCCCTGTTACTTTAATAGAAGTTTCTTGTGTAAGATGACGTAACTCTTGATATCTATCCTCTCCTAAAGTCTCTTTTAGTGCTACTGCTTGTATAAATCCTGCTCCATATCTTAATTGAAAAAATGCAATTTTTCCGCTACTTCTCTTATTAGCAATCCATGCTCCTAAAGTAACTTGTTCTCCAATTTTATCTTTTAAATTGTTAATATTCACTTTTTTATCTCCTTATAAAAACTAGATATTTATAATATAGCAAAATATCAATTAAATTACAATATATTCTGTTTATTTTAAATATTTCTTTCGTGTAAATAAAAGTAATAAAAAATATACAAAGAATAAATTTTTTCTGTTATAACCAGAAAAAAGTGAGAAAAACTCTCACTTTTATAAAATAGAATATATTCTTTCTAAAATTTTATTAACATTTAATTTTTTTGTTGAAGAAAAAGGTATTATATCTATATTATTTGTTAAATCTAATTCACTTTTTATTTTTTTTTGACTTTTAGCTAAATCATTCTTTGATATTTTATCCACTTTAGTTAATACTATAATAAATGGGATTTCATAATAGTTCAAAAATTCATTCATCATTATATCATCTTCTGAAGGTTTGTGTCGACTATCCATCAAATGAAGAACAAAACTTAATTTTTCGCTATTAACAAAATATTCAACAATCATATCATACAATTTTTCTTTTTCTTTTTTCGATAGTTTTGCATATCCATATCCCGGCACATCAACTAATGCAACTTTATCATCTACATTAAAAAAATTTAATGTTCTTGTTTTACCGGGTTTTGATGATACTCTTGCAAAATTTTTTCTATTTAATATAGTATTTATAAAAGATGATTTCCCTACATTTGAACGTCCACACATAGCTATCTCTGGCATGTTATGTTCTGGATATTGTCTCTTAGATACAGCACTAATCATTAGTTCTACATTATTTACATTAAATTTTACCATATTAAACCTCTTTAAAAACTATATCAAAAACTTGTGAAATATTAGTGACAAAATTAATATCTAATTTTTCTAAAATATCATTAGGTACGTCTATAAGATCAGGTTTGTTTTTTAGTGGTAAAATAATTTTTTTTATTCCCATTCTTTCAGAGCTTAATAATTTCTCCTTAACTCCCCCGATAGGCAATACTTTTCCATGTAGAGTCATTTCTCCTGTCATTGCAATATTATTATCAACATATTTTTTTGCTAAGCTAGAATAAAGAGATGTAGTAATAGTAATCCCAGCTGATGGGCCATCTTTAGGTACCGCTCCTTCTGGAACATGAATATGAATATCAATTTTGCTAAAATCTAAGTCTTCTAATTTTAAATTTTTTGCATTAGTACGTAAGTATGATATTGCTGTTTGAGCTGATTCTTTCATAACTTCTCCCAATTTACCAGTCAATATTATCTTTCCATTACCTTCCGAGATACTAGTTTCTATTTCTAGCGTATCACCCCCAACAGAAGTATATGCTAATCCGTTGACAATTCCTATTTGAGGACTAGTATTTTTATCTTTTAAATCATATCTAGCTGGTCCTAAAAATTCAGTAATATTACTTACATTTAACTTAACTTTCTCTTCGCCACTAAGAACTTTAAGTGCAGCTTTTCTACAAACTTTCCCTATTATTCTATCTAAATTTCTAACACCAGCTTCATATGTATAACCATTAATAATTTTATTAATTACTTGTTTAGTAAATGATAAATTTTTTGCAGTTAGACCATTCTCTTTTAACTGTTTTTTTACTAAATATTTAGAAGCAATATTCTCTTTTTCTTTCACAGTATATGACCCTAATTCTATAACTTCCATTCTATCTCTAAGAGGTGCTGGAATAAGTGAAACATTGTTTGCTGTTGCAACAAATAATACATTAGAAAGATCAAAAGGTATGTCCAAGTAATGATCAACAAATTCATTATTTTGCTCAGGGTCAATAACTTCTAACATAGCTGCAGCAGGATCTCCTTTTATATCTGAAGCCATTTTATCTATTTCATCCAATAAAATTACAGGATTTTTACTTTTAACTTTTTTTAATGATTGAATTAATTTACCCGGTAATGCACCTACATATGTTCTTCTATGACCTCTTATCTCTGCTTCATCTCTTACACCACCTAATGATATACGAACAAAATTTCTATTCATTGCAGTTGCAATAGATTTAACAAGTGAACTTTTACCTACTCCAGGAGGGCCTACTAAACATAAAATTGGGGATTTCATATCTGCACGTAATTTTTTTACAGCCAAAAATTCCAAAATACGTTCTTTTATCTTATCAAGTCCGTAATGATCAGCATTCAATATCTTCTCAGATTTCTTAATATCAATTTGATCATTAGTATATACATTCCATGGTAAAGAAATAACTGTTTCTAAGTAACTTCTTATTATTGCATGTTCTGGAGCCATTGGAGGAGTTTTTTCTAATCTTGATAATTCTTTTAATAAAACATCTTCATCAGCTGAATTTAGTTTTAATTCTAAAATTTTATTTTTAAGTTCTGCTATATCATCTTCTTCTGGAGATAATTCTTTAAGTTCTTCTTGAACTACACGCATTTGTTCTCTTAAAAAATATTCTTTTTGTTGATTGTCAATATTAATTCTTACTTTAGTATCTATTTTATTTTTGTATTCTGCCGTTCCCAAAAATTTTTGGATAGCGTCTATAACAAATTTAGCCTTTCTTTTTAAGTCAAGAGTGAACGCAACTTTTTTCATAGCTAATTCATCTAACGGAAAGTATTTCAAATTTTTATTAATAAATTTGTTCAAATCATTTATATTATAAAATCCTATATCTATCTTACTTATTTCTTGAAACTTCTTGAACAAAACTTTTAACTCTTTTAATGTCTCTTCTTGATCAAAATCAGTATTTCTAAATTGTGACTTTTCTATATCCAAATATTCAACTATATCATTTTTATAAACACCACTTTTTATTTCTGCTATACCCTCACAGTTATAAGTAAAAAGTTTGCTTTTTTTATCAAAAGTGATATTCCCATACATTCCAAAGTATTTATTGAATCCTTGCTCGTCAAAAAAATCATCGTCATTAGAATTTTCATTAAAATTATCTAGTGGTTCTCTATTACTAGTAATAAAAACATTAATTTTTTTATCCTTGTTGAGATTTTTAAATATTTTTAAAAAATTTTTATCATAAACTTCCAAAATATAACTGTGCCCTGGGACAAGAAATTCTTTATGTTCCAATAAATAGTATTTATCCAAAATAATTCTCCTTATGTTAATAGTGGTTTAGTTTTATTTTTTACATTTTCTTCAGTAACAGTACACTCACTAACATTCTTCTTACTAGGTAGTTCGAACATAACGTCCATTAATATTTCTTCTATAATTGAACGTAGTCCTCTTGCTCCTGTTTTTCTTTTTATTGATTCTCTGGCTATTGCTAATAATGCCTTATCTTCAAATATTAGTTCTACATTATCTAGCTCAAATAAATATTTGTACTGTTTTATCACTGAATTTTTTGGTTCTACCAAAATTCTAACTAAATCTTTTTCCGTTAGTTCTTCTAAAGAACAAATAATAGGTATTCTTCCTATAAATTCTGGAATAATACCAAATTTTACTAAATCTTCTTGTTTTATCTTCGATATAATAGATTCTTCTGTATAAGTTTCTTTTTCTTCTGTTTTAGAAAAACCTATAATTTTATCACCTAGACGTCTTTTTATAATTTCTTCTATTCCTGCAAAAGCTCCACCGATAATAAAAAGTATATCTTTTGTATTTATTTTTATCATTTCTTCGCCTGGGTGTTTTCTACCTCCTTGAGGTGGTACACTAGCTACAGTTCCCTCTAAAATCTTAAGCAAAGCTTGCTGAACACCTTCTCCAGAAACATCACGAGTTATAGAAACATTTTCTCCTTTTTTTGCTATTTTATCAATTTCATCAATATATATAATACCTTTTTCTGCTCTAGCTATATCATAATTAGCATTTTGTATAAGACGTAATAAAATATTTTCTACATCTTCTCCTACATATCCAGCTTCTGTCAATGTAGTAGCATCTGCAATCGCAAATGGAACATCCAACATCTTTGCTAATGTTTGAGCTATTAAAGTTTTTCCAGATCCTGTACTTCCTATTAAAGCTATGTTGCTCTTCTGTAAATCTACATCTTCATTATCTTGAGTAGCTGTTACTCTTTTATAATGATTGTAAACAGCTACTGCTACTGCTTTCTTTGCTTTATCTTGACTTATTATATATTCATTAAGATTTTTAAAAATATCTTTTGGTTTTAATAGCTTAAAACTATCAACGCTCATACTATTATCTAAAATTTTTTGTTGATCTAACATATCATAGCATAGTTCAACACACTCATCACAAATAAATACATCTCTTCCAGCTATCATTTTAAAAACTTCATCTGAATTTTTCCCACAAAATGAGCATTTCACATTATTATTTTTATCCATATTATTACCTCACAAAATATATCTAATTATAAAGTAATTTATATTAAAAGTCAATTAATGCAAGTAGTATACTACAAAATAAAATAAACCCGAGCACTTCATTGTTGCTCAAGTTTATTTTATATTTTATTGGTTAGTTGAAATATATCCTTCAACATATTTTCTGGCTAATTCCTCATGTTCTGCATATGTTTTTGCAAAATATGCTTTACCTTGTTTATCAGTTAAGAAATACAAGTAATCATGTTGAGTAGCATCATTAAGTGCCTCATAAGATTTTTGACTAGGCATTGCAATAGGTCCTGGAGGAAATCCTAAATTAGTATAAGTGTTATAAGGATTAGTGTTTGCTAAATCTTGTACAGTTAGTGCTCCGTTAGTTTTACCTACACTGTAATATACTGTAGGATCAGTTTGTAATTGCATACCTACTTTCAATCTGTTTAGGAATACCCCTGCTATAGATTTATTATCAGTATCTGCTGTAGATTCTTTCTCTAAAATACTAGCCATAGTTATATAGTCATGAATATCTATATTTTGATTAATACCAGATATATTCCATACTTTACTATTTTTATTATATTGTGGAACAACTCTATCATTAGTTGTTTTTAATATTTGTTTTATTAATGTTTCTACATTAGATTTATTACTATTATCTATATTATACGCTGCAGGATATAAATATCCTTCTAATTTATATTTTATATTTGGATTATCTAAAGCATCTGTTATAAGATTAGGGTATTCTTTTTTTAAGGTTTCAATAAATGTACTATCATTTACTTTAGCTAAAAATTCATCTGCTGTTATATCAGTAACCTTCTCTACCTTAGCAGCAATCTTTTCTATATTATCTCCTTCTATAATAGAAAGGTTGACTCCTGAATTAGTTTTAGTTTTATCTGTCAATGCTTCAAAAATACTAGCCATATTCATATCTTGACTAAGTTCAAAATTACCTACATAAAAGTCGCTATTAGGATGTAATCTAGCATATATTTTAAATAAATTTGCACTTTTTATTAATTTTTGTTCATATAATGTTTCAGCTATAATACTACTACCATAACTTTCCTTAACTTCTAAACTAATCTTATTTTGATTACTTTTGTCTACTGGCGTAGTTAAATAATAAGTATATGATAATGCTGCTATTAATAAAAACATTATTCCTATAAAAATTGTAGGTAATATATCTTTTGATTTTCTCTTATTCTTTGCTCTTAGTTCATCTCGACGTTTTAACTTATCTTCTCTCATTACTTTATTAATTCTCCTCAGAATCAGAATATAATATATCTAAAACTTCTGAAATCATATCAAATTCTTCATCAGTTTCTACAGGTTCAAATCTAACTTGATCATCTTCTTCTATACAAACCATAGGGAATATTTGTAATTCATCAGTATCAATATTTGCTTCTTCAGTAAAAATATAATACAAATTGTTATTAGTAGGATTAGTAAACTCTAATATCTTTCTGTACTCTTTCTCTACACCATCTTCATCACTCAGTGTATAAACTTCTTCATCCATTCCAACATTCATTTTGTCTAAATCTTTTTCGTTCATAATTATTCTCCTATAAATTAATATTATTTTGAATCTAAATACGTTTGTAAAATTAAAATAGCTGCCATTTTATCTATAACTTTTTTTCTTTTTTTTCTAGATATATCTGCTTCTATCAAAATTCTTTCAGCTCCCATAGTAGTAAGTCTTTCATCTTGTAAAATAACTTCTATATTTTTCAACTTATTTTTCAATACTTCTACAAATTCTAATGTGGCTTCTCCCCTAAAACCTATACTGTTATTCATATTCTTAGGTAAGCCCACTATTATTTTATCTACATCATATTCGTCTACTAGCTCTTTTATTCTCTTTATCTTAAAGTCTTTTATAGCTTCATTAATCTGGATAGTTTCTATACCTTGTGCTGTAATATGCAAAGCATCGCTTATAGCAACTCCTATAGTTTTACTTCCGTAATCAAGAGCCATAATTCGTTTACCTATCATTATTTCTCCTTAATTATTTTTTTCTATTATCAACAAAATAGTAAATCAAATATTCTAACAAATCTTCTGTTTGTATTTTAGAAATTTTTTCTCTAGCTCCATTGTATCTAGGTATATAAACTGGATTTTCTGTTTTTATATATCCCATAACTTGACTAACAGGATCATACCCTTTACTTTCTATACTATCTATAACATTATCTAGAGTCAATTTAATAAACTCTCTATTGTATTCTTCTTTATTAAACATATCAGTATTATCAAATTTTGTCATGAGCTACCTCCTAAAATTATGCTAACTCTATTAAAACTCCTACAGCCCCTTCTCCCGTATGGGTAGATATTATAGGTGTTGTTACAAAAATATCTTCATCTTTTACAATATAATCAAAATTTTCTGCTATAGCGTCTCTTATCAGTTTGACGTATTCTGATGATAAAGCATGCGGTAGGCTTATTGTTTTTATTTTCCTGTCTGCTATTTCAGTACGCATATTGCTTATTAATGCTTGGATAAGTTTCTTTTTCCCCCTAACTTTGTCTAGAGGAGCTAATTCTGTATCCGTTGTTTTTGTTAAGATTTTAATATTTAGCAAGTTACCTATAAGTCCTGCTGTTCTTTTTATACGTCCACCTTTTACTAAATTGTTTAAATTATCAATAGTTACGTAGGTAATAACTTTATTAACTTTTTCGTTCAAATAGTTTACTATTTCTTCTACTTCTTTTCCATCAGCAATATAATTAGCACAATCTCTAACAAAATACGATGTCCCTCTTGATGCTGATTTACTATTAATAACATAAACATTATCAAATTCTGCTGCAACAGACATCGCAGTATTTACAGTTCCGCTAATTACATTTGAAATATGAATAGATATAACAGCATATCCTTCTTTGGTCCATTTTTCGTATGTTTCATAAAATTTCCCCACAGCTGGTTGACTTGTAGAAAATTTGTCTGTCGTTCGCATTTTTTCTATATATAATCTATTATCTATATTTTCAAATTCTTCTCCGTCTATATTGACTGTTAGAGGTATTACCTCAACATCGTACTTTTCTATTTCTTCTTTAGTTAAATCTGCTGCACTATCAGTAACTATTTTTATTTTTCTCATTATAACTACACCTCTTTTTTTCTATAATAAAGAAATTTATAATCATATTCATTATCGGCATCACTCTTAAAGCTCTCTTCACTAACCAAAGACCACTCATTTTTATTAAAATCAGGAAAATAACTATCTCCTTTTATATTTGCCTCAACTTCTGTTATATAGATTTCAGTACATTTATCTATAAGTTGCTCGTATACTTTACTGCCACCAAAAATAAATAATTTTTCTGTAGTAATATTCTTTAAAGCATCGTCAATATTAGTAAATAACTCTACGCCTTCAGCACTGTAATTACTATTACTAGTTAAAATCCTATTAACTCTATTAGGAAGCGGACGCCCTATACTTTCATACGTTTTTCTTCCCATTAATATCGTTTGATTTGTTGTTAGGGATTTAACTCTCTTCATATCACCCTTTAATCTCCAAGGAATAGTATTATTATTTCCTATACATTTATTTTTATCGTATGCTACTATTAAAGATATCATCAAATTCCTCCACTCTATACTGCTATCGGTGCCTTAATAAATGGATGACACTCATAATTTTTCAACGATACATCTTCTATGCTCAAATCAAAAATTGTATCAAAATCATTAATTTGTAATGTTGGTAAGTTATAAGGCTCTCTTTCTATCTGTTTCTTTACTTGCTCAAAGTGATTAGTATAAATATGGGCATCTCCCAAAGTATGAACAAATTCCCCTACTTTTAAATCGCACTCTTTAGCGATTAAAATTGTCAAAAGTGCATAAGATGCAATATTAAATGGAACGCCTAAAAAAACATCACCACTTCTTTGATACAATTGACAACTCAATTTTCCTTCTGATACATAAAATTGAAACATAGTATGACAAGGCGGTAAAGCCATAGTATCTACTTCTTTGGGATTCCATGCAGATAAAATTATTCTTCTTGACGTTGGATTATTTTTAATTTGCTCTATAACGTTTTTTAGTTGATCTATACCATTAAAATTTCGCCACTGCTTCCCATAAACATTTCCTAAATCTCCATACTTTTCTGCAAATGTGTTATCATTTAAAATACGTTCTTTAAATATTTTCATTTGCTTTTGATATTCTTTATTAAATTCAGGATCTTTTAGTACCTTATGTCCAAAATTTGTCATATCAGGACCATTATACTCAGGGCTTTCTATCCATTTTTTAAATGCCCATTCATTCCAAATATTATTATTGTTTTCTAATAAAAACTTAATATTAGTATCACCTTTAATAAACCATAACAACTCGGACCATATTAAATTAAAATTAATTTTTTTTGTAGTTAATAATGGAAATCCTTTAGACAAATCAAACCTCATTTGATAGCCGAATATACTTTTTGTACCTACTCCTGTTCTATCATCTTTTAAAATTCCATTTTCTAAAATATGCTTACATAACTTTAAATATTCTTTGTCTGCCATATATGTTGTCCAATCTAGTCAATTTTGTAATTATTTTTTCTTAAATATTCTGTTAAAAGTTGTATTTTATTTATAGAGTCACGTCCTAAATGGTGTTCTATACCTTCAACTTCATCATAAATATTCTTTTCTTTCACCCCTATAGTTTTTAAGAATTCTTCTAATATATTATGCCTCCTTAGTGCATAATCTCCCATATTTTTCCCTTTTTGTGTTAATGCTATCCCTCTATATTTCTCATATAATATATATCCCTCAGAATCTAACTTCTTTAACATCTTAGTTACTGTTGATGGATAGACATTTAATTTTAAAGCAATGTCTGCTGATCTCGCATATCCTTTTTCTTTTACTAAATAATAAATTACTTCTATGTAATCTTCCATGGTAGGAGTAGCTTTACTCATATTTTTATCCTCCTATTTTATTTCAAATGGTTCATATTCTACTTTTGATAAGAAAATATCACATTCTTTAGTTAAATCTAAACCTTCTAAATATTCCTTTAATAAATTTTTACTAACTTTTTCTGCAAAATGACCTATATCTAATAAATTTTGTCTCATTTCTATTGCATCAATAGCTTCGTGATATTTTATATCACCTGTTAGGTATATATCTACTTTAGGTAAATCATAAACGAAATTACCTCCTGCACCTCCAAGTATAGCTACTGTTTTAATATCATTTTCATTAGCTTTGACTAATTTTACAAAATTTAAACTTAATTTTTCTTTAGTATAAGTTATAAAATCATCAAGAGACATTTCACTTGGTAAAGTTCCCACTCTTCCCAGTCCAACTTCACTATTGTTTGGATTTTCTGCTAATACTGTAAGGTTTCTTAAACCTAATAAATTTGATAAATAAGTATTTAATCCATCTTTTGCGGAATCTAGATTAGTATGTGCCGAAATAACAGCTATATCATTTAATATTAATTCTTTAATTATTTGTCCTTTAAAATTTGCATAGTCAATTTTATATAATGGACTAAATATTAAAGGATGATGAGAAATAATCAAATCAACCTCTTTTTCTATGGCCTCTTCTACAACAAATGTAGTTACATCTAAAGCTATTAGAATTTTGTTTACATTTTTTTTAGGATCTCCTAACATTATTCCTACATTATCCCATTTTTCTGCCAAATTTTCATTGGCTAATTTAGATATTTCTTTATAAATATATTCAAGTTTTACCATAATAATATATCTCCTTATTATTGTAATTATATCACATTATTAAAAAAGTTGTAGTATATAAACTTTTTTGTAATAAAATTATAATATTTACGTTGAATAAAAATATTATAATACTAGACAATAATAATCAATTATTATAATATTAAGATATTATATTAGTATAGAGGTATTATATGTTAAATATAGAAGGATACATAAATAAAATAATTTTTCAAAATAAAGATAATAATTACTTTATTTTATCAGTATTTTTGAATGAAAGTTATGATTTTACTGATAGTGATTATCTAACAGTTACAGGAACATTTGATAATATAGAATTTAAAGAAGACGAATTATATTTATTTAAAGGTGAATTAGTTGAACATAGAAAATATGGTGTACAACTTTCTTCTATAACTGCTGAAGTAGTAATAAAACAAGATAAAGAAACTATTGTTGCTTATTTATCTGGCCCTACATTTAAAGGTGTAGGGAAAAAAACTGCTGAATTAATTGTTGACAAATTAGGAGTTGATTGTCTAGATAAAATATACAACGATAAGGATGCTTTATTTAGCATAAAAGGAATACCTAAACTTAGAAAAGAAACTATTTATGAAACTATTATTAGTAATAAACAAACCCAAGATATAATATTGAAATTAAATGAATATAATTTAAGTAATAATATGATTATGAAAATTTATAATCACTACAAGTCACGTACTCTAGATATATTACATAGTAATCCTTACTCTATTATTGATAATATACAAGGAATTAATTTTTCAACAGTTGACAAAATTGCAGAAAAAATAGGAATAGCTGCCGATGATACAGAACGAATCGCGGCTGGATTTATTTATACTTTAAGTAATTATTGCTATGGCAGTGGTAACACATACATCAAAAAAAACAATTTACTATACCATACATATAACACTTTATACAAAGCACGAAACATACAAATTGATAAAGATAAAATTGTTGATACATTAGAATATTGCTTAGATACTGGACAACTATCTAATATAGAAGATGATATTTTCTTACCAGAAATACACTATTCAGAATATTTTATATATCAAGATATTAATAGTAGAATTGAAAACGATGATTCTTTTGAACAGCATAATCCCAAATTAATTAACAAATATATTCTTGAAATTGAGAAAGAATTAGACATAAACTATGATTATTCACAAATTGAAGCTATAAAAAACTCTGTTAATCATAGTGTTTCTATACTAACTGGTGGACCTGGTACTGGAAAAACAACTATAATTCTAGGAGTGATAAGACTCTTTCAAAAAATTAATAATTATTCTTACGTTCAACTCTTGGATGATGAAAAAAATATTTTAACTTTATGCGCACCTACTGGAAAAGCTGCAAAAAGAATGTCAGAAAGCACTGGATTTAGTGCATCAACTATTCATAAAGCTATTGGTTGGACTAGTGAAGATACAGATATGAAAGAATTTTCTTCTGACAAAAAAATACAATCAAAATTAGTAATAATAGATGAAGCTAGTATGATTGATATTTTCTTAATGAGTAATTTGCTAAAAACTATCAATAAAGATGCTAAAATAATTTTTGTTGGAGATAATGATCAGCTACCTTCTATCGCGCCTGGTAATGTACTAAACGATTTAATAAATAGTAAAAAAATATCTACAACAAAATTAAATAAAATCTTTAGACAATCAGAAAACTCTAGTATTATTAGCTTATCACACTCAATAAAAAATAATTTGAAAATTGATATTTTAGAAAATTTTGATGATCGTAAATTTTTTATTACTAAAAAAACTGAAGTGTTAGAAAATATATCGAATATTTACAAGGATATTTTGACAAAAACTACCAACGACAAAATACAAATAATAGCTCCTATTTATAAAAGTTTGTATGGTATTAACGAAATTAACAAAACAATTCAATATAATTTCAATGATAATGATATTTTTATAGAATATGGTGAGTTAATATATAAAATTGATGATAGAGTTATGCAATTAGTTAATAGGCCAGAGGACAATATTTTTAACGGAGATATAGGTATTATTTATGATATTTATAAAGAAAATAACAAATATAAAATAGTAGTAGATTATGACAATAACTTTGTAACATATGAAAAGCAAGATTTAAGTCAAATTACACTTTCATATGCCTGTTCTATACATAAATCTCAAGGATCAGAGTTTGAATATGTAATCATTCCTCTAATAGATAATTACAATTTTATGTTAAATAAAAACCTAATATACACGGCGATAACAAGAGCAAAAACAAAGTTAATTCTTTGTGGTGATCCCAAAGTATTCTATTATGCTATTGATGAAAATAATATTATAATTAGAGAATCCTATCTAGAAAAATATTTTTCAAGCATAAATAATAATGTTAATGAAGATAGCATTACTAATTTTATTTTAACGCCAAAAAATATTAATTTTATAGATCCTTTAATAGGAATGGAAGACATTACACCTTTTGATTTTCTAGAAAATTAAAAATACCCTTAAACCCAGTAATTAGGTTTAAGGATATTTTTTTATAAAGTTACTATTTCTCTAGCAATTTTATCTAATTCGTTTATGTTCAGATAGCTGTTATTAATAGCATTAGAATTCATAGCAGAAACTCCACTATTTACAGCTTGCTTTATGACATCCATATTATTTTCTACAACTCTTATATTTTCTTGTAGCTTAGATAAATTACTAAAATTAGTGTTGTCACTAGTTAATGTCTTGACCTTACTAATAGAATTATTTAATTCGTTATAAGCATTGTTAAATTCATCAATTCTAGTATCACTTAAATTATATTGTTTTATATCAATTTCTATCCTACCTGCCAACTCATTAAATCTAATGATATTTTGTGATAATTCTCTAATAGATGATTTAACATAATCATCAGAATATCTGCTAGTAGTAATATTTAATTCTATATCATTTAAGCTATTTATTTTAAAAATAGCTTTATTTTTGTTAATAGATACTAATTGCACACTAGAAATTTTATTAGAAAAATTATCTTTATCAAAAGCAGATAATCCACTAACATTTCCTACTCTTATATTAGATAATATACTATCAACATCTTCTTTAGTAATAAATTCTTTATTTACGTAAAGCATAATTTCATTGTTAGAACTATTAATCTCTACTTTTTGTAAATCTTGTGAACTAATAGAAGATATAATTTTATTAGCTTCTTCTGTAGATATTTTTTCTACATTATTAGAGCAACCTTGCAAAACTACTAGAAAAATAGCTACTAAAAGATATTTAATATTTTTCATAATTAGAATAATTCTGGAGCAGAAATAATATTAAGATTTTCATCAATTTCAAATATTAATGGTGTTCCTGTTGGTAAATTTAAATCTAATATTTTTTCATCTGATATTTGTAGTAAATATTTAATCAATGCTCTTAAACTATTTCCGTGCGCTGAAATAATTACATTTTTTCCTTCTTTAATATCTTTTGATATTACTTCTTTCCAATACGGTAGAACTCTATCTATAGTAAGTTTTAGACTTTCTCCAGTAGGTAATTCACTTTCTGGAATATTAGCATATCTTACGTCATTTCCTGGATAATTTGGATCTTCTTTTGTTACTTGTGGAGGTGCTACATCAAAACTTCTTCTCCAAATATGTACTTGTTCATCACCATATTTTGCAGCAGTTTCTGCTTTATTTAATCCTTGTAAAGCACCATAGTGTCTTTCATTTAAACGCCAGCTTTTATTAACTGGAATCCATAATTGTTCCATTTCTTCTAAAATAATGTTTAACGTTTTAATTGCACGTTTTTGATATGACGTATATGCTACATCAAATTGGAAACCTAACTCTTTTAATTTTTGACCACCTGCTACTGCTTCTTGACGTCCTTTTTCTGTAATATCAACATCTACCCAACCAGTAAATTTATTTTCTAAATTCCATTGGCTTTCTCCGTGTCTTGTTAAAACTAATTTCATCTATTATTATTCCTCCTAAAATGTTATAAAATAATTATAAACTTTTAAGAAAGTTTTTTCAATAACTTTATTGTTTAAAACGTTTTTATTTGACATATAACTTTTTAGGTTTTCTTTTTACAATTTTAATTTTATTTTCTTCGAAAAATGTAGAAATTTTAACTATTATTATTACTGCTACTAACCAATATAAAAACATATTATAATTCTCCTTTAATTTCTTTTAAGTTTTCCGTATTTATATATTAACATACGGATATCCGAAAATCAATAGTTTTTGTAAAGTTTTCTTAATTTTTTAATAAAAATATTGTTTTTTATTACGGATTACTTTATAATATATAATAAAGATAAAATAGGAGTTGGATAATTAAATGACATTTCATCTACGATTAAAAGAATATATGCAAACAAATAATATAAAACAAATTGAATTATCTCGTATGACAAACATTACACCTTCATCTATTAGCGATTGGTTAAAAGGTAAATATGTACCTAAACAAGATAAATTGTATAGAATAGCTAATTGTTTAAATGTTAATCCTAATTGGTTGCTAGGACTTACAGATAATCCTAGCGTAGAGCAAGACATCTACGAAAATGAAAATGACTTATTTGATAATGTTAATAAAATTCCAATTTTAGGAACTATTTGTGCAGGAGATGGAGTTTATGCTGTTGAGGATTTTGAATACTACATGTATGTTGATCAAACTACTAGAGCAGACTTTGCTTTACGAGTAAAAGGCGATAGTATGATAGAGGCTGGAATATTAGACGGAGATATAGTATTTATTCGAAAAAAATCAATAGTTGCTAATGGACGTATTGCAGCAGTTTTGTTAACAGATTCAAATGAAGCTTCTTTAAAGAAATTTTATAAGAAAAAAGATAATGTAGTTCTACAACCTTGTAACTCTGATTATGAACCTATTATTACTAGAGATGTTCAGGTTCTTGGCGAATGTGTTGGAGTTTATCGAGAAATATAGTACAATATAAAAAATAACGTCAATGTAAATGTATTGACGTTATTTTTTATATTAAATTAGTTGATAAACTGTAAATTAATAAAATTGCTTGATAAAATAAATATCCTATAATTACGGATAATACCATATTTATAGCAAATATTTCATTTGTACTATTTTTTTTGAATATTTTTGTATATTCCAATTTTAATAAACATTTATTAATAAATAAAATAATTATAAACAGTATAGTTAATTTAAAAAAATTCATAAAACCTCACTAGAAAATTTCGAACCAACCTTTTTTCTTAAAGTACCAAAGCATTCCTCCTGCTATAGAAGCCATTACTATCCATAAAATATAATATCCATATTTGGTAGTTAATTCAGGCATATTGGTAAAATTCATTCCATAAACTCCTGCCAAGAAAGTTAATGGCAAGAAAATAGTAGATATAACGGTTAGCGTCATCATAATGTTGTTAGATCTAAATGAGTTATATGTCATATAATTCTCACGTATATCACTAGCTAATTCTCTATTTGCTTCTATTATTTCTGTTTGTTGAACTAAATCATCATATATATCATGAAAATATTTTCTATCATTTTCTGTCATTTCTACACGACGAGAAACAAGAAATCTATGTAATAACTCACGCATCGGCATAAGACCTCTTCTAAGTTTTAACAAATCACTTCTAAGATCAAATACCTCATCCATTATTATACTACCTTTTGTATGAGCATCATTTTCTTCAAGTTCATCTAGTCTATTTTCTATCTTAGATATCAACGGCTGATATCCCTCAACAATTTCTGAAATTAGCATATGTACTACATGCAACGGAGTATAGTCTTTTCCATGTCTTAGAACTTTTGATACTACCCTACTAATATACTGTATATGAGATAAGTGAAATGTTACTATATAATTTTGACCTATAAACATATTTAATGTTTCATAATCAGCATCAATGTTTCTTAAAACATGTGATACTAAAAATATTTGCTGTCTAGTTATTTCAATTTTAGGTCTTTTTAATAAAGTTAAACAATCTTCTATTAAAAGTTCGTGAAATTTAAAAAAAGTAGATAATAATTCTATTTCTTCTTTTTTAGGAATGCTAAAATCAACCCAATACCAAGCAATTTTTTCACTTTTCAAATCTTCTAAAGATATATCTGTATGTAACATTCCAGATTTATCCACTGCTATAATTTTTAACATTCTTCCACCTCCAACATATTCTATAATAACATAGATATTACAAATTATTCAACTTATTTTAATAGATTCTTTAAATAGTGCATAATTATACCTGAAGTTACAGCAACATTCAAACTTTCTGCTACTCCCGACATATTTACTTTAATAGGATTATTTACTTTTGATAAAATATCATCTGATACTCCATTAGCTTCATTGCCTAAAATAATTGCCGATTTTTTAGGTTTCTTATGTATATCTTCTAAATAATATTTACCTGTTAATGAAGTTGCATAAATTTCATAGTCTTCTAATTTATCCATAAACTCTACAATATCTATGTTATCAAAACAATCTATATGAAAATTACTACCTTGCATGCTTCTCATAACTTTTTGATTATACATATTGGTAGTTCCCTTACCTAAAATAACACAATCATAACCAAAAGCATCAGCAGTTCTTATTATAGTACCAAGATTTCCTGGATCTTGTATTCTATCAAGTATAATAATGTCATTATAATTATCTAAAAATATCTTTTTTTCTGATATTTTACATAAAGCAAATATTCCTTGATTATTAACTGTGTCTGTTATATGTTTAGCTACAGCTTCATCTATGACATTAACCTTAATATTTTTATTTATAAAATCTAAATTTTTTAGGAAATTTTCTACTACAAATATTTCTAATGCGACTTCGTTCTTTACTGCTTCTTCAACTAAATGTAATCCATCTACAATATATTTTTTTTCTTTTTTTATATTTTTTACATCTTTTAACTTCAGTAACTCTTTTATTTTTTTATTATTACTTGATGTTATTTTCATTATATTAAAACTCCTGCATCTTCCATTGTAAATTAAATAATAATATGATATAATTCTCAATAGTTATTATATCATACCTAGGAGGATTCTATGCAATTTTTAATAACTTTATTAATAGTATTATTAGTTTTAGCTGCCATTGGTGGTTATAATTATTATAGAATTAATAGTGCAGTTAAAAAATTACCATATGCTGAATTCAAAAAAAATATACGTCAAGTTCAATTAATAGATGTTCGAGAAAAAGACGAATTTGTATATGCTCATATTAATGGAGCTAGAAATATTCCATTATCACAAATGTCATTCAAATATTCTTCGTTACTAAAAGATAAACCTATATATCTTTGTGATAAAAATGGATCACTTGCTCCACGCGCTGCTTTAACCCTTAAAAAAAATGGATATACTGACATCTATATGCTAAAAAATGGATTACAAGCATGGGAAGAAAATTTAAAAACTAAAAAATAAAAACACTTATCTTTAGAAATACTTATTAAAGATAAGTGTTTTTATTTTAAATAGCTATACCACTAAATATAAAATATTTGCTACATCTTGTCTACTAGGTAATAAAAGAGCTAGATTATACAAACCATAAAATTTTGATTATTAATTATATTAATCGAATTAATCTTTCTTTACCTTTACCTAGTAAAATATTATCATCTAATTCATCAAAAACGCTTAGCTTATCCCCAATATTTCTTTATAAAATTTCGTCTGTTTTTTAAATCACTGACATTTAGTATTACTTCTTTCAAATATATATCACTTTTATATTGATAACTCATAAATAATATTCTTTTAGAATACTAGTTAATTATAACGATTTTTCAACTGAATAGCTTACTAAGTTTATTAAAAAAAACAGTCCATAAAATATGAACTGTTTTCTAATCGACATAAAAGCCAATATATTAACGTTTTGAGAATTGTGGTGCACGACGTGCTCCTTTAAGACCGTATTTTTTACGTTCTTTCATACGTGGATCACGTGTTAACAATCCTGCTGGTTTTAAATCTTTACGATATTCTGGGTTTACTTCTAGTAATGCACGAGCAATTCCGTGACGAATTGCTTGAGCTTGACCAGTGTACCCTCCACCATGTACATTTACTAAAACGTCATAGTTTCCTGTAGTTGATGTTTTTTCTAATGGTTGCATTAAATCTAATATTAAAGACTCTAATGGTAAGTATTCACGCATTTCTCTATTGTTGATAGTTACTTTCCCAGTTCCTGGTACTAATCTTACACGTGCTACTGAACTTTTACGGCGTCCTGTTCCGCGATATTCTACTTGTGCCATTTAATTTTTCCTCCTATTATCCACGTAATTCATATTTTTCTGGTTTTTGTGCTGCATGTGGGTGCTCAGCTCCACGATAAACATGAAGTTTCATTCCTTGAGCTCTACCTAAAGTATTTTTTGGTAACATACCTTTGATAGACAATTCTAAAAGTTCTTCTGGATATTTTTCTATCATAGTTCCAGCAGTTCTTTCTTTTAATCCACCTGGGTGCATTGTGTGACGACGATAAATTTTATCTGTTAATTTTTTACCTGTCAATACAATTTTTTCAGCATTGATAATTATTACATTATCTCCAGTATCAATATGAGGTGTATAAGTAGGTTTATGTTTTCCTCTAAGTATTGATGCTACTTCTGATGATAAACGACCTAAAGTTTGTCCTTCAGCATCGATTACATACCATTTTTTTTCTACAGTTGATGGCTTTGCCATATAAGTTTGACGCATATGTCATTTCCTCCTAAGATGTTGTTTTAATCTGTCATAACGACTAAGTTTTCCGGGGCTTACTCGTGAAGATATATAAACAATATCAACAAGTATAATAACATTAATTTATATATCTTGTCAATATTTTTTGTTTACTTCTTTAAAATTTTTTTCTTATAATATAGAATGTAATCTAGCAATTACTTTATCTTTTCCTAATAATTCTAAACTAAGATTTAATTCTGGTCCATGCATTTGTCCTGTAGTTGCAATACGTATCGGCATAAATAAGTTTTTACCTTTTATACCTGTTTCTTTTTGAACTTCTTTTATAGATGATTTTATGTTATCAGCTGTAAATTCTTCTAAGTTTGCTATCTTAGTTATTAAAGTTTCAAATACATGTTTTGAAGTCTCTAAAGATATAATTTCTTTTTCTTCTTCTCCAAATACTAATTCTTCTTTGAAAAACATACTAGTTAATTCTACTATTTCTGCTCCAAAGCTCATCTGCGGTTGATATAACGCAATTAATTTATTAAACCATTCTTTATTATTTTCTACTTGCTCTTTAGATACAATTCCTTTATCTATTAAAAACGGAATTGACAAGTTTACTATTCTTTCTAAAGGCTGCTTTTTAATGTATTGATTATTTATCCATGTTAATTTTTGATTATCAAAGAATGCAGGTGATTTGCTAAGACGTTTTTCATCAAATATCTTTTCAAATTCTTCCTTGCTAAATATTTCTTCTTCACCTTCTGGTGACCAACCTAATAATGCTATAAAATTAAAAATAGCCTCTGGCAAATAACCTAAAGAATCATATTGTTCTATAAATTGAATAATAGTTTCATCACGTTTTGACAACTTCTTCTTATTTTCATTAACTATTAGTGTCATATGTCCAAAAATAGGTGGTGTAAATCCTAAAGCTTCATAAACCACTAATTGTTTCGGAGTATTAGAGATGTGATCATCACCTCTTAATACATGTGAAATTTCCATTAAATGATCATCAATTGCAACACAGAAATTATAAGTAGCTACTCCATCATTTTTTAGAATAACAAAATCTCCAAAATCTTTTCCTTCAAAACTTAAATCACCTTTAACCATATCATTAAAGCTATATGTTCTATCTTGTGGAACTCTAATACGAATAGCTGGCTTTCTTCCCTCTTTTTCAAAAGCTTCTTGCTGTTCTTTAGTTAAGTGTGCATGCTTACCACTATAACGAGGAGGTAATCCATTTTTTATTTGTTCTTCTCGTTCAGCTTCCAATTCCTCAGCAGTCATATAGCACTTATATGCTTTATCTTCTGCTAATAATTGTTCCGCATATTTTTTATAAATATCTAATCTTTCTGATTGTCTGTAAGGACCAAACTTACCTTCTTTATATATACCCTCATCATACTCTAATCCTAGCCATTTCATATATTGAAGTTGGCTTCTTTCACCTTCTTCTTTATTACGTTTGAAATCTGTATCTTCAATTCTTAATACAAAATCTCCTCCATAATGTTTAGCAAATAAATAATTAAATAATGCTGTTCGTGCATTACCTATATGTAAATTACCAGTTGGTGACGGTGCATATCTAACTCTTACTTTACTCATCTTTCTTCTTCCTCATTTTTTATTTTACATTTAATTATACTATATAAATAGATTAATCTCAACTAGCAATCAATATATTGAATATACAATTTTATCAATGTTTAAAACCTATCTTAAGAGAATATATCTTAAGATAGGTTTTAATTTAGTTATCTAGATTCTAATTTTTTAATAATTTGTTTGTCGTAATAATCATTTATATTTTTTAGACTGTGGATTTTATTTATGTATATGGTAGATATACTAACAACTACAATGACGATTAAACTTAAAACTATAAGAGAAACTATTACTGCACTTCCCTTTGTATTATTTTTTAATTTATCTAATTTTTTAATTATCATTTTCTCCCTTTTTATCTTCATCGGAATTTTCATTTTCTTCGGATTGTTCTTTTTTTATTTTTAACTTCAGCTTTCTCACATTATTTTCTCTATCTTTAATATTTATTGTTAATATTTCATTATTAATATCAAAAGAAGATTCTTTAATATTTTCTAACAAAAGAGAATAACCCCTAGCAGAATATTTATCTGGATTTTTTCTTTGCTTATATATTTTCTTGCTAGTAAACACAATCTTATCTTCAATATCTTCTTCTTTATTTATAAAATATATATTTTTTCCTACAACTTCCATTTTAGATGAATTATTATATATTTCAAAGATTTTTTTGTGCATCATTGCGTATTCATAATCACTATAACTCAAAAATCTTTTTGAAATATTTGAACTCAAATTTAAAATATAAGATAATAATATCACTAAGATAGATAATAATAAAACTGAAATAATTACCTCTATTAAAGTAAATCCTTTGTTACTATTTGTATTCAACAATATCACCTGTAATTAAATTCTCTATAGTTGCTCCACTATCCGTAACAACTATTTTATAGTCATCTCTTACAAGTTCAAATTGTTCATTGTCATTAATAGATAATTCTTCATACAGTATATATTTTAATTCTAATTTTTGTTCCATATCATTCAAATTATTATATTCAAGAACTAAATTTGGAATTAAAAATATTAGTATCAAAGAACATATAAATATCCCAGCTAAAACTTCTAACAATGTAAAACCTTTATTATTTTTCATTTACAGTTACATAACCTGTTTCTAGGTGTATTATTATTTCATATGTGCTATGCTTAAATTTTACCAAAACTGTATTAGCAATATTAACGTTTCCTTTATTGTATCTAAACTTAAAATCTCTATCCCCTGTTCCTGATACACCATATGCATTTATATATTTATCTTCTCTTATCGAATCACAATAAACAATATATCTATTTGACTCTTCAAAGAAATGAATAGAGTTTCCTTTATCACTAACTAAACTTTTAGTTTGTACTTTATAAATGTCTGATACAATTTCATTAACTGCAAGTCTTTCTTTGTATTTATCAAAAATTTTTACAGGATTATATGATAAAATTATAATTATTACACTTATTATAAATAATACACCTATAGTTTCTAATAAGCTAAATCCCTTATTGCTGTAAACTTGCTTTACCATTATTAATTATTACTGTTTTTCCATTAGGAGCTTTACTAGCTTCTTCAGCAGAACCTTCTAGATAACCTTTATCAACTAATTTTTGGAAAGTTACATTACTGTCATTTTCATTAATTTCGTAAGCTGTTATTTGAGACTGTACTGTCTTTACATATGCTTCTGAACTTTTATCTTTCGCTGTATCAAGATTTTTTGTAATATTAGGTATTATTAATAGTAACAATATTGCTATAATAAATATAACTATTAACATTTCTATCAAAGTAAATCCTTTTTTCCCTGAAAATTTTTTCTTTAATTTTATTAGTCTATTCATATTCTTTTCCTTTCTATTTTAATGTACTTGTCATATTAAATATAGGTAATAGTATCGTTAAATATAATCCCATTATGACAAAAGCTAGTAAAAAGAACAGTATGGGTTGAACTTTTTTCAATCTTATATCTATTAATTTTATAAAAGAATCTAGCATTATGTCACTATAAAGTTTTAATTCTTTATCTAACATACTATTTCTTATACCATGTACTATAAACTTACTAATATTAGAATCAAAATATATTATTTTTTGTACTGCATTTTCAAAGTTTTCTCCTAAAACTAATTCCTCTTTAATTTTCTCAGAAAATATAGTAAAGAAAAAATTGTAATCTTTTTTTATAATTTCTTCCAGAGCTGTTTTTACAGAAAAACCACTCATCAAAAACAAACTAAGTTCTGAAGAATATTGATAAGAAAAGTAATACTTATAATAAGTATTGATTAATGGTATTTTAGGAATAGTCTTTAAAAAAATTTGGGGTTTGTATTTAAAAGTGTACCAAATATAAATTGAAAAAGTGCATAATATAATAATTGTACCTACAAGTATTTTAGGTAAATAATATAAAATATTGATAAGTATAGTAACTTGTGTATCCATTTTTATATTTGAAGTTGTATAAATATTTTGAAATTGTGGGATAACTAACAAATTGAAAATAATAAGAAGTATAATAAGCATTGTAGTCAAAATCATGGGATATCTAATAGTTTTAATAATTTTATCTTTTTGATTTTTCTCTATTAATAAATAATTCTCTATTTCTAAAAGCATACTCTCTACTTTACCATAATACTCCGCAAACTGCATTCTACTAACTACTGCTTGAGAAAAAGATAGTTTTTCTAAAATGTAAGATAATTTTTTTCCACTAGCCATTTCTTCTTTCAATATAGAAATACGTTCTGCTGGAACATCATATTGAATCATCAAAAATTCTATAGACTCTTCTAACATATAGCCATGTTTTATTAATTCGTGAAGTCTTTTAATAAAATATATTTTATCGTCTTTGGATAAAAGTTTTTTAATATCCCCATTTTTCTTTTTCTTCATAAGATATTATACCTTCCTTATATGCATTATCAAATTTCTCCTGCATAGTAATAAAATTGACTTCATCTTTATGTAAATAGTTATAGAGAGCTTCTTTATCTAAAATTTCTGTAATTAATTGTCTTTCGTTGTTCTTTGTTTTTACTAATCTTTGTGAAATAATGCATAACAAAGTTTGTTTCAAATCTTCGATACTTATTCCTAAATCTAATAGTCTATTTATGACACCTATACAATTTTCTGCATGTATTGTCGTCAATAACAAGTGTCCAGAATAACTAGCTGTTATTACATATTTTGCAGTAACTCTATCTCTTACTTCTCCTACCATTATTACATCGGGATCACAACGTAATATAGATTTTAAAGCATTATCATAGTTTATTCCAGCTTTTTCATTAACTTGCATCTGTACTATTTTATCTATATTCTTTTCTACAGGATCTTCAATAGATATTATTTGTTTATTATAATTAGAAATATCTTTTGCTAACTTGTACATTGACGTTGATTTCCCACTACCAGTAGGTCCAGAAAATATAATAAGACCATTTGTATATTTTTTTAATGAGTCAATTTTTACTATATCTTCCGGTAACAAACTATAATTAACGTCATCAATTTCATCGGTAAAAACTCGAATAACACACCCTTCCATAATTTCTGTTAAAGGAAGTGTCGATACTCTTAAATAATATATTTTATCATTAAATGTATATTTGAATTTGCCACTTTGAGGGGTTTTATTTAGAGCTATATCTATATTGGCATTAAATTTTAAAAGGGAAATAACACTTTCTATCTCATCATTGTTTAATTTTATATGTTCTGATAACTCTCCTTTAATTCTAAACTTTATTTTATTAGTGTTATTTAATGTGGGGTAAATGTGAATATCACTTGCTTTATTTTCGATAGCAAAATCTAAAATTTCTTGCATTTGTTTCTTTACGTTTATAACTATCACCTACCTAAAAAAGAGAGTCTTTCGTAGACTCTCTTTTGGTAACAACGAATAACTAATTACAATTTACGCTTTTTTGAAAAAGAGTAGCCACTAAATCTTTCAATCACATCTTTTATTAGTTTAACATCATCAATAGTTAAATCATTAATTAAATCTATGACTTCTTCATGAATATCACCTACAATGATATCTCGCTTATCACCAGAATAACCTAAAAGCTGATCAACGGTAATTTTATATAAGTTAGCTATTGATATTATGGTATTGATATTAGGCTCGTTTCTTCCATATTCCCAGTTAGCATAAACTCCGTGAGAAGATAAACCTAATGTATTAGCTAATTCTACCATTGAATAACCGTGCTTTTTTCTAAGTTTTTTTAGATTGTTAGATAATACAGAATCCTTGGCTTGCATAATTATCCCTCCCATACACTTTTATTATATAATGTTTAACAAAAAAAATCAAAACACTACCAAAATTTATTTATTAATTTTAGCAATGAATTTTAGCGTATTCAATTACTTTTCTCTATAGTTCTAATAGTAATATGTTCTAATAATTTTCTATATACATACCCAGCAGCAATTAATCCAGCAACAGATGGACAAAAAGCATTAGATGACGGTGGGGTCTTTGCTTTTCTAATATGTGACTCTTGGTTCCCTATTCTTGTTGTATATTCTTCTCTAGGTATCAATGGGCTCTCTGTTGAATATATTACTGGAACTTTTCCTAAAACTTTTTCTTTTTTTAATTTTAATCTAATAACTTTAGATAATGGACAAATTTTTGTGTTTTTTATATCAGAAATCTCAAACTTTGTAGGATCTAATTTATTAGCCGCACCCATTACAGAAATGAATTTTATTTTATTTTTTAAACAATATTTAATTAAATGAATTTTATATGTTACAGTGTCACATGCATCTATTACAAAATCTAATGGTCTCTCATAAAATTCTGTATAAGTATCCTCTGTATAGAAATTTTTTAGTGCTATGACTTCACATTCAGGATTTATAGCTAATATTCTTTTTTTCATCTCTTCTACTTTACTATTTCCTACTGTTAATGTATTAGCGTGTATTTGCCTATTGATATTAGTTACATCAATATTATCTTTATCCATTAATACTAAAGATCCTATACCACTTCTGGCTAAAGCCTCAGCCGCAAAAGAACCTACCCCTCCTATACCTAAAATAGCTACTCTACTGTTTTTTAATATATTTAGACCTTCTTCTCCAATTACTAATTCATTCCTTGAAAATTGATGTAACACCCTTATCCTCCTACTAATTATAAATTATTTCTATATTGCCTAAACAAAATCTATTCATTAAATTTCTATTCATCAAATATTGTAAATTTATATTTATTGTGTAATAAAAATCTACAACTAAAAAATGACTTAGGCAAGCTAAGTCATTAGACCGAAGTATCGTAGAAACTTATAAAAATTGGTCCTGATATAATCAGGTGGGTATAATAGCTCTACTTTCTTTAATCTTAGCGTCATAAAGAGGCTAAGCACATAATACTTATAGAAGATTCTTATTCCCTTAAAAAAAGTGTTAGGCCCGAATATAAATAAGCCCTACGAATACTTAAGTTCTATATACATTCTACCATATTTTTTTATACTTAACAATATATTTATAATATTTTTTATAATTTAATTATAAGTAAATTATAATTAATTGAAGCTTATAAGACTCTATATTATAACGTTTTTGTATTTATCTGTAAATTTTTACAGTAATTTTCGCAAGAATTTCCCTGTATAACTTTTTTGTATTGTAGCCAATTTTTCCGGAGAACATTCAGCTAATATTGTACCTCCACCTTGACCACCTTCTGGTCCTAAATCTATTAAATGATCACAGCATTTTATAACATCTAAATTATGTTCTATTACCACTACAGTATTTCCACCATCAACTAATTTATCTATTATTTTTATTAATCTGCTTATGTCATCAATATGCAATCCAGTAGTAGGCTCATCCAAAATATACAATGTCTTTCCAGTAGATTTTTTATATAATTCACTGGCTAATTTAACACGTTGGGCTTCTCCACCAGATAATGTAGTAGCACTCTGCCCTAAACGAATATATTCTAATCCTACATCAACCATAGTTTTAATTTTATTTTGTATTTTGGGGATATTACTAAAGAATTCTGCCGCTTCGCCTACTGTCATATCTAATACATCACTTATAGTTTTTCCTTTATATTTTATCTCTAGCGTTTCTCGATTATATCTTTTTCCATTACAAACTTCACAAGGAACATAAACATCAGGTAAAAAATGCATTTCTATTTTCAAAATACCATCACCTGTACAAGCTTCACAACGCCCACCTTTAACATTAAAACTAAAACGTCCTTTTTTATAACCTCTAAGTTTAGCTTCATTAGTAGTAGCATATAGATCTCTTATATCATCAAAAACACCTATATATGTAGCCGGATTACTCCTTGGAGTTCTTCCAATTGGACTTTGATCAATATCAATAACTTTATCTATATTCTCTGCAACACCCGTTACACTTTTTACTACTGTCGTATCTATATCTTCTTTATTTAAAATATTTTTAACTGATTTATACAATATTTCATTTACTAAAGTCGATTTACCACTACCAGAAACTCCGGTAACACCTACAAATTTTCCTAAAGGTATTTTGACATTGACATTTTTTAAATTATTTTGGTTAGCTTTTTTAATTTCTATAAAATTTCCATTTCCAGTTCTTCGCTCTGTAGGTACTTCAATTTTTTTTCTGCCAGAAAGATAAGCTCCAGTTATAGAATTAGGATTATCCATTATTTCCTTAGGTGTACCAATTGCAATAACTTCTCCTCCATGTTCTCCTGCTTTAGGTCCTATATCTACTATATAATCACAAGCTAACATAGTATCTTCATCGTGTTCAACAACCAAAACAGTATTGCCAAGATCTTTCATTGATATCATTGTATTGATTAATTTTTCATTATCTCTTTGATGAAGACCGATAGAAGGTTCATCTAAAATATATGTTACTCCCATCAATTTTGACCCAATTTGTGTTGCAAGCCTTATACGTTGGGCTTCTCCTCCTGACAAAGTTCCTGATGATCTATCTAATGTTAAATAATCAAGCCCTACATCATTAAGAAATTGTAAACGAGAAGTTATTTCTTTTAATACTAATTTTGCTATTGTAAAATCTTTATCACTTAATTTTATATTTGTAAAAAAATCATAACTTTCTTTTATCGACATTTTAGTAATATCCGCAATATTATTTTTAGCAACATATACCGATAATATCTCAGGTTTTAATCGTTGGCCGTTACAAGTTTTACATTTATCTTCTTTTATATACTTCGCCATTGCTTCTCTAGATGTTTTAGTCATTCCAGACGTATAACGACGATATATTACAGTTGCTATACCTTCAAAATAAATAACTCTTGTTCTTACAATCCCCTCATCATTAATATATTTATGGGTAACTTCTGTTTCCTTATTTCCATAGAATATTATATCTTGTTGTTCCTTAGAAAGTTTTTTAAAACTTATATCCATATCAATATTAAATTTTTCACAAACTGCTTTAATAAGACTCGGGTAATAAACAGACGTGGAATTATTGAATAGTAATATAGCTCCCTCATTTATAGATTTATCCCAATCAATTACTTTACTAATATCAACAGTTTCGTGGATACCTAAACCGTCACAAGATGGACAAGCACCTTGAGGATTATTAAAAGAAAATATTCTAGGCTCTAAATCACCCATTGTAAAATCACAATATTTACAGCTATGTTTAGTAGAGTATAGATATATTTTATTTTCTTTTATATCTTCTATTTCAACTAAACCATTATCTGATAAATTTAATGATGCTTCTATCGAATCCGCTAATCTAGTTTGAATATCATCTTTTATAATTATTCTATCTACTACTACACTTATACTATGTTTTTTATTTTTCTCTAAATCAGGTAAAAAATCCGACTCATAACTTTCCCCATCTATTTTAAATCGTAAATAGCCATCTTTAACTAATTTTTCTAATAGTTTTTTATGAGTCCCTTTTTTATCTTTTATCATAGGAGCTATTACTTGTATCCTACTTTTTTCTGGCAATTTCATAACTGAATCTACTATTTGACTAATAGAGCTGCTTTCTATTTTTATATTATGATTAGGACAATATATTTCACCTATACGTGCATAAAGTAATCTCAAATAGTCATATATTTCTGTAACAGTAGATACAGTAGAACGTGGATTCTTGGAAGTTGTTTTTTGATTAATTGATATTGCTGGTGATAAACCTTCTATTAGATCAACATCAGGTTTGTCTACATTTCCTAGAAATTGTCTAGCATAAGCGCTTAGGCTTTCCACATATCTTCTTTGACCTTCTGCATATATTGTATCGAATGCTAAAGAACTTTTTCCACTACCACTTAACCCAGTAATAACTACAAATTTATCACGAGGTATTTCTAAATTTATATTTTTTAAATTATTTTCCCTTGCTCCTTGAATAACAATTTTATTTTTCTTCTGCATATTATAAATCTTCCAATCTTAAATTATATTTTTATATGATAACATAGTTCGATAAATTTTTCATTAAATCTAACACAAAAAAGAACTCTATTTAAATAGAGTTCTTTAAAATATTTATGTTAAATCGTTAGTATAACTATTAATATCCCATATCTAAGTCATAAAGTTGTCGATATTTACTATTTGTTCTATACAATTCTTCATGACTGCCTTGCATTTCAATTTTTCCATCCTTTATAAAAATTATTCTATCCATATTTTCTATAGAATTCATATGATGAGTTATCCACAATATTGTTTTATCTTTACTGTTATCAAAAATAGTTTTTAACAATTCTTTTTCTGTTTTTGGATCTAGTCCTACTGTAGGTTCATCTAATAACAGCAGTTCATTATTTTGAATCAGAGTTCTAGCAAATGCTAATCGTTGACGTTCTCCACCAGAAAATCTTCCTCCCGATTCATAAACACTGGTATTTAATTTATTAGGTAATTCATCTATTAAATTTTTAATTTGTACTTTTTCTAAGCTATCTTCTATATCTAATTCTTTATAATTATCATCTAATACTGATAATTCAATATTTTCTTTAATAGTCATATCAAATAAATAAGGTTTTTGGTTTAATAACGAAATCTTACTTCCTAACAATTTTTCATTAGGTTTATACCCTAAAATAGATATATCACCAGTATAATTTGTATATGTTCCTGTTAACACTTTAATTAAAGTTGATTTTCCTACTCCACTACGTCCTAAAATAGCAATTTTTTCTCCACATTTAACTTTTAAATCTATACCGTTTAAAACGGGAGTTTTATCATCATATGAAAATTTAAGATTATTAACTTCTATTATATAATCACTATCTTTTTTTTCTAAATCAACATTAGATATATTTTCTTCAGATTTATAAAATTGTTTAACCCTATCAATAGAAACTTGATATGCCGGAATTTGTGAAATTGCTTCTCCAGTCATAACTACTACTGATAATACCGATAATGTAACCATACAAAATGATGCTATATAAACATTTTCTATTGTATTATTTATTATCATATTTCTACAACTATAAACCATAAATAAAGCTACAGAAGCTGCTAGTATTTGAATTATTACTTCTCTTATATGGATAAATAACTTAGTTTTATGCTCTTTTTTCAACAAAATATCTTCTTTACTTCTATAATCTTTTATAAAATCTTCTTCTTTATTAGCCGAAACTAAATCTGATATTCCAAAAATTGCATTAGTAAAATCCTTATAAAGTTCATATTTTGAATTTTTCATAATAGCTAAATTATTTCTAGTTACTATTAGTGAAATAAAAGGAATAACAAATATTATAAACACTCCAAAAAGTGTTGCTAAAATTGCATAAGATGCATCATATCCAAACATTACGGTAATAAAAATTACATAAAGTAATAATGATATAATACTAGGAAATATACTCTTTAAATAAATATTTTGCAAATGTTCAATATCTTCAGATATTAATCCTAACAAGTCTCCTGATTTATAAGTTTTCTTTAATCTAAGTGCCATAGGTTCCAATATTACGTATACTTTACTTCTCATTTTTTCAATAATTTTAAGAACTAAATCATGGCTAACTAATCTTTGTATATAAGAAAATACTGATTGAGAAAGTGAGAATGTTCTCGTTAATACTGTAGGTACTTGTAGCATTAATATATTACCTATTTTTAATGATGATTTACTTATTAAAAAACCTGAAACATACATTAATGCAGCACCACTTATCACAGAAAGTAAACCTAGAATTATTATTAAAGACATTTGACTTTTATTATTCTTTACATCTTTTACAATTAATGAATCTGTTGTCATTATTTACCTCCTGTTAATAAATATTTTAAATTTTCATACTTTTTAGATTTTCTATAAGTATCTAACTTTTCAAAATCTACTATTTCTCCTGCCTTCATATGTACTACATAATCCATATCGTTAAGCCAATGTAGTCTATGTGTTGCAATAATGACTGTCTTGTCTTCAAATAAGTTTAGTAATTTTTCTTTTATTTCAAATTCTGTTTCTATATCTAAATGGCTTGTAGGTTCATCTAATATAATTATTTTATGATCACTTATTAACGATCTTGCTATAGCTATCCTTTGAGCTTGACCTCCACTAAGTTCTAAGCCACTCTCCCCTATTAAAGTATCATATTTATTATCTAAGTTTTCAATAAAATCAGTTAATCCTACAATACTACATACCTCTTTTAGACGCTCATCTGTTACTTTATCTTTGGCATAAAATAAAATATTTTCTTTAATAGACATAGGAAATATGTATGGAAATTGTGAAATATATGACACATTGCTTATCCAATTTGAATTTTTCAACTCTATTACTTCATTATTTAATTTTATAGTTCCCGATGTAGCATCTAAAAAACTTGCTAGAACAGATATAAGTGTAGTCTTTCCACTTCCACTATGCCCTACTATACAAATTTTATCACCTTTATTTATAGTTAAATTAACATCTTTTAATATAGTATTTTCTTCTTTTTCAACTACTATATTTTCTAAATGTAATGTTTCAAAATTATTGATAATTTTTTTATCAGTTTTAAAATTAGGTTTGTTATTGATTACTCTAAGTATTTCTTCATACGCTACTTGTCCATTTAACGAAGCATGATAATCAGTTGCTGCTTGTTTCATCGGCAAGAAAAACTCAGGAGCTATTAATAATACAGTTAATGATGGCAGTAAATAAACTTCACCATCTAACAGTAAAATACCTAGCCTTACAGCTAAAAAAGCAATAGCTAATGTTGTCAAAATATCTAGTGCAAAACTATTTAAAAATGCATACCTAAGTGTAGTCATTGTACTTTTTCTATACTCTTTGCTTTTTTCTTCCATTATTGGTAAGTAATTTTTACTAATTCCTAAAAATTTTAAACTTTCTATACCTCTTATTGTATCAATAAAGTTATTAGACAGCATTCTATATTTTTTGTATTGTTTATCTGACATTTCTCTAGCAGTTACACCAAGTAATATCATAAATATAACTATAACAGGTAAAAATGAAGAAATCATTATAGCTGAAACACGATCTGTATAAAAAATAAAAAATACAATAAAAGTAGGTATTATAATACTTCTAAGTTTCTTAGATACGTTTAACTCAAAATAATTTTTTACTTGACCTAGCCCCTCAATAGCTAATGTAACAGATTTTCCAGTTCCTTCTTTTTGCACAAAATCTAATCCATTAACTAAATAACTATTTATAAGATCTTGTCGTAATTTTTTCTCCAATTTAACTGCTTCTAATTCTGTAAAATATTGTTGTAAATGTAAAAATACTGTCCTTAATACATATCCTGTAAAAAATAATAGTGCCTCTTTTTCAATGTTATAATTACCATTAAATAACAATACTATTGCTTTAGCTAAAAAAGCAGTTTGTAAAATTATACAAACTGCTTCTAGTACTGAAAATATTAATAACAAAAGGTTCAAGCTATTTTTTACAGGAAGTTTTATCTTTTTCTTCCTAGCTTTTTTTACCATTAATTAATACTCCAATTCATCTTCTTTTTTAAGTCTTTGTCTGAATACATAATAAGACCACACTTGGTACCCTAAAACAAAAGGTAACATAAAGCATGCAATTATCGTCATAAGTTTTAACGTGTATCCACCACTAGCCGCATCATATATGAATAATGATTGAGACACATCTTCACTATTGATAATAGCTCTTGGAAATAATCCTACAAAAACACTTATTGTTAAAAATCCTAGTGTAGCTCCAGTTGCTAAAAATGCTTTTAAGTCTTTTCCTTGCTTATTAAAAATGAAAGATAAAACAAAGAATACTACTGCCACTAATGCTAATACAAGTCCTATGTAATAATGTCTTGTAAATATATCTGTTTTAAATAATGCCCAAACTGCAAAAATTAATGTTACTACTGCTGTAAATGGGAATAATAAACTAGATACATTTCTAGCTCCTTGACGCAAGTCTCCTTCTGTTTTTAGAGCCAAGAATTGTGCTCCGTGAACTAACATAAGAAGTAACATCATTATACCACCTAATACTGTAAATGGCGATAATAACCCTAAAAATCCTTCTGTTAAAGATTTATTTTCATCAAGTTTTGCACCAGTCATAAAGTTAGCTACTGCCACCCCCCATAAAATCGGAGGCAGAATACTTCCAACTAACATCGCTAGATCGAATGTCTTAATCCACTTTTTATTATCTCCTAATTTACCACGAAATTCAAATGAAACGCCTCGTAATATTAGAGCTACTAACATTAAAACAAATGCTATATAATATCCACTAAATAATTTACCATACCAAATAGGAAATGCTGCAAACATTGCACCTCCCCCTGTTAGTAACCAAACCTCATTGGCATCCCAGAACGGACCTATGGTATTAAAATACACTCTTTTTTCTAAATCATTACGTCCTAATAGTTGAGCTAAAACTCCTACTCCAAAATCATAACCTTCTAGAATAAAGAATCCTGTGAACAATACTGTTATCAAAATAAACCATATATTTGGTAATGCTACTGACCAATCCATACTATATTACCTCCTCTACAGTTGATTCTTTTTTCTTCATCATATATCTAAATAAGATAAATTGTGCAAATCCTAATATTGTATATAATGCACAGAATACAATTAATGAGAATAATACTGAATTAGCAGATATCGGAGAAACTCCGGCACTAGTTGGCATTAGTCCAAAAATTATAAATGGTTGACGTCCAATTTCTGCCATTATCCACCCAGAAGCGGCTGCTAATTCTGCAAATAATATAGTCCATGGCATAACTTTTAAGAACCATTTACTTTCATTTTTATTTTTTCTAAATGCATAATATGTACCTATTAATCCTAATAAGAACAATAACGCACCTACTCCTGACATCAATCTAAATGTATAGAATATTAATGTAACTTCTGGAATATAATTCAAGTGTTCTCCTACTACTGGATAGTATTTTTGATCCATTTCTTCTTGTAAAGTTTTCATACCTTTTAATGAACCTTCAAATTTATCGTAAGATAAGAAACTTAACAATCCAGGAACTTCTAAGATTGGTTCTGATGATTGTTGTTTTTCATTAATTTTGGCTAATATAGTAAATGGTGCTGGATCAGAAGAATCTTCATATAATGCTTCTGCTGCAGCGACTTTCATTGGATACTCACGAACTAAGTATTGCATTTGTGAATGTCCGCTCCACAGTAAGCCCATAGAACCTATAAGACCTGCTACTATAGAAACTTTAAATGCTTTTCTAAACATTGTAACTTCATGTTTTCTACTAATTTTCCAACAAGCTATACCTGCTATCAAGAATGCTCCGATAGTTAATGATGTAGCTAATACGTGCGGAAATTGATTCCATAAATAACTATTGGTAATTATCGCCCAAAAATCAACCATTTCTGCTTTTTTTCCAATTACATCATTTTCCACTACTTTGAATCCTACTGGACGTTGCATAAATGAGTTAGCTGATAAAATCCAAAAAGCTGATAACATAGTACCAATAGATACTAACCATATACACATTGCGTGTAATTTTTTATTAATTTTCTCCCATGAGAAAATCCAAATTCCAATAAACGTAGATTCTAAATAAAATGCTAGCAATGCTTCTACTGCCAATGATGGACCGAAGACGTCACCAACAAAAGATGAATATTCAGACCAGTTCATACCAAATTGGAATTCTTGTAAAATACCTGTTACAACTCCTACAGCAAAGTTAATCAAGAATAAATGACCGAAAAATTTCGTTATTCTTTTATAATGCTCATCACCTGTTCTAACGTACATAGTTTCAAATATTGCAACTAAGAATACCATACCTATAGTTATTGGTACGAAGAAAAAGTGAAATATTGTTGTTGCAGCAAATTGTAACCTAGAAAGTAATAATAAATCCACTTTAATTTCCTCCTTACAATTTTATATAAATAATAAATAAAAAAATTATTACACTATAATTTTAATATATTATAATGTAATAATAAATAAAAATAATTAATTTAAAGTATATTTTAGAAAAACAATCATTAAAACGACACATTTTAGACACAAATTACAATTACGAATGAGTTGCTCCTAAAAACAAACTTATAACTAACACTAATAATATTATCAAGCATATGGTAATATATGTATAATCTTTTTCAATATAATATTGTATGAACATGCAAAAAACTCTAATTATAGGTGTTAAAATAAGAACAAATATTCCTAACATTAAAAATGCTCTTGAATTAAAATTAAGTAAATCATTTTTTAGTACTTTGAAATCGTAATGTTCTAAATTGTAGTTAAAATTATTTTCTACAACAGCCAAAATTATTCCTATGATAATTAAAATAGAACTAGTTAATACTCCTGTTACTAAAACTTTTGATATTCTTTTTGCCATAGTATCACTATTCATCTAGATTACCCCCAGTCCTTTCAGTAACATATTGATTATAGTAAATAATAAAATAGGTAGAAATATTAATCTTATATACTTAGCATTAATATGTTGCATTACTTTAGCTCCACTTCTTGAACCGATTAACGCTCCTAAAGCAACCGGAGCAACAATATACGGATTAATAGTTCCATTAAAAAAATATATTAATGCACTCGCACATGCAGTTACTCCCATCATAAAATTACTTGTAGCTGTGCTAACCTTAATAGGTAACCTCATATAATTATCAAGAGCTATAACTTTAAATGCACCACTTCCTATTCCTAACATACCACTAGCTACTCCTGCTCCAAACATTACTAAAGATCCTTGCGGTACATTAGTTACATTATATTTCACAACCTTATTCTCTGCCTTATCATAATATTGTGATGCAAAGTCTAACCTTTTAGAATATTTATCATTTTCTATATTATCATTATAACTCTTCAATTTTTTTATTATACCAGATTTCTTCAACATTCCATAAAAAGCGTTAATCAAAATTAATGAGAAAAATATATACAATGCTTTCGAAGAGAAAAGTCCTGAAATTATAGCGCCTATAATTCCTCCTACAGTTGTAAAAATTTCAAGAAATAATCCTATTTTAACATTAGATAATCCATCTTTAACAAACGCAACAGCAGCCCCACTACTGGTAGCTATTACTGCTACTATACTAGCGCCAATAGCATATTTTATATCAACACCAAACAAAATTGTTAATACTGGAGTAATAATTAACCCTCCACCTAATCCTACTAAAGACCCTATAAATCCAGCCAAACATGACCATATTATTAAATATATTATATCTGTCATCGTATTTTCTCCTCGTTAATCTTTAGCATAAATTACTAAACACTGTTTATTTGTTATTAACTCAATATTTTTGTCCTCTACAAATTCATTACTTGTTGCACTCGGTCTAACCAAGGATAATATTAAATTATTTGCATTATACTTAGCATTTTTTATCGTTATAGCAGTATTTTCATAAATAGGGACAAAAGAAATATATTTATATCTCCTGTTATTTTTAATAATATGAGTTCCTTTATTAACTACATACATAATATTATTATCATCTACTATAGTTAAATTTAACTTTTCATATTTTTTGTTATTTAAAAGCAGCATGTTACCGTAGAAATGATCTAGACGTTTTCCTGTTGCTCCATAAATATTTACTTTTTTAATATTAGGGAAATCTTTTGTAATCTTCTCCAAAGCAAATTCCCCATCAGTTAAATTTTGACTATTTTTTTTTCTAAACAAAATATTATCATTCTCAAAAATTTTGGTAGTTTTTAACGAATCAAAATCTCCATAAACTGCCAAAGGCATTATATTATTATCTAGTAAATATTCTACACCCGAATCCACAGCACACCAGTTATTTGTTTCAGGTAAAGATTTAGGAACTAATCCTCCAAACATCAAATTCAATTCTCTAATTTCTAATATATTCATAATTATTTTAATAGTTCTTTTAATGTATCTTCTTTATTTTCTGCGCCAAATAAAAACGATCCACACACTAAAAGATCTGCCCCTGCATCTCTACATTCTTTTGAAGTTTGAATATTTATACCACCATCTACTTCTATCATAAATTTATAATTATTAGAACTTCGAATATCAGATAATTCTTTTATTTTATTTATCATTTCAGGAATAAAACTTTGTCCTCCAAAACCTGGATTTACAGTCATTATTAAAACATAATCAACTTTATGCAGTAAATGCCTTATTGAAGTAATAGCTGTTTGTGGATTCAAAACTATTCCCGCTTTTTTTCCATTATCTTTTATTAATTGTAGTAGTCTATCAGCATGATTCGTCGCTTCTATATGAAAAGATATCATATCTGCGCCAATATCGCAGAATTGTTCAACATAAAGCTCTGGTTTATCTATCATTAAATGCACATCAAATACGCTATTAGACACTTTTCTTATAGATTCTATAATAGGGAATCCTAGTGATATGTTAGGAACAAAATTCCCATCCATAACATCTATATGAAACATATCCACTCCTAAACTTTCCATATTTTTAATATCTCTTTCTAAATTAGCAAAATCTGCTGATAAAATTGACGGTAATATTTTTTTCATAATTAATATCTCCTTTTTTGTTCTTTTTTTTCATTAAATATAGTTTTATAATTTTCATACCTAGTTAAATATTTACTACCATTATTTTTTAATTCTTCTTTAATTTGACAATTAGGTTCATCAATATGATTACATGTTTGATACTTGCAATTTGTATCACCAAACTCTTTAAACAAATATTTTAATTCTTCTTTTTCTATAAATGTAATATCTAATGATGAAAAACCCGGAGTGTCGGCAATATAAAAATCATCAATTTTATGAAATTCTATATGTCTTGTAGTGTGCTTACCTCTTCCCAAAGCTTTTGAAATATTTGCTGTTTCAATGTTAAGTAATCCGCTAGATAAAGTATTTATAAATGTTGATTTACCACTACCAGATTGTCCTGAAATTGAAATAAATTTTCCACTAACTATGTTTTTAAATTTATCTATATCTTCTTTAGAGTTAGTTAATACAATATATCCTAGTTTTTCATAATAATTCATAATTTCTGTAAATTCTTCAAATTCATTATTATTAGTTACCAAATCTAACTTAGTAAATACTATAATACTTGATACAGAACTATACTCAGCAAGTATTAACATTTTATCTAGTAACTTACTAGAAAAATCTGGATCTTTTATAGATGTAACTACAACATTATAATCAACATTGGCAACTTTAGGCCTCAGTAGTTCATTAGTACGTTCTTCTATATTAGTAATATAACCTATAGAATCTTCTTTTATTTTTGTAGTTACTATATCTCCTACTAAAGGGGAAATATTACTATTTCTAAAATTTCCTCTAGCTCGAGCTGTTATGATTTCTCCATTTTCTAATAACACATAATAAAAACCACTTAGTGCTTTAACAATTTTACCTGTCTTTTCTAACATTATTCTCCTTTAATACTACAATCACAAGTTAGACAATTTCTTAAAAACATATCGTCTTTTTGCTTATCCATATGAGTAGAAAAATTGCTTGATATTTTATCCATTACTTCGTCAAAAATATTTTGTAGCCTGCGTTCAGTATATCGTAATTTAACAACATCTGGAATATCAAAAAAATATTTTTTTAATTCGTTAAACTGACGATTCTTTTCTTGGTATTCTTTACTATAAATAGTGTATTTTTCTTTTAATTTTTCTAACTCTTTATTAATATCTAAAATTTCATTATAAGTTTTTTGTACTGTTAAATTTTTATTATATTCTTTGACAGCAGTAATATAATTAATATAATATTTCGAACTATATATACTTTCTAAAAATTTGTCTATATAGTCATAAATTTCCAAGTAATTAGTCATGATTAAGTACCTTTTTAGTTATTTCTTGTCTAGTTAAGTTTGATATCTCTTCCATTTCTAAAGCGTGTTGTAAGGACAATTTAGTCTTAGTTGTCCCTGACATCATACGAGCCACTTCTTCTATTTTTTCTTTGCCTGAGAGTTCTCTTATTATAGATATAGTTCTCTCATCGATAACTTCTTTACTTATTAGTAGATTATTATCTGCAAGTGAAGTTGTTTGTGGTAAATGAGAAATACACAATACTTGTGATTTAACTGCTAATTGATACATTTTTTCTGCCATACGTTGCGATACTCTACCACTAACTCCTGTATCAATCTCATCAAATATAATAGATACTGCATCAATACTACTAGAAAAAATAATTTTAAGTGCCAACATTATTCTAGATAATTCTCCACCAGAAGCTACTTTTGATAAAGATTTTAAAGGTTCTCCGTAATTTGCACTTATCAGTATTTTTATACTATCTTGACCATCATTAGCAAAATCTTTTTCTTTAAAATCAATCTTTATAATACTCTTTTCCATACATAAAAATTTTAATTCGTCTTGTATTTTTAATTCTAAATCTGTAGCGATAGTTTGTCTAATCTTAGTTAATTTATTAGCTAATTCTTTAAGTTCTATTTTTAACTTACTTTGTTCTTCTTGATATTGATTAAAATTTTCTTCATAGTTTTCTAGTTCGTAAAGTTCTTGTTTTATACTTTCTTTAAATATAATTAATTCATTTAACGATTTTGAATATTTCTTTTCCAAAGATTTAATTTTCGATAATCTAAATTCTACTTCATTTAATCTACCTTCATCATACTCTATATGGTTATTAAATCGTGATAAATCATACTGTAAATCTTCTAAAATGTAATAAAAATTTGTTATCTCTTCACTTTTTTCTTCAAAGTTATTATTATACTTACTTAGTTTGCTTAAATTTTCTTTAATATTATATAGCCCTGTAAGTACTCCATAATCTCCTGATAACTCTTCTGATATAGCATAAGTTATAGTATTTATTTTTTCGTAGTTTTGTAAATAATCTCTTTCTTCTATTAATGAAATATCTTCATCTTTTTCTAATTCCAGAACATCTATTTCTTCGTACTGATATTTTAAGAAATCAACTTTTTGTAATATCTCACTTTCTTGTTTCTTTAATGCATTTATTTTTTCTGTAATATGCTTATATTCATTATATTTTTCTTTATAACTTGATAAAACTGAATATATTTTATCTTTACCATATGAATCTAATAGTTTTATATGATTTTTTTCTATTAATAATATTTGATTATCATGCTGTTCATGAATGTCTAGTAAATATGAGGCAATACTTTTTAGTGTTGTTAAATTAACTATTGTATTATTTACACGACAAACACTTTTTCCGCTACTATAGATATCTCTTCTAATAATAATTGTATCTTCATCTATTTCTATATCTAAATCATTTAATATTTTTGTTAAACTATTATCATTTGGAAAATCAAATATTCCCTCTACTGTCGCCTTATCTTCACCGTGTCTTATATATGACGTAGATGTTCTTTGACCTGATAATTGTGAAATAGCTGCCAAAATCATAGATTTTCCTGCTCCCGTTTCTCCGCTTAAAACCGTCAAACCTTTACCCAGCTCTACAGTAGCATTTTGTATAATACCAAATTGTTTTATATTTAATTGTATTAACATAAAATCTCCTATTTGAAATATTTATTTGATAAATCAACGATTTCTTTTATATCTATTTTCTGGTTGAGAATAGTATCCTTTGTATATTTTAAAATCATTAAATATTCTATATTACCTTCTCCACCTGTAATTGGCGAAAATGAAATATTTTTAACACTAAATCCTATACTGTTAGCAAATAAATATATTTTTTCTACTACCTCTAAATGAACTTTTTTATCTTTAACTATTCCACCTTTACCGACTTTTTCTTTTCCTGCTTCAAATTGTGGTTTAATAAGAGCACAAACCTCACCATTTTTTTCAATAATTTTAGCTAAAGTTGGTAGTATCAATGTCAATGATATAAAAGAAACATCTATAGACGCTCTTTCTACTGGCAGTGTAAACATTTCTTTAGTACAATTACGAAAGTTTGTTTGTTCCATAACCTTTACTCTATCGTCTATTCGTAATTTCCATGCTAATTGATTTGTTCCTACGTCAAGTGCATATACGTATTTAGCTCCATTTTGTAAAGCACAATCAGTAAATCCTCCAGTTGATGATCCAATATCCAACATCACTTTATCTTCAACATTAAAATTCAATTCTTTTATTGCTTTTTCTAATTTTAGACCACCCCTACTTACATAAGGCATAGTCTTCCCTTTTATACGTAGTTCTGCTGTAGTGTCTATTTTTTCTCCTGGTTTATCAATTCTAGTGCTATCATTATAGACAATACCAGCCATTATCGCCCGTTTAGCCTTTTCTCTAGACTCAAATAAACCTTGACTAACACAAAGAACATCTGCTCTTTCTTTTCCCATAAATACCTCTTTTATTTATTTAATATTTTAATTTTATCATAATAAAATATTTTTAGCTATATATAATTGTTTAACTGTTAATAATTATTAAATAAATATGTGATTTAACAAAAAATAGATAATATCTTTTAAGTATAAAATACAAAAAAGAGCTATTCAATAAGAATAACTCTTTTATAACATAGTGTATTTATTATGCTTTATTTCTTGAACCAAAAATATCAATTTTTGAATGAACCATAGCTTTGATTCCTTCAAATCCTGGTTTTAATAGATTTCTTGGGTCAAAACCTTTAGGTTTCAAATCTCCATCATTTTCGATATATTCTCTAGTTGCTGCTGCAAAAGCTAATTGACATTCTGTGTTTACATTAACTTTTGATACACCTAAAGATATAGCTTTTTGAATTTGTTCTGTAGGAATTCCTGATCCCCCGTGTAATACTAATGGAATACCTCCTGTAACTTTAGAAATTTCTTCTAATGTTTCAAAGCTTAGTCCTGCCCAATTTTCTGGATATTTACCATGAATATTACCAATACCAGCAGCTAAGAAGTCTATTCCCAATTCTGCCATAATTTGACATTCTTTAGGGTCTGCTAATTCTCCAGTTCCGATAACTCCATCTTCTTCTCCACCAATTGATCCTACTTCACACTCTATTGATAATCCTCTTTCATGAGCTAATGCAATCATTTCTTTAGATTTTTCAATATTTTCTTCGAATGGGTAGTGTGAACCATCAAACATTACTGAACTAAATCCTGCTTCAATAGCTGCTTTCGTACCTTCGTATGATCCGTGGTCTAAATGTAGAGCAACTGGGACAGTAATATTCATACTTTCTACCATTGCTTTAACCATATCAGCTACAGTTTTAAAACCTGTCATGTACTTAGCAGCACCTTCACTAACACCTAGAATAACTGGGCTTTTGGCTTCTTCAGCAGCTTCTAAAATAGCTTTTGTCCACTCTAAGTTATTGATATTGAAGTGTCCTACTGCATATCCTTCTTTTCTTGCTTTTACAAGCATGTCTTTTGCGGGTACTAATACCATTTATATATCCTCCTTATGTATAGCACTATTATTATAATACTACAAAATAAGAAAAAAATAAATATATTTTGTAAAAAAGATATTGTTATTTCTAGTTAGCTTAAATTTTTTAAAATATTACTAAAATAACTAGGTAATTCTGTATCTATACTTATCAATTTATTAGTAGTTGGGTGTATAAATTCTAAAGATTTAGAATGGAGCATCTGACCATTAGTATCTAATGTCTTTCGTGGTCCATAAACTAAATCTCCTGCTAAAGGATATCCTATATATTTCATGTGGACTCTTATTTGATGAGTACGTCCTGTATCCAGTTCACATTCAACGAGAGTAAATTTTTCGAATCTATCAACAACTCTAAAATGAGTAATTGCTTTTTTACCTTCGTCTATTACTGCCATTTCTTTCCTTTCTCGAGGATTTCTTGCTATAGGTGCATCTATTGTCCCATAATCATGCTTTATATTGCCATGTACTAACGCATAATATTTTCTTTTAATTTCTTTATTAGCTATCATTTCAGATAATTTTATATGAGTTTTATCATTTTTCGCAATTACTAATAGACCAGATGTGTCTTTATCTATTCTATGAACAATTCCTGGTCTTATTATTCCGTTAATACTTGATAAATTATCTACGTGATACATTAACGCATTTACTAAAGTTCCACTTTTATGACCAACAGAAGGATGTACAACCATACCTTTTTCTTTATTTACAATTAATAAATCGTCATCTTCATAAATTATATTAATGCTTATATTTTCTTTTTCTACATTTAATTCTTCTGCCTCTTTGAATTTAATTGTAATATTATCATTAAATTTAAGTTTGTAATTGCTTTTTATATTATTATCGTTAACTAAAATATAGCCTTCATTTATTAAATTTTGTATATTAGTTCTTGATATATCACTAATTTCAGATATTAGAAATTTATCTAATCTGATACTTTCATCTTTGTTGTAGACAACTGTTTTGATTTCCATTTTTACCTCCTAACAACACTAAAAAATAATATGGAGCAAAATAAAAGTTGATATTGTAATTACTCCCTTACTAAGTAATTAATTTTACTATATTAATAATAAAATATTGTAATTATACTCTATTTTGCTCCATATTATAAATTTATTTTTTATTTTTTACTGCTTGTTTCTGAGCTTTTTGCATATTACTCATCATTTGATTGATTTTTTTCTTAGATGGTTTTTGTCCCATTTGTGTCATCATATTCATAATAACTTCTTCGTTTATTTGTGGATTTTTTTCCATATAACTCATAAAATTTCTACGTGCTAAGAAAAATCCTAATACTGCACCAGCTAAAAATACTAATGTTGATATTAATATTACTGTTCCTGTACTCATTATTTATTTCCTTTCTTAGAAGGGGTAACGTCTTCTCCTTCTTCATTAATTACTCTCGTATTATCTAATATATTTTTTACATTTGCTTTAAAATTTTCTAAATATAGTTTTCTATATTTCTCTAATTCAGCAAATTCTTCTTCAGTTAATTCTCTTTCTTTCTTTATAGCATTTAAACTATTAACTTTTTCTATTATTTTTGACATTTCCATAATTAAACACTCATCAACTCGTCTTGTTTTTCTTTTGTTATTTTATCAATTTCAGCAATAAATTTATCGGTTGCTTTTTGGATATCATCAGAATATCCTTTTAAATCATCTTCTGTAATTTGTGAAGATTTTTCTAGTTTTTTAACAGCATCCATTGCATCACGACGCACATTACGAACAGCAACTTTTGAGCTTTCTGATTCTTTACCTACTTGTTTTGCTAATTCTTTTCTACGCTCTTCTGTTAACGCTGGAAATACTATTCTGATTACTGTTCCATCATTAGCAGGATTTAAACCTAAATCAGATGCTTGAATAGCTTTCTCTATTTCTTTTAACAAACTTTTTTCATAAGGTGATATCACTAGCATTTTTGGCTCTGGCACAGATATCCCTGCCACTTGATTTATAGGTGTAGGAACACCATAGTATTCAACACTCAATCTATCAAGAACAGATGCACTAGCTTTTCCTGCTCGAATAGAAGCTAATTCTCTTCTTAAGCTTGAGATGGCTTTTGTCATTTTTTCTTCTAAACTCAATAAAATTTGTTCAGGCATTTTTTATCTCCTTTATTTCGTTATTATTGTTCCTATATTCTCTTTGTTTACGACTTTCACTATATTATCTTCTTCATCAATAGAAAATACTATTAATGGTAAATTATTATCCATACAGAATGTTATCGCTGTTGCATCCATTACTGCTAGACCTCTACTAATTACATCCATATGTTTTAAATCATTATATTTTGTAGCGTCTTTTTCTATTTTCGGATCTGCTGAATAAACACCATCAACACCATTTTTACCCATAAGAATAACTTCTGCATCTATTTCTTTAGCTCTTAGTGCTGCTGTTGTATCTGTTGAGAAAAATGGATTTCCTATACCTGCTGCAAAAATAGCTACACGTCCTTTTTCCAAATGTCTGATAGCTCTTCTTCTTATATAAGGTTCAGCCATAGCTTTCATTTCAACTGATGTTAGAACTCTTGTGTCTACACCTTTATGCTCAAGTGAATCTTGAAGTGCTAAAGAATTCATAACTGTTGCTAACATTCCCATAGAATCAGCAGTAGGGCGTTCCATTCCAAGTTCTTCACCAGTTTTACCACGCCATATATTACCACCACCAACAACTATTGCCACTTCAACACCTTGTTTTACAACCTTAACTATTTGATCTGTTATTTTATTAACTACTGCTGAATCTATTCCAAATCCTTTGCTTCCTGCTAATGCTTCTCCACTTAGTTTTAAAAGTACTCTTTTGTATTGATTAGACATTTGTAATATCCTCCTATTTTGTAAAAAAGCACACACGAAAAAGTGTATGCTTTTTTGATATTAGTTTCCTCTTACTTGACTCATAACTTCTTCTGCAAAGTTATCTTCTTTTTTCTCGATTCCTTCACCTACTTCGTATCTAACGAATTTAGTAAGTTTTCCACCTTTAGAAGCTACAAATTTTTCTACTGTAACACTATCATCTTTAACGAATTTTTGTTTAACTAAACATATTTCTTCTAAATATTTGTTTAATCTTCCTACTATCATTTTTTCTACGATATTAGCAGGTTTACCTTCGTTCAATGCTTGTTCTGATAAAACTTTTTTCTCATGTTCCAATTCTTCTTGTGGTACTTCTGTTTCATCTAAGTATTTTGGATTCAAAGCAGCTACGTGCATTGCAACATCTTTTGCTACTTCTTCATCATTAATTCCTTCAATTAATGTAAGAACTCCAATTCTTCCTCCCATATGAGAGTAAGTACCGAATACATCAGCATCAGTTTTTGTAACAATCTCAAATCTTCTTAATGATAATTTTTCTCCGATTGTTGCAATTCCATTATTAATAGCACTTTCAACTGTTCCATCTCCAACTTTAACAGCTAAAGCTTCTTCAACTGTTTTTGGTTCATTTGCTAATATTGCATTAGCTACTTCTTTTACTAATTCAATAAATTTATCGTTTTTAGCTACGAAATCTGTTTCTGAGTTAATTTCTAGTACTAATGCTTTATTTCCTTCTGTTATTAGATATGTAATTCCTTCAGCTGCAATACGACCTGCTTTCTTAGCTGCTTTTGCTATTCCGTTTTCTCGTAAGTAATCGATAGCTGCTTCCATATCTCCATTAGTTGCTTCTAGTGCTTTTTTTGAATCCATCATTCCAGCACCAGTACGATCTCTCAATTCTTTTACTTGACTAGCTTTTATAGCCATAGATATTCCTCCATATATAATATATTTTTTATGATAAGTAGTATAGAATATTCTTCTATACTACTATGTTTTATTATTCTTCTTCAGTTGTTACTTCTACTTCTTCTTCTACAACTTCTTCAATATTCCCTTCATTATAAGAAACGAATGCGTCTGCCATTTTAGCTGTTAATAATTTAACCGCACGAATAGCATCATCGTTAGCTGGAATTACATAATCTACATCATCAGGATCACAGTTAGTATCAACAATACCTACGACAGGAATTCCTAATTTTTTAGCTTCTGCAATAGCGTTGTGTTCTTTCTTAGGATCTACTACGAACATTGCATCTGGCATAGTTCTCATCTCTCTAATTCCACCTAAAAACTTATTAAGTTTGTCATATTCTTTTCTTAATTCAATAACTTCTTTTTTAGGTAATACTTCAAATACACCTTCTTCTTCCATTTTTTCAATTTCAGAAATTCTATCAATACGTCCTTTGATAGTTTTGTAATTAGTTAATGTTCCACCTAACCAACGGTGATTGATATAATATTGTCCTGAACGCTCTGCCTCTTCTTTGATAGCTTCTTGCGCTTGTTTTTTTGTACCTACAAATAACATTTTTCCACCTTGGTCTGCTATTGATTTTACAAATTCATAAGCTTCATCAACTTTCTTAACTGTTTTTTGTAAGTCTATAATATATATTCCGTTTCTTTCTGTGAATATATATTTGTCCATTTTTGGGTTCCATCTTCTAGTTTGGTGACCGAAATGTACCCCCGCCTCTAATAATTGTTTCATTGAAATAACTGGCATAGTTATTATCCTCCTTGGTTTTTCCTCCAGTATTTTCATATTAATTGTAGACAAATGCACCGAACAATTAATCTAATACTGTGTGTTTTTTATTGACTTTTAGCCAACTTTATTAATTATAAATGAATATAACATAAAAATCAAGTACTTAATATAATTATATAGAATTAATTATATTTTTATCTTAAATTATATCTTGATTTTTATATAAAAAAGTATTACAATATAAAACGTAACAATTACGAAATAAGAAAGGAATATTTTGTTATGCAGAAAAATTTAAAAATATTGACAATTATTACTTCTATAATTATAATGTTAACAGCTTGTAGTTCAAAAACTACATCTAATAACAACAAAATTAAGATAGTTTCTTCCATGAATTTTTATTCTGAAGTCGCAAAAAATATAGCACAAGATAAAGCAGAAGTCACTTCTATAATAGAAAGTAGTAGCATAGATCCACACGATTTCGAGCCCTCTGCTAATGATGCGAAAAAAGTTTCAGATGCTGATATTACTATTTATAATGGTGGTGGATATGATTCGTGGTTCGAAAAACTTACAGACAACAATAACAATGCAACAAAAATTGATGCTGCAAAACTAATTAATCTTAAAGATGGAGATAACGAACATATATGGTATAATCCTCAAGTATTAAAAAATGTTGCAGAAAAATTAACAGAAGAATTATCTAACAAAGATAGTAATAATAAAGATTTTTACAATAAAAATAAAGAAAATTACGTAAAAGAATTAAATAGAATAGAAGAAAAAATTTCTTCACTGAAAAATAAATCTGATGGGAAAGTAGTTTTAACGACAGAGCCAGTTTTTGAATACGCTGTAAAACAACTTAACCTAAAAACTACAGATTCTATTGATAGACTCGCAAAAGCTACATCACAAGGAAATGATCCGTCCCCTCAAGATTTAAAACAAATTCAAGAAGATATTAAGAATAAAAAAATATCGTTTATAGTTAATAACGTTCAGACAACTAATAAAACAGTTGAAGGTATTATTGCTTTAGCTAACGAGTATAATATACCTATAATGAATGTTTCCGAAACTAAACCAAACGACAAAAGTTATATCGAATGGATGCTTAGTCAATATGAAGCACTTGAAAAAATATTAGATAGTGGTGTTGGTGAAGAAGCTTATCATACAGAAGATGCAAAAGAAGGACATACACACGATCATGACCACGATCATGATCATAGTCATTAATTATCAAAACAAATGGGAGTTAGACTAACCTAGAATTAAATCTTAACTAGTCACTCCCATTTATATTAGAAAGGATAGTATATGGAAAAACTAACAGTTAAAAATATAAATATAAGTATTGATAATAAAATTTTACAAAAAAATATTTCGTTTGATGCAAAAGAAGGAGAAGTCATTGCAATTATAGGAGAGAATGGAGTAGGAAAAACTACCCTACTAAAAAATATAATATTAGAAATAAATAAAAAACAAAGTGAATTTTTAGACATTAAAACTAACAATAAAAAAATTGGATATGTTCCACAATTTAGATATTTTAACGATGAAGTACCGCTATCTGTTTATGACTTCCTAACATTACCTCTAAAACAGAAAATTTTCCCTTGGTTATCAAAACAAGAAATTTCTAACTTAAAGACAATTATGGAAACTATGAAAATAGAACATTTGAAGCAAAAAAGAATAGGAACTTTATCGGGAGGAGAACGTCAAAGAGTATATTTAGCCCAAGCTCTTATTACTAACCCTAAAATTATTCTACTTGATGAGTTTACATCAAATCTTGATAAAAAAAGTGAAATTGACTGTATGCAGCTCGTTACAGAAATGACAAAAAAAAATAAATTAATTACACTTTGTATAACTCATGAATTATCCTTAATAGATAAAAAATACGTTGATAAAATATTGTATCTTGATAAAAATACATACACTTTTATTAATGTAGAGCAATATGAAGATCATGAGCAATTATTTAAATTGTGTAAACATTGTGCAGGAGATAAAAATATATATGTTTAGTTATGAATTTATGCAAAATGCATTTATAAGTGGAACTATAGTAGCTATAATGTGTGGTTTTATAGGAGTTTTCGTTATGGCACGTAATATGTCATTTATTTCACATACACTTTCTCACGTAGGATTTTCTGGGGCTGCATTCGCAGTATTTTTAGGTATTAATCCTATATATGGGTTGTTAATATTTACTATTACTATGTCATATATAGTAGGACACCTAAGTTCTAAAGCTTTTCGCAGAGAGGCTACAGTGAGTGTTATGCTAGGAATTTTCTTGGGATTAGGACTTCTGTTCCTCTCTCTTACCCCTAAGAGCACAAGCTATGTTAATAGTATTTTATTCGGAAGTGTCGTATCTATAACTAGATCAGATGTGAAAATTATTTTCTCATTAGCTATTTTAGTTATTTTCGCTTTACTATTGTCTTATAGAATATTAAAATTTGATTCTTTTGATTCTTTAGGTGCTGCAGCACTTGGAATAAATACAAAATTAGTATCTATTTTCTTTTTGCTATTACTATCTATAGCAATTAGTATAACTGTACCAATAGTTGGTGCCTTACTTATGTTTATACTACTTACTGTTCCTGCTAGTGCCGCAAGATATTTAACGACAAATATCGCAAAAATGATTTTTATATCAATATTTTTCGCATTAGTAGGTGTTTGGAGTGGTTTAACCTTATCATATTATACCTCTCTTCCAGTAACTTTCTTTATTGCTACTATTGAAGGAATATTTTATTTTATATCATTAATAATTTTCAATAGAAAAAAATAAAAGTCAATCAGACTATCTGATTGACTTTTATCAATTTTAATTTTTCACTAAACCATTAACATGGCTTTTATCAATACATAGCATAAATATAAAAGAAATGACGCACACGCTAATATAAATGATATATACACAATATATAAGATAGAATATACTATAATTTGTAAATTCCTCAACATAACAATCACTCCTTTTATAAAATTATACAACTATTTTTTTTAAAAAGTCTATGCTCTAAGTAATGCTGAATCATCAGGTGTACTTGGGAATTTCTACTATCTATCTCCATTAAATATTGAATTTTTTACAATTACATAATCTACTTTTCTTAATGAAGACACGTCACGTCCTCCAGCATAAGAAATTGATGATTGTAAGTCTTGTTGCATTTCGATTAATGTGTCAAACATATCTCCTTTATGAGGAGTTAAAATCTTTTTACCTTCAACATTTTTTCTTTCGCCTTTTTGAAACTCTGAAGCACTTCCAAAGTATTCTTTATATTTTTTACCATCTATTTCTATCGTTTCTCCAGGACTTTGCTCATGACCTGCAAATAAAGAACCTATCATTACAAACGTAGCACCAAATCTAATAGATTTTGCTATATCTCCGTGATCTCTAATTCCTCCATCAGCAATAACAGGTTTACTTGCAGCTTTAGTACACCATCTTAGTGCCGCTAATTGCCAACCACCTGTTCCAAATCCAGTTTTTAATTTTGTAATACATACCTTTCCTGGTCCTATACCAACTTTTGTAGCATCTGCTCCAGCATTTTCTAATTCACGAACAGCTTCTGGCGTTCCAACATTTCCAGCAATAACAAACGACTGTGGTAAATGTTCTTTTATGAATTTTATCATTTTTATTACTTTATTAGAATGACCATGAGCTATATCTATAGTTATATATTCTGGCTCTAAATTATTTTCTTTTAATTCTAAAACAAAATTAAATTCTTCATCTTTTATTCCAATACTAATTGAAGAGAATAAATTTAATTCTTTCATTCTTTTAACAAAGTTAAGTCTACGTTCTGGATTAAATCTATGCATTATATAGAAATAATCTTTACTAGCTAACTGTTCTGCTAAATTTTCATCAATAATAGTTTGCATATTAGCAGGTACAACTGGCAATTTAAAAATTCTGTTACCTAACTTAACTTCTGTATTACACTCAGACCTACTGTTTACTATACACTTGTTTGGTATAAGCTGAACATCTTCATAATCAAATATTCTCATATCATTTATCATATGGGACCTCCCGAAAGGTTAATTATATTTGGCGTTAACCATAAATATAATACACTAATAGAATTTTTTTGTAAAGTAATTATTACTTTATTTTTAATTTGGCAATTCTATCGCGTCCATTAATATCTTTATAAACATTAATTTCATAATTATTTAACATTGCTAATTTTTGTAATTTATCTTTTTGATCATAACCAATTTCAAAAAAAATTATTCCATTCTTTTTTAAATATTTAGTAGCATTTTCTAATATTTTTCTATAAAAGTACATTCCATCTTCATCTGCAAATAATGCAAGATGTGGATCATAATCCAAAACATCTTTAGTCATCTTATCTTTATAATCATACGAAATATACGGAGGATTAGAAACAATTATATCAAATTTATCGTATATATTATCAAAAATATTTGATTGTACAAATTTTATAGATGCTTCGTTGTAATCAGCATTGCTTTTGGCAATATTTAATGCAGTAACACTAATATCACTAGCTGTTATCATAATATTTTTGTTATTCAATTCTTTTTCTAATGTGATTGCAATAATTCCACTACCTGTACATAAATCTAAAATATTTATATTATTCAAATTTTCACTATTAATATAATCTATTACCTTATAAACAAGTTCTTCAGTCTCCATTCTAGGAGATAGAACATCAGAAGTTACTTTAAATTTACGATTATAAAAATAATCAAATCCTACTAGATGACTGAGTGGTTTATTATTTTGTATATGTTCATTGATTAATTGAAAAAACTTGTCTGAAAGTTCATTTGATAATTCTTCTTTATAATTATTACTAAAAGTAGAACTAGATTCATCTAATAAATACATAAGTAAAAATCTAGCTATACTTTCTTCTTTTTCTTGTTCTCTCAAAAGAGAACAAGCTTTTATTAAAGCCTGTTCTCTTTTCATTATAGCTCGTCACCTTTATTTAATTCTGCCATTTTTTCTGTCTGTTCTGCTATACGTAATGCTTCCATTATCTCATCAAGTTTACCTTCTACTATTTGATCTAATTTTTGAATAGTTAGTCCTATTCGGTGATCAGTTACACGATTTTGTGGATAGTTGTATGTTCTTATACGCTCTGATCGATCTCCTGTACCTACTTTTGATTTTCTTTCTGCATCAAACTTAGCTTGTTCTTCTTGCTGGAATTTATCATAAACCCTAGCACGCAAAACCTTCATAGCTTTTTCTTTATTTTTTATTTGTGAACGTTCATCTTGCATAGATACTACGACACCTGTCGGAATATGAGTTAATCTTACTGCTGACATTGTAGTATTTACAGATTGTCCTCCTGCACCACTTGATGCGAATGTATCAACTCTTATATCATTTTCATTAATTTCTATTTCTACTTCTTCTGCTTCTGGTAATACTACTACCGTTGCAGTAGACGTGTGGATACGTCCACTTGACTCTGTCGTAGGTACTCTTTGAACTCTATGCGCCCCACTTTCAAATTTCATCTTAGAATAAACTTCATCACCTGAGATAATAAATATTGCTTCTTTTATTCCTCCTATTCCAGTTTCTGAACGTTCTAATAAATCTACCTTCCAGCCTTGTGATTCAGCATAGCGAGTATACATTCTTAATAAATCACCAGCAAAAAGAGCTGCCTCATCTCCTCCTGCTGCTCCTCGAACCTCTACAACAACATTTTTACTATCATTAGGATCTTTTGGTAATAATAATATTTTCAACTCATCTTCCATAGGATCTACAGAAGACTCCAGCTCTTTTAGTTCTTCTTGCATCATTTCTTTCATTTCTTTATCTTCTTCGATTTCAAGAAGTTCTTTTGTATCTTTGATTTGACTAATTATATTTTTATATTCTCTAAATACTGCAACTGTTTTTTCTATTGATCTTTGTTCTTTAGAGTATTCCATTAGTTTTTTTGTATCACTAACTACGTCCGGATCACTAAGTAGTTCATTTAGACGTTCGTATCTCTCTTCAACTATTTCTAGTTGTCCTAATATTTCCATAATACCTCCTAATTTATCTATCTATTTCATAACAATGTCGACATCTTGCTTCATAAGATTCACTAGCACCTATAACGACAATCTCGTCATCATATTTTGCGGGTTGTCCATCTAACAATCTTTGACTTCTACTAGCTTCTCTTCCACATTTGCTACATACTGCATGCAACTTAGTTACTATTTCACTTATTGCCATAATTTCTGGCATTGGATAAAAAGGCTCTCCCCTAAAATCCATATCCAATCCTGCTACTATAACTCTAATACCTTTGTTAGCTAAATTATTAATTACATCAATAATATTTTTATCAAAAAATTGAATCTCATCTATACCTATGATATCATAATTTTCTTTGACTACATATTTATAAATATCTTTTGAATTTTCTATACATATGGAATCATAGCTATTCCCATTATGTGTCGAAACTTTTCCTGCCTCATATCTATTATCAATAGCTGGTTTAAACAGTAGAACATTTTGTTTTGCTATAACTCCCCTTTTAATTCTTCTTAAAAGTTCCTCTGATTTACCAGAAAACATACTCCCACATATGCATTCTATCCATCCTCTTTTTCTATCTTCAAACATACATTCTCCTGCCAAAATTTATAAAATAAATACATTTCTATTTATAATAATAGAATAAAAACAGACAACTCAAAAGTGTCTGTTTTTAAAATTTTACTTGATTCCGTATTTTTTGTTGAAACGTTCAACACGTCCATCTGCTTGTGCAAATCTTTGACGTCCTGTGTAAAATGGGTGTGTATCTGAACTAATTTCCACTTTTAATAATGGATACTCATTTCCATCTTCCCATACAATTGTTTCTTTAACTGGTTTTGTAGAACCACTTAAAAACTTAAAACCACTAGTAGTATCCATAAATACAACTTTACGGTAATCTGGGTGTATTCCTTGTTTCATTTTTATTCTCTCCTTCTGCCCTGAACATTTATATATATGAACAGAGTTATTTTAAGTGATTAAATCACATACCTAAATATTATAATTAATTATGAAAAAAAAATCAAGTATTATTTAAAAATAATATATATTTTTTGTCAATTATATTTATTTACTTAAATGAAATTATAAGTTTTATCAATAGTCATCACTGTCAACAAAAAAAGTTGACACTTTTTCTAAAAATCTATTGACTTTCATTATTTATAGTGTTAGAATAATTACTAGCTTAAAACTTAGCTTATTTATTCAACTTTTCATTAAATACTCATAAACACACAAAATAGATACACAATAAAAGTTGAAATATTAAAGGAGAACAAAAATGGCAGTAAAAATCCGTTTAAAAAGATTAGGTGCTAAGAAATCACCTTTCTACCGTATCGTTGTTGCTGATTCAAGATCACCACGTGACGGACGTTCAATCGAAACTATTGGAACTTATAACGCAGTTAAAGATCCAGCAGAAGTTAAAATTGATGAAGAATTAGCTTTAAAATGGTTAGGAAATGGTGCTCAACCATCTGATACTGTAAGAAGCTTATTATCAAAAGAAGGAATAATGAAAAAATTCCACGAATCTAAATTAAACAAATAAGAATAAAAACACTTTAATGAATTAAATTCATTAAAGTGTTTTCTTACTTTAAGGAGTAGTATTATTAGAATTTGTTCCTGCATTCCCTTGACTATTAGGAACTCTTTGTTGTCTAGTTGATTGATTAACAGTTCCATTATTAGGTGCAACATATTGTGGCGTAGAAGATTGTACTGACTGAGATGGAGTATTTTGATTATCTACACCTCCGTTATTTATTGATTGAGCTTGTCCTTCATCCAAGTTTTTTTCTGAAATAACTAATCTATCTTCATCTGAAGAGAACACTGTTACATCTGGAGATAAATTCAATAAAGGTATTATTTTTCCTTCTAATAATTTTTCTACATTATTTACGTTATTATTTTGAGCTATACTAGCAAGTAATTGATCTTTTTCACTTTGAGTTAAATTACTACTATTTATCTTATCTCTGTAATAATCAATTTTTTGTTCCTTCAAACTAGTTACTAATACATACCCTTTATTACTATTATAAGTAAATTCTGCTTCTTCTACTAATCTATATTCATTAACTACTGTATTATTATTTCTAATACTTTGACTAGTTAATTTTCTATCAAGTGGTATCTCTATTATTTTTTCTGCATTAGATGCAAATTTTTCAAGATAAACTTCTGCTAATTTACTATCTTTAACCCCTGACTCTAATACAACATCTATCAATTCTCTGTTGGAAACATTTTTAATTGTTACTACAAGTTTATTATTTATTATTTCTGTTTTAATATCAATATTTTTTTTACTTTCAACATCTGTTTCTTTAGCTGTATTATTTCTAACAACTATATTATTACTAGCTTTCAATAACTGTTCATTATTATAATAAAGTGAGCCGGCTATTACAGCAAGTGATAGTACTGAAACCCCAATTCCTATTTTATTAACAGTATTCATTTAATATCTATTCCCCCTAACTAAAAAAGAAACCAAGAGAAGTAGCTCTCTTGGTTTTATGACGTCCCGAAAGGGATTCGAACCCCCGACCGACGGCTTAGAAGGCCGTTGCTCTATCCTGCTGAGCTATCGAGACATAAAATTAATAAGTACTTGTCTTAAGCACTATAATAGTATACCTTTTTTTATAAAGGTTGTCAATAGTTTTTTTCAAAAAATAGCAGAAGATTATATCAGAATCTTCTGCGGTTAAAAATTATCTTCTCAATCCTAATGACTTAATTAAATCACGATATCTTTGGATATCTTTTCTTATTAAATAATCTAATAAGTGACGACGACGGAATACTTTTTTTAATAATCCACGACGCCCTGCGTGATCTTTCTTATGTACTTCTAAATGTTGTGTTAAAGCTTCAATTTCTGCTGTTAACACTGCTATTTGTACTTCTGGTGAACCTGTATCTGATTCATGAGTACGGTACTTAGCGATAATTTCATTTTTTCTTTCTTTACTAATTGCTGCCATATGGCACCTCCATAAAAAATTTTTCCCCTTAATCTTAGTGTAAAATTTGGAGTATTTCTACACCAGGAATAAGGAACTTTTATAATTCTACACTATTTTATTGTTTTTTGCAATATGCTAAAATATATTTTTTAAATTTTCTTTATTTGCAACTATTCTATCTTTTTCTAATTGTAATTTTAATTCTTCTAAATTGTTAAATTTTTGTTCAGATCTTATAAATTTATAAAATTCTAATTCAATAAATTCTCCATATATATCTTTATCAAAATCTAATATATGAGTTTCTATAAAAATTTTATTTTCATCAGATACTGTAGGATTTTTACCTATATTAGTAATTCCTTTATAATATTTTCCTAAAACTCTCACTCTAGTAATATAAACTCCTAATTTTTCTGGAACAACACAGTTATCTACTAAAGATATATTTGCAGTAGGAAAATTAATAGTTCTTCCTAGCTGTCTACCCTTTATTACTTCTCCAGATAATTTATAAGGTCTTCCTACAAAATCATAGTAAGATTGTAAATCACCACTTATTATCAATTCTCTAATTTTTGTTGTAGATATTTTTTCACCATTTAACAATTTCTTATCTAAGATATGTACATTTATTTTATTATTACTATATTCTTGAATAAATTTAGGACTACCCTTACCTTTGTAGCCAAAAGAATAATCATAACCACAATAAACTTCGTCAATATTTAATTTTAACAAAACTTCATCTACAAACTGTTCTTTTGTTAAATTTCTAAAAAAATCATTAAATTCTATTATGTATAACTCATCTAAGCCCAGTTCTGACAAAATTTGTAATTTTATATGCTCGGGTGTTATTAAGTTTAATTTTGTTTTAGTAAAATATTCTTTAGGACTCTTATCAAATGTAATAAGGGTAGCAACTTTATTATTCTCTCTAGCATTTTTTATAGTATTCATTATTATTTCTTTGTGTGCTAGATGAATACCATCAAAAAAACCTAAAGCTACTACTCTTCTTTTTTTATCTTTATTTATATCTTCTAAATTAGAAATTTTAAAAAAATCCATAAGTTTACCTTCTATACTTTATTCTATTTCTTTCGGAAAGGTTGTTTTTACTGTTAATAGCTCATCTTCGGGATTTTTCAATATATAAACTGCTATTGCTTCTTTATTATAAGTAAAAACTACTCCTTCACTAAAATTCAAATTAGGAAATTGGTCTTTTCTAAATCTTAATCCATTCATTATTTGCTTCGCTCTAAATTTGGGAACTTCGTAACTAACAAATTTTTCTAAGGCGTATTCTTTCGCTAATATTTTTGTCGTAATTTCTGAACCTAGTTTTTCTATTTCTTCTAAGGTTACTGTATCGTTAATCGTTATTTTTCCACTTAATGTGCGAGTTAATTTACTCATACAACTAGGAACACCTAATAACTCCCCTATTTGCGTAGCCAATGTTCTTATATATGTTCCTTTACCACATTTAATATCAATCGTGAAATATATTTTTCCATTTTTTTTGTATAAGCTATTATCTACAATTTCTATATTATATATGTCAACTTCTCTAGTAGGAATTTCTACGTCAAAATTACCTGCTCTAGCATATTCATAAAGTTTTTTGCCATTAACTTTTATTGCAGAATATATAGGAGGTGTTTGAACTATTTTTCCTATTAAATTATCACAAGCTTTTTGTACTTCAATTAATGATATGTCTTCTATATTTATTTCTTCTAGAATATCACCACTTAAATCTTCAGTTGTAGTTTTTATCCCTAAACAAACTTCCGCTCTGTATACTTTTCCTAGATCCATAGCATAATTACTAACTTTTGTGCTATCTCCTAGTAGAACTAGTAACACTCCATCAACATCAGGATCTAATGTCCCTGCATGCCCAACCTTTTTCATATTCAAAATTTTTCTAAGTTTAAAAACTACATCATGACTGGTCATACCTCTATCTTTATAAACAGGCAAAATACCATTATACATTTGCTTTCTCTTCTTTCAAACAATTTGGACATAGGCCATAAACTTCAAATTTATGACTATCTATTCTATAATCTTTTAAATCTTCAATATTTAATTGCTTACACAAATCAATGTTTATAATTTTGGCTTTACCACATTTCAAGCAAATATGATGATGGTGATGATGGTTTACATCTATGCAAGCTACTTTAAAAAATCGTTCGCCATTCATTTCTGTTAACTCCAAAATGCCTAAGTCTACATAAGTGCTTAGATTTCTATAAATAGTATCAAAGCTCAAACCAGGATACTCATCCCACAAAACTTCTGAAACGTATTTTGCATTTATATATCTATCTTCTTCTACTAATAATTGTATCATCGCTTTTCTTTTATCAGTATATTTATAACCATTTTCTTTTAAAATAGCCATTAACTTAGTCACTTTTTTCTCTACATCATTCATATACCATCATCCTTTTTACTATATTTTTTTAAAATCTACAAATTTTTGATTACGTAGCATCTCAATTTCATATTTATAAGGAGCAAATTCTTTATTTTCGCCATACCAAGGTGTTTCTAAAATTTTAGGAATATTCGCAAATTGATCTAAATGTACAATTCTATTTATAGCTTCAAAACCTATTCCACCATATCCTATATTTTCGTGACGGTCTTTATGTGCACCTAAAAAATTTTTACTATCATTAACATGTAAAACTTGTATTCTATCCAAACCTATTAACTTATCGAAATCAGTAAGAACTCCGTCTAAATTATTCACAATATCATAACCCGCTTCAAAAAAGTGGCAAGTATCAAAAGTAACCGTTAGTTTGTCATTATGAACAACACCATCTATAATTGTAGCTATCTCTTCAAAAGTTTTGCCACATTCGCTTCCTTTACCAGCCATTACTTCAAGGGAAATATTTGTCGTCATATCAGGTCTTATTACAGTATTTAATCCCTTAATAATACTAGCAAGTCCCTTATCTACTCCTGCTTGAACATGTGATCCAGGATGAAGCACCATATTTTTAGCTCCTACTCTCTCTGTTCTTTCTATCTCTAAAGTTAAAAAATTAACTGCAAGTTCATAAGTTTCGGGCTTAATAGTATTCCCTAAATTAATGATATAAGGAGCATGGACAACTATATCAGAAATATTATTGTCTTTCATTATTTTTTTTGCTTCTTCTATTCTTAATTCTTCTATCGGTTTTCTTCTTGTGTTTTGTGGTGCTCCTGTATATATCATAAAAGTATCACTTCCATAGCTTACTGCTTCTTTTACTGATCCTATCATCATTTCTTTACCAGACATCGAAACATGAGAACCTATTTTTAAATTTTTCATTATTTACCTCTATTCATTCTATTTTGACGCTTTGCAAATTTTCTTCTTTCTTTTTGCTTTAATTTATCCATTTTGTATTTATGCTTTTTCTTATAGCCAGGTTTTACTTTTTTACTAGATTTTACTTTAGATTTTAATTTGTTAGTTAAATTATGATCTGCTACTATTTTTTGTCGATTTTGACGTTGATTTCTATCTTTTATTACAACAAATTCTCCATCTTTTATATCTTTATGTTCAAAGACAATACCACGATTTTCTAATTCTTGTAGCTTACTCTCATCTTTACTAGTATAGATAGTTATACATTCTCCTTTAAGTCCTGCTCTTCCTGTTCTCCCTGCTCTATGTATGAAGAAGTCTAAATCACTCGGGATATTATAATTTATTATATGACTTACTCCCTCAATATCAATTCCTCTACTCATTAAATCACTAGCAACAACGTATGTAAAATCAAGATTATTTATTCTCTTCTGCATTTGTTTTCTTTCACGTGGGCTTAAATCTCCATGTAATACTCCTACATTTAATCCACGTGATATTAAATAGCTACTTATTTCTTCTACTTCTGTTTTTTTGTTAGCAAAAATAATAGCTAAATAAGGGTTGATTACATTAGTTATTTCATATAACTTCTCTAATCTATTTGAACTTTTTATAGACAATAAAATATAGTTGATTTTTCCAGTATTAGCATTATCAACTTCAATATACTGTGCATTCTTTACATATTTTTTTAAGAATTGTGTCATTTGTTCAGGAATTGTTGCAGAAAATACCAAAAATTGACAATTTTTGGAAGCTCTAGTTGCTATTTTATCTATATCTGGCATAAATCCTAAATCTATCATCATATCGCATTCATCTACTACTATAGTTTCTACTTCTTTAATTGACAGGACGCTTGCTTTGTCTAACTCTAATATTCTTGTTGGTGTTCCTATAATAATATGAGGCGCATTAGATACTCTTTCGATATCTCTATTAAGATCTTGACCACCTATAAATAGTGATATTTTAATTTCTTTTTTAGAGAATTTGGCAATATGTACTGCCATATCAAACAATTGTCTTGATAATTCTCTTGTCGGCGCCATAATAATACTTTGTGTTTTTTTATTTTCTATGTTTAATTTACTAAATATAGGGAATAAAAAAGAATGACTTTTTCCACTACCTGTTTGTGATTTTGCTACAACACTTTTATACTTTAACACCGGTGAAAAAACTCGTTCTTGTATTTTCGTAGGATTTTTAAAACCTAAATCTACTACTGCATCATTTACAAATTTTTCAAACTTAAATTGTTCAAAAGACTTCGATAACATTTTTATTTCTCCGTTCTATTTTTTCAAATCATTGTTAATTATACTATAAATTATATTTTTTTTCTATTTTTTAATATATATTTATAAATTTACAAGATTATTTAAAATAAAAAGAAGATAGAATATAATTCTTTCTTCTCTTCTTCATTAATTAAACGATTAAGAATTGTACTGAGCAGTATATAAATCATAATAAAATCCTTTTTGAGCTAATAATTCTTTATGATTACCTTCTTCTAACAATTCACCATCTTTAATTACTATAATTTTATCAGCATTTTCGATTGTTGATAACCTATGCGCAATAACTATACTAGTTTTCTCTGACATTATTTGATCCATTGCTTTTTGGATAGTTTTTTCGGTTTTATTATCAATATTTGATGTTGCTTCATCTAAAATATAAATATCCGGATTGCCTACTAAAGCTCTAGCAATTGTCAATAATTGTTTTTGTCCAGCAGAGATATTATCCATCTCTTCATTCAAAATCGTATTATAACCTTGGACTGTTTGCCTAATAAATGTATCCGCTCCAGCTCTTACAGCCGCTTTATACACATCTTCTTCACTAGCATTATCATTACCATATTTCAAATTATCCATAATTGTTCCATTAAACAACCACGTTTCTTGAAGAACCATTCCCATACGTCTTCTAACTGTTTCTTTCTTATACTCAGTAATATTTGTTCCGTCAAGTTTTATTTGACCACTTGTTGCATCATAAAATCTCATTAGTAAGTTTATAAATGTTGTTTTTCCACTTCCTGTTGGTCCAACTATTGCCACAGTTTCTCCAGGATTAATATTGAAAGAAATATTTTTTAAAATAGTTTTAGTTGAATCATATCCAAAAAATAGATTTTCAATTTCTAACTTACCTTGAACTTCTTTAAGTTCTAAAGTTTCACTATTGTCCTCTTCTTCGTTATCTAAAACTTCAAAAACTCTGTCACTTGCAGCTATTGTAGACTGTAAAAGCGATGAAATATTTGCTAAGTTACCTATAGGCTGCCCTAATTGTTTTGTATATTGAATCATTGATTGTACATATCCCACTTCCAAACGTCCATTTAATACTTGAATAAATCCTATTACTGTAATTATTACATAAGTTACATTGTTAATAAATAGAGATGTTGGAAAAATACTTGCTGATATTTTTTCGGCTTTTATTGCCTCTTTACACAGATTATCGTTTAGTTTCTTAAAGTCCTCTAAAGTTTCTTTCTTTCTATCAAATGTATTAACTACTTCATATCCTGTAAAATACTCTTCTACATAAGAGTTAACATCTCCTAATGCATTTTGTTTTGCTCTATACAATGGCTGCGCTTTTCTCGCTCTTTTTACTGATACAAATATAGTTATAGGAATACTTGCTAATATAACAAAAGATAAATCTACACTAACTGTGAACATAACTACTACAATTGAGATTATAGTGAACAATGATTGCAAAAATTGATTAATAATTTGTCCCAAATTATTACCTATTACCGTAATATCGTTCGTAATTTTACTCATTATTTGACCAGTTTCATTTTGGTCATAATAAGATATTGGTAATTTTTCAAATTTTTCACGCAAATCTTTACGCAAACTATAAACTACATCGCGCGTTAATTTAGCTGCTAAATACTGCATTACATAAGTAAAAATCATAGATATAATATAAAGTATTATTAAAATTTTAATTATTGGGTAAAGAGCACTTAATTCAATCTTGCCATTTGCTATAAAATTATTTATTATTATAGTGGTTGCTTGACCATAATATTTAGGCATAAAGGCACTACAGATAACTGAAATTAAGGTAGCCACAATAGCTATTGTTATTGAAAATTTATATTTAGATAAATATTTTAATAATCTAAATGATGATTTATTATTCATTACATTTCTACCTCCTCTACCTGTGCGAATATTTCTTTATATATATCATTTCGTTCTAAGAGATCTTTGTGAGTTCCTTGATCTATTAAAACTCCTTCTTGCATAAGCAACACTTTATCTGCCCCTATTAAAGATGATTGGCGCTGAGATATTATTATCTTAATACTATTTTTTTTGTATTTATTTAAATTATCTCTTATCTGACTTTCCGTTTTATAATCTAATGCTGAAAAGCTATCATCAAATATATAAACATCTGCTTCTTTTACTAAAGAGCGAGCCATACACAATCTTTGTTTTTGTCCACCAGAAAAATTTTCTCCATTTTTTTCTACTTTCGCATCCAAAAATCCATCTAATTTCTCTACAAATTCATAAGCTCCTGCTTGCTTTAATGCGTTAATAATTTCTTCATCAGTAGCATCAATTTTACCTATCAGCATATTACTTCTTACAGTACCTTTAAACAATTTTTTTATTTGAGGTACGTAGCTTATTCTCGATTTGTAACTTGATATATCAAAATTATCTACATTTTCACCATTTATTAAAATTTTCCCATCAGTCTCTCTATTTAATCTTACTAAGTTATTAACTATAGTTGTTTTACCACTACCAGTTGCACCTGTAATAGCTAATGTTTCCCCTTTATTTACAGTAAAAGATACTTTTCTAATCAAAGGATATTCTGCATCATCTAAAGTATAAGTAACTTTATTAAATTCAACACTATTTATATTGGTTAAAATTTTTGAAGATTCTACATCTTTATTAACTATTTCTTGGCTAAACATTTCATCAATTCTACGTTTTGCCATTAAAGCTTGAGGAATCATTGACATAATAAATGACATCATAATAAGTGCAATTATTACTTGCATACCGTATTGTTGTAATGATATTAGATATTCGATGTCTAGGCTACCTTTATTAATTAAGTACGCCCCTAAAAACAAAACTGCTAAATTTGAAAGATTAGATATTACTGGAATAAATGTAGGGAAAAATGCTATATACTTATTTGCTTGAAATAGACTATTAGCAAATTGTGTATTAGCTTCGTCAAATTTTTGTGTCTCTGTTTTTTCTTTATTGAATGCTCTTATTACTCTAATACCTGTTATAAATTCGCGAACTAATTTATTAATTTTATCAGTATACTCTCTTTGTAATTTAAAATATGGATTAGCAAAAAATATAATTATAGCTGTCATAATAGCTATAATAGGAATAAGTGATAGAAATATAAAAGAAATATTTGCATTTATTCTTATAGCCATAAATGTAGCACCTATTAATGTTATTGGTGCAGATGCAAGAATATATAGAGCCATCGTCATAACATTTGATATTTGATCTATATCATTCGTTACACGTGTAATATACGATGATGTACCGTATTTTTGGATATCTACTGAAGAAAATTTTTGAAATTTTTTATACAATTCATATCTCACATCTTTTGCATAATTAAATGTAATTTTCGTCATAAATCTTATCCCTACTAAAGAACAAGTAAAAATAATTATAGATATAATAAACATATATATTCCATTATTATAGACACTGCTTTTATTTCCAGATAAAATGCCATCTTTTAGTATTTGAGCAACTAATTCAGGCATTACTAGATTTAATATTACTTGTAATCCTATAATTAACATATAAATAAAAATATATTTAAAATATGGTTTAAATAATTTGTTACTATTCATTTGTCCTCCTAAATTTTTATTGTTATACTTTCTTTACTACTTAAATTCTCATTAAATTTCATCAAAACATCCAAACAATAATAAAACTCTAAATCATTATCAATAGCTGATAATAAAAATTTCTCACTTTCTTCACAAAAAATATTATATATTTTTATAGCTTTTTTTGTTGGAATTAATATAGATATTCTTTTATCTACTTTTGAATTTTTTCTTATAATTAGTTCTTTTGTTTCTAATTTATTAAGAACTTGAACAACTGAAGATACTTTTACTTTAAAAATATCTTGTAAGGTTTTTACATTTACTTCATTTTCATTATTAAATATTTCTACAATACATAACAGTGTTATAACTTCTTTATGAGATAAGTCATCAATTTTTATTTTTTCTACAAGTAAACTTCTTAGTTTTCCTGTAGTCATCCCTATTTTTTTATATAATTTATTATTCATTTTTATTCCTCTTTATAATTTATAGATAGGCTACCTATCTATTATAATTACTACTCTTTTCTTTGTCAACAATATTTTGAAAAGAAAATCTTATTAAATTTGAATATAGACAAATTTAATAAGATTTAGATTTATATATTATTCTTCTGCATATTTAGCTTTTCTAGCCATTCTTTCTCGTGCTGATTTATCAAGCTCTTTTTTACGAAGTCTTATCGATTCTGGTGTAACTTCTAGATATTCATCATCATTTAAATATTCAAGACTTTCTTCTAATGTCATAATTTTAGCTTTTTTCAGTGTAACTGTCTGATCTTTTGTTGAAGATCTAACGTTAGTTTGAGCTTTTGCTTTTGTTATATTAACCGTTAAGTCATTTTCTCTATTATTTTCTCCAACTATCATTCCACCATAAACTTCTGTTCCTGGCTCTATAAATACAATTCCTCTATCCTCTAAACTAGAAATAGAATAAGCAGTTGATTGTCCATTTTCAAGGGCAACTAACACTCCATTACGACGTCCTCCTACACGACCTTTTTGCATAGGTTGATAAGAATCAAAAGTATGGTTTAAAATTCCATAACCTTTTGTCATTGACATAAATTCTGTTCTATATCCAATAAGACCTCTTGCTGGTACATTGAATATTAATCTAGTTTGTCCATTACCATCTGCTTGCATATCAATCATATCTCCTTTGCGTTGCCCAAGAGATTCTATAACAGCACCCACAGATTCATCTGGAGTATCTATTTGAACTCTTTCTACTGGTTCACAATCAACTCCATCTATATTACGAATAATAACCTCTGGCTTAGATACTTGCAACTCATAACCTTCTCGTCTCATATTTTCTATAAGAATAGATAAATGAAGCTCCCCGCGTCCACTTACTATCCACGAATCACTACTAGCTTGTTCCACTCTTAACGACACATCTGTTTCTAATTGTTGCATCAAACGATCTTCTATCTTACTTGCTGTTACAAATTTACCTTCTTTACCTGCAAAAGGAGAATTGTTAACTAAAAATGTCATTTGTAGTGTTGGCTCATCTATATGTAAAACAGGAAGTGCTTCTTGATGATCAGTTGGTGTTACGGTTTCTCCAACATTTATATCGTCCATTCCGCTAACTGCAACAATATCTCCTGCCTTAGCTTCTTGTATTTCTTCTCTTTTTAGACCAAAATAACCGAATATTTTAGTTACTCTAAAGTTTTTAGCAGTACCATCTAACTTAATTAAACTTACAGAGTCTCCTACTTTCATACTTCCTCTAAATACTCTTCCTATTCCTATGCGTCCTACATAGTCATTGTAATCTAATAACGCGGTTTGGAATTGCAATGGCTCATCACTATTATCTATTGGTGCTGGCACATATTTTAAAATAGTATCATATAAGCATTTCATATTTTCATCTTGTTTAAGTGGATCGCTATCTAGTGAAGCAGTTCCATTTATTGCAGATGCATATACCACTGGAAATTCTAATTGATCTTCATCTGCTCCTAACTCAATAAATAAATCCAATACTTCATCAACTACTTCTTCAGGTCTTGCAGAATCTTTATCAATTTTATTAACTACTACTATTGGCTTTAATTGCTGTTCTAATGCTTTCTTTAATACAAATCTAGTTTGAGGCATAGTACCTTCATAAGCATCAACTACTAGTAACACACCATCAACCATTTTCATAATACGTTCAACTTCTCCACCGAAATCAGCGTGTCCTGGAGTGTCCAAAATATTTATTCGTTTCCCTGCATAATCTATAGCTGTATTTTTAGCTAAAATTGTTATTCCTCGTTCTCTTTCTAAATCATTTGAGTCCATTGCTCGCTCTTCTACGTGCTCATTTGACCTAAATATACCAGATTGCTTTAATAGCTCATCAACTAATGTAGTCTTACCATGGTCAACGTGAGCAATAATAGCAATATTTCTAATATCATCTCTAAATTTCATCATATATCTCCTTATAAAAACTATATTATCTAAAAAATCTAACTTATAAATAATACCACTAATAAAACAAATTGTAAACTTCAAAACAACGAAATGAAACAAATTTCTTACGCCAAGTTAAATAATCATTTAAAATATATTGTAATTAATTAAAAATATAGCTACGTATAAACCTTCTTAATGAGCTTCTATTAAGTTATTTTTAATTGTGATATGATATAATAATATTCTATAAACTAAAAAGTTAGGAGAATTCAATATGAAATATATAGTTGTAGGAACATCTCACTTTGGATACGAGGCTGTTCAAACAATACTAAAAAATCAGCCAGATGCTGAAATTCACTTATATGAAAGAGGAAGCACCGCTTCATTTATGGGATGAGGTAGTCAATCTTATTTAGATGGTACATCTAAAAAACTATCAGAACTTCACTTTGCCAATGAAGAATCATATAAAAATCAAGGAATTAACATCCATGTTAATAGCAATGTTATAGGATTAGATACCGAAAATAAATTTGTAATAGTCCAAACTGAAGATGGTAAAACTAAAGAATATTATGACAAATTATTACTAAGTCCAGGGGGAGCCGCTATTAAGCCTCCATTTGAAGGAATAGATTTAGAAAATATCCATACCTTTAGGGGGCCAGAGGACACACAAAATGTATATAATCTTATGAAAAAAGGTAACAAAGCTATCGTTGTTGGTGGTGGTTATATCGGAATTGAAGTTGCAGAATCGTATGCCAAAGCAGGCATGGATGTTACTATAATTGACTTAGCTCCATCAATATTAAATACATATCTTGACGAAGAATTAACGAATATTCTTATGGAAGAAGGACAGAAAAATAATGTAACTTTCCGTGGTACAGAAAAAGTTGTCTCTTTCCAAGGAATTGATGGGAAGGTTAGCTCTGTTGTTACCGATAAAGGAGAATATGAAGCTGATGTTGTAGTTTTGGCTATTGGAGTTAAAAGCGACGCTACTTGGCTAAAAAATTCTCTAGAAATTAATGAACGTGGTTTCGTAATTACTGACGAATATCTACAAACATCTGCAAAAGATGTATATGCTGGAGGAGATGCTACATTTATCCCATATGCACCTACAGAAACTAAAATCCCTATTGCTTTAGCTACTTTAGCAAGAAGACAGGGTGTTGTTGCAGCTCTAAATGCTATGGGAATACCTACTAAAATGCCAGAAATGAATGGAACTTCTGCTTTATCTTTCTTTGACTACAAATTTGTAAGCACAGGACTTTCAAATAATAGTAGCAAAATGTATGAAGGAAATGTTAAATCAGTATATGTAGAAGAAAAACTTTATCCAGACTTTATGCGTAAAAAAGATAATCTAGTAAGAATGAAAATATACTTCGATAATGATACCAAGCGAATACTAGGCGCTCAGTTAATGTCAAAATATGATATAAGCTCAGCAATTGCGGCTATATCTATTGCAATATCTGCCAAATGGACACTTGAACAATTAGCACTAGCTGATATTTTCTTCCAACCTGAATTTGATAGACCTTGGCATTTCTTAAATGTTTTAGCTATGGCTGCTCTTGACTACAAACTGGGTGGAGCAGATAAACTATTATTCTAAAAAATAATATAAAATAAAAAACCTTGAATAATCAAGGTTTTTTATTTTCGCTAATAAATAAATATATTTTAATATCTTTGCTTTTCTTTTAAAACACGATTTATTTCTTTCTTAGCTTCTTTTTGTTTTAGGCTGTTTCTCTTATCATAGTTCTTCTTACCTTTCGCGATACCTATTAATAACTTAGCATATCCCTTTTTTAAATAAAGTTTCAAAGGTATTATGCTTATTCCGGTATTATTTTGATTGTCTTGAAGAGTTCTAATTTGTTTTTTATGTAATAATAATTTTCTAACACGTAAAGGTTCATGATTAAATCTATTTCCTTCTTCAAAATGAGATATATGCATATTATAAACAAAAACTTCTCCTTGTCTAGATTGACAATAAGAGTCTTTTAAATTAATTCTACCTCTGCGTATAGACTTTATTTCTGTTCCAGTTAATACTAAACCAGCTTCGTAAGTATCTTCAACAAAATAATCGTGATAAGCTTTTTTATTATTAGCAATTACTTTTATTTCCGACATAACTATTTTCTCTTCCTTTTATTTTTAGTTTTCTTATTACTTTCTTTTATTATACCTTTATGTTTCAAAATTTTAAAGTCTATTTCTTGATTTTCTAAATCTACATTGTCTACTTTAACTATTACTTCATCTCCTATACGATATATTTTTTTTGTACGTCTTCCTATTAGATAAAGATTCTTTTCATCAAAGCTGTAGTAATCATCCGTTAAATTTTTTATATGACATAAGCCTTCTATCATATTAGGAAGTGTTATAAATATACCAAACCTAGTTACCGATGAAACAATACCTAAAAATTGTTGTTCTTGACGGCTCAACATATATTCACATTTTTTTATTTGATCCACTTCACGTTCACAATCTACTGCTCTTTTTTCATACAATGAAGATTGCTCAGCTAAAATTGGCAATATTTCTTCAAAATGATCTTTATTTTTTTGACTAATATCTCCGCCGAATAAATAACTACGTATCATTCTATGAACTAATAAGTCAGGATATCGTCTTATAGGAGAGGTAAAATGTGTGTAGTATTTTGAAGCTAGAGCAAAATGTCCAATATTTAAACTAGAATATCTAGCTTGATTCATAGTTCTTAACAATACCGTTGATAACATACTTTCTACAGATTTCCCTCTAAACTTATCTAACATATTTGCTAACATATAAGGCTCTATTTCTTTAATGTTACCTTTAACTCGATAACCAAAACTGGCTGATAGATCAAAAAATTGTCTTAATTTTTCTACTTTAGGTTCTTCGTGTATCCTATAAATAAATGGTGTTTCTAACCAATAAAAATGTTCAGCTACTACTTCATTAGCACTAAGCATAAAGTCTTCAATCATTTTCTCAGCTCTTTCTCTTTCTCTAAGAATAATATCAAGAACTTTACCATCTTTATCTACCAAAATTTTTGATTCTGATTTATCAAAATCTATCGCCCCTCTACGCTCTCTATTTTCTCGAATTTTTAACGATAATTCTAAAGCATAATTTAACATAGGCAAATAGTTTTCATACTCATCAACTATTTTCCTATCATCGTTATATACGGCATTTACTTTTTTATAAGTTAGTCTACCTTTTGATTTTATTATAGCTGGATATATATCATAATCTACAATCATCCCAGAGTCATTAAAATTCATATCACAACATATAGTATATCGTAATACATTAGGGTTCAAAGAACAAATATTGTTAGAAAGTTTTCTAGGAAGCATTGGGATTACTCTATCTACCAAATAAACACTACATCCTCTCTTAGAAGCTTCTTCATCTAGCCTACTTCCTTCTAGTACATATCTACTTACATCTGCAATAAAAACTTTTAATTTATATCCTTTTTTAGTCTTTACAACAGAAATAGCATCGTCTAAATCTTTAGAATCATCACCATCTATTGTAACTACAAGATCCTCAGTACAATCCTTATATTTATCATCTAACAAAATCTCTTCGATTATACTTTCTAAATCTTCTTCTACTTCATTAGAAAATTCAACTGGAATTTGGTGTTTATAAACTGTTGACAAAATATCAATACCTGGATCATCTTTGTGACCTAACGATTTTATAATAACACCTTTATGATCATCAAATCTATTTTTAGCATATACTGTTATTTCTACTAGAACTTTATCTCCATCTAGTAAGTTATTTATATCATTTTCAATTTTAATGTACTTATCAATATTTTTATCATCGCTTTTAACATGAGCAAATAATTTAGATTTTATCAAAGTACCAACTGTGTACTTAGTATTTCTTTCTAATATTTCTGTAACAATACCTTCTATATTTTTATCACTAATAACAAAATTATCTACATTAACAGATACTTTATCTCCTGTCATAGCTCCCTTAGAAAATCCTTTAGGTATATAAATTTCAATATCTAAATTAGGGATATAGACAAATGCAAATCCTCCTTGATTTACTTTAATAATTCCCTCCAAATGTATATCTTCTGCTATATACAAAAATTTATCATTTTTTAATTGAGCTATTACTCGTCTATTTACTAACTTTTCTATATTTTTTATTAATTCAACAAATTGTTTTGAGTTATCTACGAGCATAATCTCTTTTAAATTTTCAATAGTTAAAACTTTTTCTTTTTTGAATATTTTTATAATTTCTTCTAACATTTTCCCTCCTATTTGGTAACTAATAAAATTGACCCAAAATAAAGTATTTTGGGTCAATTTACAATATTAAATGTTAAACCAAGTTAAGCATAATAGAGAAACAAAGAAAATTAGTGCCAAAATAATTGTTATTCTTTGTAAAACTAATTCCGCTCCTCTTACTTTTTGTTTTCCAAATAATTCTTCTGCTCCACCTGTAAGACCTGATAATCCTCCAGACTTACTTTCTTGTAACATCACTACTATAATTATTAAAATACTGCTAACTAATGCTAGTGTCATTAATAAAGTATGCATATTTTCCTCCTAATTACTTATCCACATAAAATTTATAATATCATATATTTTCTGAAATTACAACTATATTATTTTTGTAAATATTATTCTTCCAGATGATGTTTGTAACACACTCTGAACTTCTACTTCTATATTTTTTCCTACTGATTTTTTTCCATTTTCTACTACTATCATTGTTCCATCTTCTGTGTATGCAATACCTTGATTATTTTCTTTACCTTCTCTTTGAACATGAACTGTTAGCTTTTCACCCGCAGTTAAAATTGGTTTTACTGCATTAGATAAATCATTAACATTTAGCACTTTAATAGATTGAACTGTCGCTAATTTGTTTAAATTATAATCTGTCGTTATGATTGCACACTTATTTTTTTTCGCATAATCTATCAACAACCCATCAACTGCATCATGCTCCTTATATTTATAGTCACTATCTATTACCAAATTGACACTCTCAGTCTTTTGTAAGTCTTCTACACAATCTAATCCTAATCTACCTTTAGACCTTTTTATAGGATCTTCTGAGTCTGCAATAAGTTGTAATTCTTTAAGAACAAATTCAGGAACAATAACTTTTCCTTCTAAAAATCCTGTTTGTGCTACATCATGTATTCTAGAGTCAATTAAAGCACTAGTATCAACAACTTTATCATAGATAAAACTTTGACCATTTGATTTCTTATCTTCATTTTTGGATCTTGATATAGGTAATCTATTAGTAAATAACCCTAAAAATTCTCCACCACGTCGATATCCTAATATAAATCCTAAATATCCGAATACTAAATAGAACAGACCTGAAATTATAGAAGTTATAAGCGGTATTGATACTATAGAACTTGTAGCAAGGGATAATAATGCTGCAACAAGTAATCCTAAAATAAGACCTATAGTTGTAAATACAACTTTAGACATAGGTATATTACTTAATTTTTCTTCTATTTTTTTTATAACACTTACTAATCTTGATGAAAATAATAAAGACAATATAATAAACAATAATGTTATAATAGATGTTACAACTAACCTTAATACTATATCATTTATATTTGAAAAATAATTATTACTAAATATAATGTTAGTTATTAATGTTCCTACTGTAACTCCTAACAACCCAGAAATTATTACAATTAATTTTCTTAGCATAAAATCTCTCCTTGTTTTATTTTATTTCATATATTCTAATATATGTACTTAAATTATAAATAAAATATTAAAATTTTATTTATTAAGAAATATTTATCTAAATTAAACTCTTAAAAATATATTTTCGCTACAAAGCTATTAAATACTATTGTAGCGAAAAATATATTTAACAATTTCAACTCTACTCTACTCTAAATATTTCTTCAATAATTTGAAGATATTAAATATCTACAACTTATATCTATAATAACAAATTTATAATATTTTGTATATAGATTTAAAATATTTGTTCGAATACTATGTCTAAACAACTATTTATGTTTTTTACTGGGATTATTTCTAAGCCTTCAGGAACATCAATAATATTTTTATTGCTATATGGGATAAATATTCGTTTAAATCCGTGTTTTTTAGCTTCATTGATTCGTTGTTCAATTCTGCTAACTCTACGAATCTCTCCAGTTAAACCTACTTCTCCTATAAAGCAATCATACATATTAACAGAAATATCTTTAAAACTTGAGGCAACAGCTATTAAAACTCCCAAATCTACTGCGGGATCATCTATTTTTACTCCACCAGCTACTTTTACATAAACATCTTGTTGTTGTAATAGGTATCCAGCTTTTTTCTCCAACACTGCCATTAATAAAACTAATTTATTGTACTCTAAGCCTGTCGACACTCTTCTAGGATTATTGAATGCTGTTGGAGTTGTTAATGATTGAATTTCTACCAACAATGGTCTTGTTCCTTCCATAGTTCCCACTATAGTAGCTCCCGATAAATCTCTACTTCTTTCTTCTAAAAAAATTTGTGAAGGATTATCCATATCCATAAGACCACTAGACTGCATTTCAAAAATACCTAATTCATTAGTAGATCCAAACCTGTTTTTTACAGCTCGTAAAATACGATAACTATGATGTTCTTCCCCTTCAAAATATAAAACTGTATCTACCATATGCTCTAGCATTTTAGGACCGGCTATAGTTCCTTCTTTAGTGACATGACCTACTATAAATATTGCAATATTTAAACTTTTTGCAATCTTCATAAGTTGTTGCGTACATTCCCTTACTTGAGTTATACTGCCTGGAGAATTATCTAAGTTAGGATTATATACAGTTTGTATAGAATCAATGACCAAAAACTTAGGTTTAATTTTTTTTATTATTTCATATATTAAATTTAAGTCTGTCTGAGAATAAGCGTATAATTCATTAGTATCACTTTTCATTCTATCTGCTCTAATTTTAACTTGCCTAACAGACTCTTCTCCAGAAACGTACAAAACATCATGTTCTTTGGATAAATATGATGATATCTGCAATAACAATGTTGATTTACCTATTCCAGGATCTCCTCCAAGTAAAACTAACGATCCCGGCACTACTCCACCTCCTAAAACTCTATTTAATTCATTACTATCTGTTAGAGTTCTCGGAACATCTTGTGTGGAAATATTTTTTAACTTATCTACTGTAATTTCTAATTTAGATTGTGTTTGCTCAGAAAGAAATGTACTGTGCTTATCATTAACTTTTATCTCTCTTACTTCTTCTAATGAATTCCATTTAAAGCATCTCGGACATTTTCCTAAATATTTAACACTCTGATAACCACAAGCATTGCATTCATATTTTGTTGAAACTTTTTTTGCCATAGAGTCACCTATTTATTCTTAACGACAAATTTATCTTTTTTATAATCTATATTAATTAATCCTGATAACTCTGGATTTTTTAATATTTCTTCACTTAATAAATCTTCTATATTCTTTTGAATACTTCTTTTAAGCGGTCTTGCTCCGTATTCTTTTATACTACCATCTTCTATTATTTTATCCATCGCTTTTTTAGTAAGTTTTATAGTAATATCTCTATCTTTTAGACGTTTCGATAAACCGTCAAGCAGTAATAAAGAAATTTTTTCAAGATCTTCTTTTTCTAACGATTTGAACACTACTATATCATCTATTCTATTTAGAAATTCTGGTCTATATTGTTTTTTTAGAGCCTCCATCATTGTTTTTTGAACATTTTGATAATCATCTTTAATAGATGTGCTACCAGCAAATCCTACAAATTTTTGGTCACTTAGCTCGCTAACTCCTACATTTGATGTCATAATTATTATTGTATTTCTAAAATCAATTAACCTACCATTACTATCTGTTAATCTACCATCGTCAAGTACTTGTAACAAAATATTAAATATTGATGGATGTGCTTTTTCGATTTCATCAAATAGTACTACAGAATAAGGTTTTTGACGAACACTTTCCGACAGTTGACCGGCAGAATCATACCCTACATATCCTGGAGGAGCTCCTATTAATCTACTTACAGAATGAGGTTCCATATACTCACTCATATCCATTCTTATCATATTGTCCTCTGATCCAAACAATACCTCTGATAAACTTTTAGCTAGTTCTGTTTTTCCTACACCTGTTGGTCCTAAAAAAATAAAACTTCCTATAGGTCTATTTTCATCTTTAAAACCACTTCTAGCTCTTCGGATAGATTTTGCAAGGCTTATTACTGCATCATCTTGTCCGATCACTCGCTGATGCAATGTATCTTCAAGGTTCAACAGTTTTTCACTTTCTGTTTGATTAAGTTTTGTTACTGGTATTCCTGTCCATGTTGCTAAAACTTCAGCTATATGCTCATCAGTAATAATAATTTTCTCTTTTGATAGATTATCTTGCCAACTAATTTTAAAATCTTCAATTTTTTTGACCACTTCGTTTATTTCATCACGTTTTTGAGCTGCTATTTCAAATTCTTGATTTAAAACTGCTGCATCTTTCTCAATATTCAATTTATTAAGTTCATCTTCATATTCTTTTAGTTCTTCTGGAGACTTATAAAATTTTAACTTAACTTTTGAACTAGCTTCATCTATAAGGTCAATTGCCTTATCTGGTAAAAATCTATCATTTATATATGTACTACTTAACTTAACTGCAGCCTCCAAAGCTGCATCTGTAATTTCTACATTATGATGTTCTTCGTACTTATGACGTAAACCTTTCAAAATTTCAACAGAATCATTATCTTTAGGTTCTTCTACTTTAATAGGTTGGAATCTTCTTTCTAGAGCAGCATCACGTTCAAAGTATTTTCTATATTCTTCTATTGTTGTAGCTCCAATTACTTGAATAGTTCCTCTTGACAAAGCAGGTTTTAAAATATTAGAAGCATCTGCACTTCCTTCTGTTCCACCTGCTCCTATAATTGTATGAATTTCATCTATAAATAAAATAATATTTCCTGCTGTTTCTATCTCATTTATTATATTTTTTAAACGTTCTTCAAATTCTCCTCGATATTTAGTACCAGCAAGTAGCGTTCCCATATCTAGTACCATAACTCTTTTTCCTAGAAGATTACTAGGAATATTTTGTGATACTATTCTTTGCGCTAATCCTTCTACTATGGCAGTTTTACCAACGCCTGGCTCCCCTATTAATACTGGATTATTTTTTGTTCTCCTATTTAATATCTCAATCATTCTAGTTATTTCAGAATCGCGAGCTACTACAGGATCCAATTTGTTATGCAAAGCTTCTTTAGTTAAATCTTTAGCTAAAGAATTTAATAATTCAGTTTGGTTCGAAGTATCTTCTTGTTCTTCAACGTTTCTAAATGTATCAAATAATTTTGAAAATAATCCTTGATTTTGTTTTAATAAATTTGTTAATTCAATAATCAAAGCATCTACGTTAATATTTTTTATATCTTTTAATATTTTTACTGCCGTACTATCATACTGACTAAGTAACGATAATAGTAAATGTTCGCTACTAACTACAAAACTTCTAGTATCATCTGCAAAATTTTGGCTTTGTTCAATAGTTTTTATTGCACCATTAGTATATTCCTTTGTCATTAGCACATCATTATAAAATGGCGTTTCTTTTAACTCAACTTCATAAAATTTCTCAACTTCTTTTTTAAAATCATTATAAGATACACCATATCTATTTAAAACTTTCTTACCTAAACCATCAGTCGATAAAATCGCAAGTAATAAATGTTCAGTTCCAACGGCTCTAAGTCCAAAAGATTTCGTTTCTTTTTTAGAATTTGTAAGTACCATTAAAGCCGATTCATTAAATCTAATATACATTATTTATTCTCCTTACTATATTTTATTGTTGTTATGAAATCAATTAACATTTCTTTCAGATTTTGAAGAGTTTCTATTCTAGCAATTTCCAAATTATCCTTATCAATTATGTATCGTTCTAAGTTTTGGTAGTTTGACAATAGTCTACTAAATGCTGTTCCCATAATTTCAAAATCAAAGTAGTTTATATAATTTTCATTTTTTAATATTTTCAATATTTTTATATAATCAATATTTTCTAACGATTCATTATTAATAGTTTCTATTAGATAATCTAGATAATCTGCATTGTTATGAATAGTGATTTTAGTAATTCTTATAAAACCACCACCGCCTCTTTTACTCTCTATTGTAAAACCGTGTTCCGGAGTAAATCTTGTTTTTATTACATAATTTAATTGCGACGGAACACAGTCAAATTTTTCGGCAACATTACTTCTTTTTAATGTTATGAAATCTTCATCAGAATTATTTAACAACTCTTTTATATATTGTTCTATAATGTCCGTCATATTATTCATTATATCAACCTCCTTGATTGACTAAAATTGACCTTTGTATTATTATACTATAAATGAATTTAAAATTCTACTACATAATCACTTTAATACAAAAAAATAATGCGTAGTTATATTACCTACACATTATTTTTTTCTATAAAATTTTACTGAAAAATTCTTTAGTTCTCTCTTCTTTTGCATTATTAAATATTTCATCAGGAGTTCCTTCTTCAAGAATAATCCCATAACTCATAAACATTACTCTATCTGCAACTTCTTTTGCAAAATTCATCTCATGAGTAACAATTATCATAGTTAATCCATCTTCTGAAAGTTCTTTTATTACCTCTAATACTTCTTTTACCATTTCCGGATCAAGAGCACTAGTTGGTTCATCAAATAATAATACTTCTGGATCATTAGCTAATGCTCTAGCTATTGCAACACGTTGCTTTTGTCCTCCAGAAAGGTTGTTTGGATAGCTATCTTGCTTTTCTTCTAGCCCTACTCTTTTCAATAACTTCAAAGATTGTGATTTTATTTCTTCTAATGATTTATTTTTATGCAACGTCTTTGGAGCTAACATTATATTTTCTAAAACAGTCATATTATTAAATAAATTAAAATTTTGGAATACCATCCCTACCTTTTCTCTATGACTATTAATATCATAGTTTTTATCCAATATATTTTTATTATTGTATAATATTTGTCCTGAATTAGGTTTTTCTAATAAATTTAAACATCTTAGTGCTGTACTTTTTCCACTACCACTAGATCCTAAGATAACAACTTTCTCTCCTTTTTTTATTTCAAAGTTAATTCCTTTTAACACTTCATTATTTTTAAAATTTTTTGTCAAATTTTTCACTTCTATTATCATAATAATTCTCCTTAACTTTCAAATTTTTTCTCAAGTTTTTTAACTGCTTGTGACAATAATGATGTTATTACAAAATAAATCAACGCTGCAATTATGTATGGTCCAAAAGTTTCGTAAGTCGCATTTTTTATAGAATTAGCTGCAAACATAATATCTCCAACTCCTACAAAATAAACTATAGACGATTCTTTAACTAATGATATGAATTCATTACCTAATGCAGGCAAACTATTTTTAAACGCTTGAGGAAGAATAATTAATTTCATTGTTTGGTAGTAATTAAGTCCTAATGAACGTCCAGCTTCCATTTGACCTTTATCAATCGCATTTATACCTGCTCTTAATATTTCACTAACATAAGCTGCCGAATTTAATGCTAAAGCTATAACCGCAGACACAAAAGGTGAAAAAGATATACCTACCTCTGGCAATGCAAAATAAATTATCATTATTTGGACTAGTATAGGGGTATTTCTAATTATTTCAACATAAACTACTGCTATATACTTAAAAACTTTGATAGTTCCTATTTTAGCTATACATATTATAATTCCTAAAATTACCCCTATTAGTAATGCCAAAAATGAAACTTCCAAAGTTGTTATCGTGGCATCTATATACATCTTATAGTACTCTGATAAAAAATTAAACATAATAATCCTCCTTAATACTTGGCAACTAATTCGCCATATTTTATTAATTGTTCTTCAAATTTATTATTCTCAACTATTTCATCGATTACTTTGTTAACTTCTGTTAATAAAGTATCATTATTTCCTTTTTTAAAAGCTATAGCTAACCCATCTGACTCAGCATCTTTTTCTAAAACAAAACTACTAATAGTTAAACTATCTTCTTTCTTTAAAGAAATTTTACTAACATCTTCTGCTAAAAATACCGCATCTACATTATTATTTTTCAAATCTTGTAGTAAGTTAGGTACATCTGAAAGTGATTGAATATTATCTCTATCTAATCCTAATTCATCTAATAAATATTTCTCTTGAATAGATCCTTTTTGAACTGCAATTTTTTTTGTTTTTAATTCCTCTAATGATTTTATATCATCCTTATTTTTATTAATAATAAACGCACTTCCTCCTACATAATAATTGTTAGAGAAATCTACAACTTTTCGTCTTTCTTCAGATGGATTCATCCCAGAAATTACCATATCAACCCTACCAGATGTCAAAGCTGGTAATAATGAATCAAATGATAATTGAACTATTTCTAATTCTACATCTAATTTCTTAGCAATTTCTTCAGCTAAATAAATATCTGCACCTACAACCTTAATTTCTCCATCTTCCGAAGTGAAAAATTCATAAGGTGGATAATCTGGAGATACTGCAAGAGTAATCTTTCCTTTTTTCTTTATTTTATCCAATCTATTAGTATTATCTTCACTACAACCAACACTAATTATTATCAAAACAATTGATAATAAAAACATATAAAACTTTTTCATTTTTTTCCTCCTTATAAATAATTAATTACAAAATAAAAAATCTCTTTGCAAAATTTGCAAAGAGACGTCATTAACGCGGTACCACTCTTTTTAGTAATAAATTTATTCAAAGTCGATAGGCAATTTGACAATAAAAAAATCTCTTTATAAGCTAATGCTTACAAAGAGACGAATTTTTCGCGTTGCCACTCTTCTTGATATAAATTATTATACCCACTCTAGTTCTTTAAGGCAGAAATACCAATTATTTTTCAATAAATTACTCCGAAGTACGTTCTTCCAAATTATAATACTAACCTTCCACCAACATTAGCTCGCTTTAATCAAAACTTAAAATACTACTCTTCATCAATGTATTAATATTTATTTTTTATAATTCTATACTCAAAATAATATTTTGTCAATAGTTTTTTAAAAAAATTAAATAACTTTATGATATAAATAAAAAGAAAGTGCGAATAACATATTATCCACACTTCAAATTTTTTATCCTCTATTATTACTAGAATTTAAAATTATTAAAATAAATCTCATTAATTCCATAAGAGCTACTAATGCTGCTGCAACATAAGTCATAGCCGCTGCAGAAAGAACTTTTTTACAGTGTCTACGCTCTTGATCATTAACTATTCCTAAATCTGTTACTTGCTCTAATGCTCTCTTAGATGCATCAAATTCTACTGGCAATGTTACGACTTGGAACAATACTGCAAACAGCATAAGACCTACCCCTATCCATGCAATAGTAATCCCAAACGATCCAGCAGCTTTCATTAAATAAGTAAGTCCCAATCCAATCATGATGAAAATCATTGATAAGTTACCACCTAGATTAGCTAACGGTACTAATGCATGACGCCAACGCATAGGTTTATAATCTGCAACTTTATCTTGAATTACATGTCCAACTTCATGAGCTGCAATAGCTACTGATGCAACCGTTGGTTGTGAATAAACTATAGGTGATAATACTACTGTATTAGTTGAAGGATTGTAGTGATCTGAAAGTTCAGCTTCTCCTCTGACTACTTTTACATCTGTTATTCCATTTGCTTGCATAATTGCTTCTGCAACTTCTTTTCCTGTTAATCCTGATAATGTTTTTACTTTTTTATATCTACCGTAGGCACTTTTTACTTTCCATTGTGCCCACAATGGAATTATCATTATTAATGCAAAATAAAGTAAATAACTTCCTGATATTCCGTAATATCCTGGTATCATCATATATAACAATCTCCTTTTTTTGAATATTATTGAAATTATATCATCTTTTTAAAAATATTTCTATACATTTTACTTTAAATATATTTTCTAATATACTTTAAACATATTATTAAAAATTTTCTGTCCTTCTTCATTAAAATGTAAGCCATCTGTAGTGTATTTATACTCCAAATTTTTATTTTTTGAAAGTGATTGATTTGTGTCTATTAAATGAATATTATACACTCTACAAATATCTTGTATATATAAATTTAATTCTTCAATATCTTTGTTAGATACACTCTCTCTAAATAATGTATATGTTATTGTTGACATATAGATATTAATATTATTTTTCAACAATTTTTGTATCAAGATGTTATAGTTATCCTTAATAATATTAACGTCATATCCTGCAATCAAGTCATTAACTCCTAATGAGATAACTATGTTTTTTATTTTATTATTACATAATATACAATCCAAGTTTTCTACAACTGTTGCTAAAGTAACTCCACCAATACTAAGATTATCATAATTTTCCAATTGTAGTAATACTGCTCTACTATCACCTAAAATAATATTATTATATTTTATAGCATTATTTTTTTCAATATAAAATTGTTTATACATAGTTTTACTATTTAATTCCCTTTGTTTGTAATTAAATAGTATACTTCCTATGACATTAACAAAATCTTCTCTATCATCAACATCTAAAGATTCTTCTTTTGGCATTATATAAGCTTTTGTCTTGTTAGTAAAATAACTTTTATTTTGCATATATTTCTTTTTTGAAGTTATAAATATTGCTCCATTAGGTACAAATAAATCTTTTTTATCTTGTCGTCTATAATTAGTATCTACACCTACAATATCTACTGCATAATTATTATCATCTAAACTTGTAAATAGTTCTGGTGACTTATCAACTTTAGAAAAACTTACTACATTTTCTGCATCGCTATCTATATATAGTTTCATAGCCTCTTTTATATTTTGAGCAGTTCGCAAAGGCGAGGTAGGTTGCAAAAGAACAAATACTTGATCATCAGAAAAGTTTTTTAAAAAATCTTCATTAACTTCGTAAGAAGTAGTAAAGTCTGTCGAAAGTTCTTCTGGACGCATTATAACATTTATACCCTTGGTCTCACATATTTCTTTATAAATATGTGAGTCTGTACTTACATAAATATCTTCTTTTCTAAAACAACCAGAATCTATTGCAGCATCAATAGTATAAAAAATCATTGGTTTTTCATATAAATATAGCATATTTTTATTGCGTAGTCCTTTTGAACCTGATCGTGCTGGTATCAAACATACTGCAGAAGAAATATTTTTCAAAATCCATCACCTCTTTAAAACTATTTTATTTTTTTTGCAGGAATTCCTACATAAGTTCCAGTTTCTAATATTGATTTAACTACTACTGCTCCTGCTCCCAATGTAGTATAAGGTGCTAATTCTATAAGTTGGATAATAACACTGCCACTTCCTATGTAACATCCTTCTCCTATGGTACAAATACCATTTATAATAGCCCCAGGGGTAATATTACAATGTTTTTCAATAATAGTATGATGTTCTACTATGGCTCCAGTATTTATTATACAGTTATCATATATACTAACATCTGCACCTATAAAACTACTGAATCCTACAAATATTCCACGACCTTTTATATTATCTTCAGAAAAAATATTACTATGTTTACTAATTACGTTTATTATTTTTTCATAATAATTGTCACTAACTAAACTAAATACTTCTGCACGTTTTTTATTATCTCCTATAGTAATAAAAACACAATCAATTTTTCCATCTTTCAAAAAATCTAAAACTTCACAAATTTTACCGAATACTGGATATCCTCTATAACTTTTTATATCTTTATCATCGAAATATCCCATAAATTCATATGTTTCTAAATCTAACCATGGTAGTACCCCATCAGAAAAACTACCCGCCCCTAAAAAAGCTACCTTTTTTCTCATAATTTAACCTCTGTATCAATGTCGTAAAATTCTTTTATTAGATTATCTCCATTATCATTTAAATAATTAATAATAATATTTTTTGCATTTTCTGATGAATTACTCTTTTCATATGGATTATCAAAGTCACTTATATTAGCTAAAGAAGCGAGCCCTAAACTAATCTCTTTTTCAGAAATACCAACATGGATAACGCTTTTTCCTGATATTCTTCCTAACTGCCTATTCCCTATATTCAGTGTAGGTATTTTTAATGACGGTGCTTCTATTAATCCAGATGAAGAATTACCTATAAGTCCTACTGAATTTTTTAATAATGAATGATAGATATTTGTACTTAATGATAAAAATAGATGTGCATTATCTGTTTTCTTAACATAATTATTTATTACATTCATTATTTTATCTGAATCAGTATCAGAGTTTGAACCAATAAACAATAATTGCTTGTTTGTTTTAGACAATGCTGAAATTAAATTGTTTATTTGATCTTCAGCTGAGCCAGATTCCAAAGTTACTGGATGAAACAAAATAACATAATATTCATCTTGTAATTTTATATTTAATTTAGCTTCAATTTCTGCTCGTGTTAGAAAATTCTGTTTCAAGACATTCTCTACACCCATAGCACCTATATTAAAAACTGTATTGGGCTTTTCTCCTAATTGAATAACTCTATTTTTAAATTCCTCTGTAGAGACTAGATGTAGATGACTCATTTTAGTAATAGCATGTCTAATAAACTCATCAAAATTCCCTAACGTTTTCTCTCCTCCATGAATATGGCATATAGGTATACTATATATTAAACAAACATTTGCTACTGGTAACATCTCATATCTATCACCTAATATTATTACTAAATCATATTTTTGTTGTTCAAATAATTCTATCAATCCATCATTTAAAATGGCTAATGAATGTGCTACTGTTTTTTTCTCAGTATCTATTAAATTAAGATCTATTTTTGATATAATGTTAAAACCATCATCTTCTATTTGTTTATAAGTATAACCATATTTTTCTTCAAGATGCATAGCTGTAACTACTACATCTAAATTAATATCTTGTACTTCTGATAATTTTATCATAAGTGGCTTCATTATTCCGTATTCAGCCCTAGATCCTGTAACTACACAAATATTTTTCATTGCATACCCCTAATTTTGTTCTTCAAATTTACTATGCTTAATAACTTGATCTTCTTCAAAATCAGCCTCGCTTATCTCACCTAATATATTGTACCAATTCATAGGTGAAATACCGTTTCCTGGGCGTTTTACTGTAATATTATCTACGGTAAATGTATCGCCTCTTTTTATATTCTTTTTCGCTACTATAGATTTTCTAGCAACTATTTTATTCGAAATTTCTACCTGTTCTGGTATTTTTTCAAATCTTCCTAAAGATTTTTCAATAATTCTAATACCTTTTACTAACGCTTGTAATATTTCTGGAGTAGCACTAGCTTTATGATCTGGTCCTGGCATATTATTATCTAAAGTAAAATGTTTTTCTATTATTTCAGCCCCTAAAGATGCAGCTGCTATAGGAACTTCTGATCCTATGCTATGATCAGAATATCCTATAGTTAAGTTAGGAAATTCCTTTTTCAAAGTAGTAATTACATTTAAATTTAAAGCATCATAAGGCGTTGGATATTCTGTAGTACAGTGAAGGATACTTATATCATCTGTTCCACTATCTTGTAAAATTTTTATAGCATTATGAATTTCATCCATAGTTGCCATTCCAGTTGATAATATTACTTTCTTTTTCTGCTTTCCTATTTTTTCTAAATAAGGTAAATTAGTTATTTCGCCAGAAGATATTTTATATACAGGCATATCTGTGCTTATCAAGAAATCTAAAGATACCTCATCAAAAGGTGTTGAGAATACATCAACTCCTTTTGCTAGACAATAGTCTTTAAGTAATAAATATTCATCAAAACTTAATTCTAATTTTCGCGTCATTTCTAATTGACTATCTTCTTCACCAGTAGTTTTCTTCTGATATTCGGCTTTTGGTGCATATTTTGATATTAATAAATCAGCTTTAAAAGTTTGAAATTTTACTGCATCTACTCCGCACTCAACAGCTACATCAACCATTTTTTTTGCTAAATTAAAATCTCCATTATGATTACAGCCTATTTCCGCAATTATATAAACCATAAAATTCTCCTCTAATTAATCTTATTTCTTTTCTTTATATTATTTAATAAATTAAAAATATCATTTCTAAAATATAAAACATATACGAATACTACTAATATACCTATACCCCATCGTATTATTAAGTTATCTATAAAATAATTCATTATCTGTGAATAAAGCAGTGCAATTATGGATAGAGCTATATATGTAAAAAATCGAACATCTGTGTAATTATATAACTTTTTAGTGATAACGTGGTGAATTACAAGAAGAACGAAATATGAAATTACTGTAGATAGAGCAGCACCATAAACATCTAATATAGGTATTAAAAAATAATTTAATACTATGTTTAATAAACCAGCTAATAATGTACCTAATGGTATCAATTTCGTATTTTCGTAATAAAATTGTATATTTACTGGGAATGTGTATAAGAATACAAAAAAATAACTTATTATAATTAAGGATATAAAGTAAACACTATCTTTATATATTTCTCCACCCATAATTAAAACTAATTCTGGAAATATAGTTAAATATCCTAAAGTTAAAAGTAATCCTAATAATAAATATCTAGGTATAAAATACGATAAAGATTGATCATTTTCTTTTTTTGCTTTGAAATACCATGGTACCCAAGCTATATTAAGACTATTTAATATTATTTGAATTACTAATCCCAAATTATAACCAAAACTATAAAGTGCAACATGTTGTAAACTCGACATTTTTCCTAACATTATTCTATCAAATTGATTCAAAATATTATGACCCAGATTATGAAAAATTAATGGAATCGATATTCCCAAAGAAAAAATTAAATAATCTCGATTAATCTTAATATTTTTACTTTTATAAAAATAAATAAATACAATTAAAGAGGTAAATATTGCTGGTAATAAATTACCTAACACCCTACCATAGAAGTCATCATTTAATAAAAAGATTAGTGATAGTGAGATTATAACATTAAATACTGCATTTAAAAATGATATTATAAATACTCTGTACATTTGTTGCAATTGTACAAAATATGTAGTAAAAAATCCTACTAAATAAGATGCATAACTTTGTATAAATATAATTATTACATAATTTTCATTAAAATCTAGTAAGCGTGATATCGTATCCTTAAAAATAACTACAAATAACAGGACTATCAAAAAAAATATATTAGATAATGTTAGTATATTAGTTGAGTATTCTTTGTAATCATTATATTTTATTTTTGCTATGCTAAGTGAGCCACTTAACTGTAACCCTATAAATAAAGATATAATAGACACCCAAGACGTATACAAGTTAAATTGCCCAAATACATCTACAGTTAAAACACGTGTATATATAGGTAATGTAATAAACGCTAAACCTTGGACTAACAAATTTCCTATAGTTATAATAAATCCTGATTTTAACAAATTATTCAAAACATAATACTCCTATTCACATAAAAATATTTTTTCATTAATATTTGACAAATAATCTAAAGCAGTCGATGAATGCGTAATTCCTACATCAAATATGTAATTACCCAAATAAAAATACAATTCTATAGGCACATCAGGACTCATGAATATCACTTCTTTTAGAGAACTATAGTCTACCTTATCTCTCGGATGGACTTTAAAATAAACTTTGTATCCTTCTTCAGTATATTTTTGAACTATATCTTTAAAGTAATTAAATTGGTCATTTTCGCTATTAATTGTATTAACGCATCCATCTTTAAATAATGGTTGTGTCAATACAAGTGCTGCTTTATAAAATTCTGGATATTCCAAAGACTCAACTTCAAACAACTCTAAAAGTTCATATTTTCTTTTTTCTGAAATATTGTTGAATAATTTATTTCTAGGTAGCTCAATCATTTTAGTATATCTTTTATCTGTTTTTGAGATAATAGATTTATCATTGACTTCTATACTTTTAGCATACTTACTATACCCAAAAGGAATATTATTTTTAAAAATTTTATTGAATAATTTTCTCTTTAAAGAAAAATGTCTATTGTATAAATCATATTTATAATAATTATAGCCATCTTCTATTAGATTATATGAAACTTTATTTTTTCTAAAATATTCACCGATATTTGTCCAATCATTATATAAATATATATCATCATAATTCTCTAAATTTGATAAATTATATTCACTTTCAGTTTCTAATATTACATTATTTGCTATTTTTTTTCTAACTAAGTATTCTTTTATTCTTTTACTATTATTGACAGCATTACCTAAATAAATAGTAACCAAAGTTTCCTCTTCTTTTAACAAAGTTATCATTAAATGATAATAAGTATGACAAATATATAGCTTCTTCATATTGTAACTTCTCTCTTAATTTTTATTTCTAAAAAAATATTTCCCCATAAATTTATAAACTTTCATTTTTATACGATCTTTTAATTCTATGTTCACTTTATTTAATTTTATATTAATATATTCTAAATTTACATTTATATATTTAGAATATTCTTTTAAAGTTTGTTTATCTAATTGATTCTTAAATTTATATAATATTCTATGGTAAGCTACCAAATTTTTTCTAATGTCTAAATTATACTTTTCTAGAAGTTCTATTCTTTCTTTAAACGCATCAAGCACATGCAAATTTTTAGATGTTGGCCCAGAGTTCATTATACTGTTACCTCTTATTATGTAAATGTACATTGGATAATCAACAAACACAATTTTTTTAGACTTCAAGTAAAGTTTATATGTTGTGTACTCATCTTCGTGTAATTTGCCAACTGGAAAAACTATTTCTTTATACCATTCTCTAGGAACAAGTTTTCCCCAAGCTACTGAAAATGGTATACTCTTTTTTGCGATATGCATATTATCTAATGCTTCTTCTTTATAGCAAACAGACACACTCATCGTTGTGTCATCATTTTTTAATATATTATTTTCTTTATTACAAAATCCAGATATGGCCATATCACTATTAGTTTTTTCTAAATTAACTAACATTTTCTCTATATAATTAGCCGATACATAATCATCAGAATCAATAAATGTTACATAATCTCCAGTTGCATATATCAAACCATAATTTCTTGCATCAGATAATCCACCATTTTCTTTTTCTAAAAAAATAATTCTATTATCTAATTTTTTGTACATTTTGCTTATCTTATTACTATTATCAGTAGATCCATCATCAACTAATATTATCTCTATATTTTTATACGTTTGTTGCAAAACACTATTTATGCAATCTTCTAAATAATCCTCAACATTGTATATAGGTATTATTATACTAATTTTAATCATTACACTTATGCTCCACTATTGTTTTTGATATTTATTATAGATTTTTACGTACATTTTAGGAGATAATTTCATTAAGTACAAAGTAATTATATGTTTTTTTGACAAATATTTTAAACTTTTCGTAATAGGATAATTTCTAATAATTTTAATGAAGCTCTTTTTCTTCTCCAAATAGTCGTCAGTTAGTACACTTTCTTCCATTTTCTTGACACATTTAATCATTTCTCTTATATATTTGGCTTCACAATAAGGTTCTAATTCATCAGAAATAGTTTTATTAATATTCTCGAATATTTTTATAAAATCAAGTGATGTTTCTGAAAATTTCTGATTCATTCGTGAATTTTCTACTATTACGTAGTAATACATAGCTTCGTTAGTATCCACGACTATTTTGTGCGGTTTGCTCATAATCTCATAATTAAAAAATAAATCTTCTCCGATTTTTATATTCTCATTAAATCTTGTATCTCCTATTATTTCTTTAGAAAACATTTTGGAACAAACAATATTTTCTACTTTACTGCTAGAAAACATTTCCTTTATTGACTCTTCATTTTCAAAAACTTCATAAAAATTTGTTTTTTTCTTTTTATTATAATTTTTTTCATCTGTTAAAATAAAGTCTATCTCTGATATATCGGCATTCTCTTTCACAATATTTTTGTACATATTAGAAATCATATTAGAGTTTATATAATCATCAGCATCAACAAAACAAATATAATCTCCTGTAGCTTTGTCTAGCCCAGCATTTCTTGCAGAAGAAACTCCTCCATTATCTTTATCAATAACTATAATTCTACTATCTTTTTTTGACCATTTTTTACAAATACCTAAACTCTGATCAGTAGAACCGTCATTTATTAAAATTATTTCTAAGTTTTTATAAAATTGACCTACTAAAGAATTTAAACATCTGTCAATATAACTAGAAGCATTATATACAGGAACTATTATACTTATAAGACTTTCCATTAATTATCACCTCTACTTATCTATTTTAAAAATCATATATTTCTTATATTAAAAATCACGTTCTCTTACTAACAATTAAATTATTAAATAGGACTAATAAAACAATACATATAGGTGATATTATTATATTGTGGAATGATCCAATAATAAAGAGAAAAATTGTTAATAGATGTATTTTATTTTTATAAGTTAGAGTTATTACTAATAATATAGTACCTAAATATCCTAATTCAACTAATATAGTTATTATATCTTGATGTAAGGGGAATTCTTCAACATTCCAACCCAAGATATAAGGTGTTAACAAATTAGTATACCATGCTCCTTTTCCTATTATGTATGAATTAAAATTAAATACTAATTCATTCAAAAAATAGTTTATCATGAGTAATCTATCACTAGTACTCTCAAAACCATTTTCTCTAAAATTCAAACCATACACTATCAAAAATGTTATAGTTGCACTAAATAATAAAAATACAAAGATAAGTTTATACGTATTATAATGTAAATATAAATTCTTTAATATAGAATACCCAATAAATAATAATAAACATATTAGAGTTGATCTACTTCCAGTAGAATATATTATATATAAAGATATTACTGATATAAATAATATCTTGCCTAAACTACTATTTATGTTATCATTTAATAAATATACTGCAGCAATTAATATAATATAAGAAAATATTGTAGGTGAAGTAGACATAAATCCAGTAACTCTTTCAATATCTTCTAGTTTTTGTACAATTGTAAAAATAAGACCACTTAATAAAATACCAGGAAAAAATAATTTATCATAAACGATTAATATATTTTTATTGTATATATATATAATTATTATCAAAATACCATAGAAATATGCAAAATAACTAAAACTTCCCAAATACAATGTATATATAACAAGTAAAAAATATAAAATTCCCCTAAACAAATTTTCAAAAGATATTACGATATTATTTTTTATGATTAAATAAATAACACCTAATACTATTAACGAAAAACATATTAATAAATTTGATTCTCCTGTTATTTTATCAATATTATAAAATTTTTCATGCAATAAAATAAAAATTAATAAAGTAAAAACAACATTAAATGCTCTACCTAAGGTAATACTCATAATAATAATTCCTTCAATTTTTTAACAAATATTTGATTGTTCAAAACAATTTTCCCATTATTTTGATCATTACATAATAATTGTTTCTTTATATCATTTATATCTAAAACAAACTCTATTTCAAATTCTTCTTGAATACTTTCTAAAAATTCTAGTTGATGATCATTTATATGCTCTTCAAATTTTTTAAGTCTAGGGACAATGATGGTTTTTTTACCCCTACTTAAAGTTTTCATAAAACTTGATGGTCCTCCATGAGTTATTACTATACTCGCACAATTCATATAGTATTCCATTTCTTCATATGACAGAAATTTTTTATACTCACAATATTGTGGTAAATAATCTGAATAGCCAGTTTGAATAAAAACATCATCTAATATAATGTTTTCTTTTTTTAATTTATCTATTTCTTTTATAAGTCTATTAAATTGTTGTTCGTGAGTTCCTACTGTTACAAATATCATTAAAATATACTCCCTAAGTTTATCGCTTTAGGATAAATTTTTTTCATTGTTTCCCATTGTACTATAAATTTATCAGTTACGGGATATACTAATTTTCCTGTTAAAGTAGGTTTATCATACCTATCAAAAACTTCAATATATACTGTTTTAATTTTAAATAATTTTCCTAGATAAAAAAATGGTACTGCTACTGCTGCTCCTGTAGATATTATTATATCAGGTTTTTCTTGTCTTAATATCTTATAAGCTAGAAAAGTATTTTTCACTAAATTTTTTATATTTCTATTAGTAGGATAGTAGCATTTATAAAATTTTTCATTTTTTAAAAGACTGCGTGCATCTTCCTTATCAAAAGTTACTCAAAAACGATCTATATTTTCCCAAATAGGTTTTAATAAATAAAGATGTGCTAAATGTCCTCCACTAGAACCTACTAAACAAACTTTTTTGCTCATTATTTATCTACTCCCATCTTTATTTAAAACTACTTTTACTGTTTTTATTAATATTTTTATATCTGACCTTATTGACCAGTTTTGTATATATTTTAAATCTAATTCTACTACTTTTTCAAAATCTTCTATATTACTTCTTCCACTAACTTGCCACAATCCTGTTATTCCCGGTTTAGTAGCTAATCTTTTAAAATGATGCAATTCATAATTTTTATATTCTTCCAAAGTAGGTGGTCTTGTTCCTACTAAAGACATATCTCCTTTTAATACATTTATAAATTGAGGAAGTTCATCTATTGACCAGTCTCTTAGTTTTTGTCCAAAAGGAAATATTCTAGGATCATTTTTCATTTTAAACATAAGAGTAGTATTCAAGTCATTACTATTTATTAATTCCTTTTTCTTATCTTCCGCATCTAAGTACATACTTCTGAACTTATAAATGTTAAATACCCTACCATTAAGACCTACCCTTTTTTGGCGAAAAATTATAGGTCCTTTAGATTCTTTTTGAATTTTAGGATAAATTATTATAGCTACTATAGCAGTAATGAATATACCTATTATTCCACCTATTACATCAATAACTCTTTTCATAAAAACTTGTTTTAATGTTGTAATTTTTATGGCTGAAGTTATAAACATCTTATTACCTACATTTTTTATTGCAGTGTTCCCTACATATCTTTTTTCAAACTCACTTATATCTATAGTTATAGGTATCCCTAAAACTTTAAAATATTTAAAAATATCTTCACGATCATTATGTAAATTAGATTCAATAAATATTTCATCTACTCTATTATTAGCTATAAAGTCACGAATATTATTAACATTATTCAAAACTTTTTTATTATTATAGTAATCCGTGTTATCATCATAAAAATTAATATAAGCTACTATATCATATTCTACATTTATTTGATTTTCTAATTCTGTATTTTTGCTAAAGTCTGTCAAAACAATAGCTTTCTTTTTATCTTCTTGTATATATTTAACACATACTTTTCCAATTATTCTTAGTAAATATGTATAGCATATTGCTATATATATTAAGTATACTAGTATACTTAACTCTAACTTTTCTAAGTCAACTATATATTTTTCCTTGCTAATAATTAGAATAAAACAAAAAACCACAGTTACATTTATTGCATAAACAATCGAATACTTTAATTCTTTTAAATATCCTCTATTTTCTATGTATCTATATTCTTCTGTAAAAATATTTGTTATTAGTGTTAATAAAACTAAATAAATAATAAAATAATTATTATCAAAAAAAGTGTATCGTTCATCAACAATTAAAATTAATGTTTTATAACTAAATATTATAGATAAAATATCTAATGCTAAAAATAATATTTTATTTTTCGAAGTTATATGATACATTTTTAAAACTCCTTATTTTTTTTCGTAATTCCCATAAACTCCATAACCATCATAACTAGACGTTTTAATGTCTACTTTGTTAAGAACTACTCCTAAAAACTTGCTTCCTGATTGTTCTAATTGCTCTTTGGCTTTTTTTACAAATTTTCTCTTTATTACTTCTGATTGAACCACTAAAATACTTCCATCACAATTCTTAGCAATAATTGCTGCATCAATAACTGCTCCTATAGGAGGTGCATCAATTATTATATAATCATAATATTTTTCAAATGCTGATAACATTATTTCAAAATTTCTGCTTTGTAATAAACTTGTAGGATTAGGCGGTATTTGACCTGCTGGTAAAATAGTAAGATTGTTTACATCTGTCTCATAAAGTACATTCTCTATTCCTACAGATCCAGATAAATAAGAAGTAAGTCCTTCGACCTTCCCTCTAGCTTTAAATCTAGCTAGAAGTACAGAATTTCTTGTATCCCCATCTATTATTAAAACTTTAAATCCTAAATCCGCCAATGATTTTGCTAAATTTATAGATACTGTACTTTTTCCCTCATTTTCTTGAACAGATGAAACAACTATTTTCTTTATATCTTTACCTAAAAATTGAATATTTGTTGCTAGAGCATTATAATGCTCTGATAATTCTTTTGTTATAATATTTTTATTATAAAGTATATCTATTTTAGTCATTATTCTTTTACTCTCTCTTGTTTTGGTATTACTCCTAATAAGACCATATCTAATACTTCTTCTACATCTTCTGGTCGTTTTACTTTATCATCTAATATTTCACGTATTGCTATTACAACTATTGATAAAACTAATCCAGATAGAAATGCTATAGCAGCATTTCTTTTTACATTTGGAGTAGAAGGTTTACTACTAGGTTTTGCTTCTTCTATAGTTGTAATATCATTGATTTTTGTAATACTCTTAATTTTTTTTATTGAAGATTCACGTAAACTGTTAGCAATATCACTAGCTTTATTAGAATCACTATCTCCCACTACAATTTCTATCACACGTGTATCTTTTGGAGCTGTAATTTCTACTTTATTAGCTAAGTCTGTTTGTGTAATATTTAAATTATTTTTAGAGATAACTTCTTCCAAGACATCAGAGGATAAAATTATTTGTTGATAGTCTTTTACCAAGTTTGTCCCTATTTGTATATCTTGCACAGTAAGTGAATTTTCTTTTTCGTTTTGATTTACTGCATATATTTTTGTTGTACTTTTATAAGTAGGTTGGGTTATAAATATATTATAAAAAACCATTATAGCAGTAAATAGAAGTGATGTAGCAATTACTAGTATTTTTTTATTCCAAATCTTTTTAAATAGAGATGTTAAATCTATTTCTTCTATTCCGTTATTATTCATTATATTCTCCTTTATATAACAGTTTATATTGATTCGTTATTAAGTATTTTAGTTTGATTTGTTATAAATAACTTATCTGCTCTATTTTTACCATATTTTTGTTCTATTATTGTATACGCTTCTTTCAAGTAAGGCTTTCTTTCATTTAAATTATGCATATCAGTAGCAACAAAATGAACTAAATTCTTGTCTAAAAAATATTTTGTTCTTTTTTTATATTTTTTTTGTGAATCGACAAAAAGTTTTAATTTTCTAACACTTGTCGCATTTACTTGCATATATGCTCCCTTACTAATCAATTCTGATACTCTTTTTTCATTATTAGATAATTCATCATATCTTTCTATATGTGCAAGAATGGGTATTTTTCCTAAAAGAACAATTTTATTTACAGCTTTATAAATTTCTGTATACATAGCCGTATTACTAAACTCAATTAATACATAATCTGTATTTGCTAAGGTAGGAAAAATATTGTTTTCTAATTTATTTAATATATCAAAAGTAAAATATATTTCTGCACCATAATAGAGCTCTAAATCTGGTAATATTTTATTTACTTCGTTCTTTACTATATCAAAATTTTGTTTTATTTTTCTTTCAGATGTTTCAAACATACCTTTTCTTCTATGTGAAGTCGCTACTATACATTTAGTCCCTTTATTATAGCTTTCTTTTATCAACGCTATGCTTTCATCAAGCGTTTTTGGTCCATCATCAACATCAAATATTATATGGCTATGTATATCTATCATATTACTTCCCTTCCAAGACATCTCTTATATTTTGTTTAACTTCTTCTAAACTTTTATCATCAACTTGCATCATATACAAATTATATCCGGGCATAGCATAGGAAGGTAACCCCATAGTTCCAGTTCCAGATAGTGATTGTGATGAAACCATATAATCTGATTTCTTATTAAGTTGTTCATTAGCCAAACTCATTGCTTCTGATATAGGCATATCAGTTTGGATAGAATTAGTTAGTTCATTAATTATTTGTTCATAATTTGATAAAGCTTCTGTCGTAGTTAATTTTTTTATAACAGCAGTCATTACTTTTTGTTGATTTTTTCCACGATCAAAATCTCCTCCACTTAATGAATAACGTTCTCTTACATACCCTAAAGCTTTATTAGAATCTAGATGTACCATACCTACTGGGAAATAGAAATTTCCATGCAAGGATGTAAATTCTTGTTCATTATAAACATCTACTCCTCCTACCAAATCAATTAATTTCAAAAAAGATGTGAAATTTATACGAGCATAATAATCTATCTTTATATCATAAAGATTTTCTAATGTGTGTAGAGAGGTATCAACACCATATACACCTGCATGTGTTAATTTATCATATTGATTATTCCCTCCATCTGCTATTCTTACATATGAATCACGAGGAGTAGTCGTCAACATTATTTTATTAGTATCTTTATTAACAGTTAGTATTATGTTCACATCTGATCTGGCTACAGTAGTTATTGGACCATAAGTGTCTATTCCACTTATATAAATATTCATAACACGGTTGCTTGAGGTTCCTAGTTTTCTAGTAACCTCTTTAGTTATTTTGTATTCATATATTTTTTTTATTTTATCATTATAATCAGGATTACTTAATTCTATCAAATTTTCATAAGCACTATTTAATATTATAGCTTTAGTATTTCCTGATATTAATTGTTCGTAATTTTTTATATATGATTCCACTTTTTCTAAGTCAAGTGATAAATTTTCTTTTTCTTCTATATTTTTTAATAGTTTATTAATATTTTCCTCATCAATAGATAAAGGAGCTGCAATTTTTTCATCTTTTAAATCAGTAATATTATCTATATTACTATCTTTTAAAACAGCTACACTCATAACCTGCTCACTGATAGTAGAATTTTCGTTTAACTTTTCAAAAATTTTTACTGTTTTATTTAATTGTGCAAATAATAAGTATGAACATAAAACAAATATTGCCGTTACTATAAAAGTAAATCTTTTTGCTTTTTTCTTTATAAACAAAATTATTAAAATTGATAGTAATAAAATTAATATCAATATTACTATGTAGTTAATATTACTAAAATTAAAGAAATTATGTTTGAGTACATAATAAATATTTAAGATAGTAAATATAAAACTTATTAATAACAAACCTATATTAAATAATCTTAAAAATTTATTCAAAGTTAATATCTCCTTTTTCTGTATTCATAAATAAGATTATCGTACAATATAAATATTGTCAACAACCAATTTAATTATAAATTTAATTAAAAATACTTTATTTTTCCGCTATTATGTGTAATAATTTAAAAAAAAGTGTTTCGAGGTGTTATTATGAATATTATAAATGACAAAAATATTTTTATTGCTCAAGCAAAAAATTTATTAGCTGACGAAGATAATTTATACGCTAACCTATCAAATATATCAGCGTTATACAAATCATATTTGCCAGATACTAATTGGATAGGATTTTATCTTGTCGACAATAATAAAAATAATTTGGTTCTTGGTCCTTTTCAAGGAAATGTTGCTTGTGTTAGAATTCCTTTCGATAAAGGAGTATGTGGGCATTGCTATACTACCAAAACATTCACTTATGTCCCAGATGTTCACAAATTTTCTGGACACATTGCTTGCGATAGCCAAACTAACAGTGAACTAGTTATACCTATCATTAAGAACAATAATGTTGTTGCTCTACTAGACATAGATTCAATTAAATTTGATAGATTCTCTAATGATGAAGTATCTACACTTGTATATGTAACTAACGAAATCTTTTCTAATATGAAATTTAATATATAAAATTGTATATTTTGAATTGTACGAGAGATATATTTTCAATCTCTCGTACAATTCTTTTATATATAAAATTTTATTTAATTACACCTTTAAACTTAAGATAGTTTTCATAATCCATCTCTTTATTAATAGCTCCACCATCAGATTGAATTTCTACTACTCTATTAGCAATTGTTTGAATAAATTCATAGTCATGTGAAGTAAAGAATACAGATCCTTTGAATTGAATTATGCCTTCGTTAACAGCCGTAATAGATTCTAAATCCAAGTGATTTGTTGGCTCATCTAACAATATTACATTAGCTTTCGATAACATCATTTTTGATAGCATACAGCGCATTTTTTCTCCCCCAGATAAAACGTGCGCTCTCTTTAATGCTTCTTCTCCAGAAAATAGCATTCTTCCTAAGAATGAACGTAAATATGCTTCCGCTTCTTCTTCCGGAGAAGCATATTGACGCAACCATTCCACTAATGATAATCTAAGTCCTTCAAAATAAGGAGTATTATCTTTTGGCATATAGCTTCTAGATGTAGTTATTCCCCATTTTATTATTCCACTATCTGGTTCTATTTCCTCTGCTAATATTTTTAATAAAGTAGTTTTAGCAACCTCATCTCCTAACAAGATAACTTTATCATTTGGATTAACAGTAAAACTTACATTTTTTAATACTTCTTTTCCATCAATAGTTTTACTAACATTATCTACTATTAACAAATCATTACCTATTTCTCTATCTGGTGTGAATCTTACATAAGGATAACGTCTACTACTAGGTTTGATATCATCTAAAGTAATTTTATCTAGCATTTTCTTTCTACTTGTAGCTTGCTTAGATTTAGATGCATTTGCAGAAAATCGTGCAATAAATTCTTGTAATTCTTTTATTTTTTCTTCTTTTTTCTTGTTAGAATCTTCTAGCATTCTACGTGCCAACTGACTAGATTGATACCAAAAATCATAATTACCTACATAAAGTTGAATTTTTCCAAAATCTAAATCACAAATATGTGTACAAACATTGTTTAAAAAATGTCTGTCGTGACTTACCACTATTACAGTATTCTCAAAATTTATTAAAAATTCTTCTAACCATTTTATAGCTGCTATATCCAAACCATTAGTAGGCTCATCTAATAACAATATATCTGGATTACCGAATAATGCTTGTGCCAATAATATTTTTACTTTTTGTGAGTTATCTAATTCACTCATTAATGAATAATGTATATCACTAGATATTCCTAATCCTTCTAACAGTTGAGCTGCATCACTTTCTGCATTCCAACCATCCATTTCAGCAAATTCACCTTCTAATTCGGCAGCGATAATACCATCCTCTTCAGTAAATGGATCTTTCATATAAATTGCATTTTTTCTGTTCATAACATCCCACAATTTCTCATGACCCATCATTACTACATCTATTACTTTATCATTTTCATAAGCAAAATGATTTTGACGTAATACCGCTAGACGTTCTCCTTTTCCTAAAGATACATGTCCTTGTTGTGAATCAATTTCTCCAGATAAAATTTTCAAAAATGTAGTTTTTCCTGCACCGTTGGCCCCTATAAGTCCATAACAATTTCCATTAGTAAATTTTATATTAACATCTTCAAACAATTTTCTGTCCGCAAAACGCAAACCTAAATTTGTTACTTGTAACATTATTTCTCTCCTTTGTTTATACTAGCTATTAAACTTTCTATATGCATTGCATATTCACTAGTAGTATCATAAGTGAATATTAATTCTGGAAATTTCCTTATTTTTACTTTTTTTGCTACTTCTGATTTTACAAATCCTTTTATTTTTGCTAGTGATTCTTTAGTTTTTTGTCTTTCTTTTTCTCCACCAAGAACAGTGTAATAAACTTTTGCTTGTGAATAATCTCCTGTAAGCCTAACTTCTGTTATAGTTAGAAATCCTAAGTCATGATTTTTAACCTTAGTAGCAAGAATATGTGTTATTTCTTTTTTTATTTGTTCTCCAAGCCTATTTGCTCTTAATTCTGACATATTAATCCTTTCTTATCGTTTTACTTCTTCCATGATGAACACTTCAAAAATATCACCTTCACGAATATCGTTATAGTTTTCTACTGTCATCCCACATTCGTAACCACTTTGTACTTCTTTTACATCATCTTTAAAACGACGAAGAGTATCTATTTCTCCTTCATAAATTACTACGCTATCACGTATAACTCTTACTTTTCCATCTCGTGATACTTTTCCTTCGGTCACATATGCACCTGCTATCGTTCCAACTTTAGAAACTTTATAAACTTGGCGCACTTCTGCTAATCCTATTACTTTTTCTTTAAATTCTGGATCTAAAAGACCTGTCATAGCTGCTTCAATTTCTTCTATAACTTTATAAATAATACTATGTAATCTTATATCTACCTGTTCAGTTTGTGCCATTTGTTTAGCATTATTATCTGGTCTAACATTAAATCCGATTACTACTGCATTTGATGCTAGAGCTAATGTAATATCTGACTCATTAATAGCTCCAACACCTGTATGAATTATACGAACATTAACTCCATCAACATCTATTTTAGCTAACGACATCGCTAACGCCTCCACAGATCCTTGAACATCTGCTTTGATAATAACGTTTAAATCTTTCATTTCTCCTTGTTTCATTTGTTCAAATAATGTATCTAATGAAACTGCTGAATTATTTTGTCGTTGGCTCTCAATATATTGTTGTTGTCTTGTCTCTCCAATTTGACGAGCAGTTTTTTCATCGCCAAATACTACAAATCTATCTCCTGCATTAGGAACATCTTGTAAACCTGTTATTTCTACAGGTGTAGATGGTTTGGCATTTTTTATATTTTTTCCACGATCATTAATCATAGCTCTTACACGACCATATGTATTACCTACAACTATTGGATCTCCAACATTTAATGTACCATTTTGCACTAACAATGTTGCTACTGTTCCTCGCCCTTTATCTAATTTCGCTTCAATTACTGTTCCTAATGCTAGTCTATTTGGATTAGCTTTAATTTCTTGCATATCTGCAACTAAAAGAACCATTTCTAATAGTTCATCAATACCATCTCCTTGAAGTGCTGATATTGGGACGAATATTGTATCTCCTCCCCAATCTTCTGGCATCAGCCCTCTCTCTGCCAATTCTCCCATAACTTTTTCTGGATTTGCTTGTGGTTTATCCATCTTGTTTACGGCTACTATTATAGGAACTTCTGCAGCTTTAGCGTGATTTATCGCTTCAATAGTTTGAGGCATAACCCCATCATCTGCTGCTACTACTAAAATAGTTATATCTGTAACTTTTGCACCACGTGCTCTCATTGTAGTGAAGGCCGCGTGACCTGGAGTATCAAGGAATGTAATTTTTCTGTCATTAGCTCTTACTTGATAAGCTCCTATATGTTGAGTTATTCCTCCCGCTTCTCCGGCAGTTACTTTTGAATTTCTTATAGTATCTAATAATGTAGTTTTACCGTGATCAACGTGTCCCATTATAGTAACGATAGGGGGGCGAACTTTAGTATTTTTTTCATCTTCTTCAACTTCAAAATAAACGTCTAAATCTTCTTTATTTACTTCTAATTCTTGTTGAATTTCTTTTCCGTAATCCATTGCTATAAGTTCTATTTGCTCTAATGTTAATGACTGATTAATATTAACCATTAATTTTAATTCCACAAACATTTTTTTTACTAATTCTGTAGCAGGAACCGAAAGGACACTAGCTAAATCTCCAACAGTCATACCATCTTTTACTAATATAGTATCCTCATTAATACTTTGTTCAGTTGGCACTTCTATCATTGCTGGTTGTTGTTTATTGTGCTTTTTATTCTTTTCTTTTTTTATTTTTTTCTTTTTATTTTTAACTTTTTCTTTAGGTTCTTCTACTACGCCTATTGATTTGGTATTTTTAGATTTTTTCTTGTTTTCTGATTTTTCTTTAGTCTTATTAAAAACTTGCTCTAGTTTATTAAAGCCTTCTTCAGTTAGCATAGCCATATGACTATTTACTTCAACACCTTTTTCTTTAAGTATTTTAATAATTTCTTTTGAAGATTTTTCTACTTTTTTTGCATATTCATGCACTCTAATCTTTTCCATTATCAATAAATCCTCCTTGATTCACTATTTCTATTAATTTTTTGCTAAATCCTATATCTGTTATTCCGATGGCTACTCTATTATTTTTTCCTATTGATTGACTGATTTCTTGTGTAGTGAAACAAGTTAGTGTTTTTACATTATAATAATCTGCTTTATCACAAAACTTTTTAGTTGTAGATTTTCCACAGTCTGTAGCTATCAATAATAGACTTAGCTTATTTTCTCTTATATTTTTTATTATTAAGTCTTCTCCTGTAACTATTTTACCAGCTCTTGCCATAAGACCTAATAAATTTAATGCTTTTTTCATTACTTAGTAGGTATCGACTTTCTATATATTAATCTTATTATTTCTTTATAAATAGGTTCCATTTCTTCTGATGTTGCCCCGAAAAATTTTTCTAACGATTTTTTATTCTGTGCATTTTCTATAATTTCCAATTCCGAAACAACATAAGCTCCTCTTCCAGATTTCTTACCTGTAATATCAACAGAAATTTCTCCTTCTTTGTTTTTTACTATTCTTATTAAATCTTTTTTAGGATACATTTCATTCGTAAGTATACATTTTCTATTTGGTATTTTTCTTTTCTTCATATACTACCTCTACTACTTTTCTGCTGTTTTTATATCTATTTTCCAGCCTGTTAATTTCGCTGCAAGACGTACATTCTGACCTTTTTTACCTATTGCTAAAGATAACTGATCTTCTGCTACTTCTACATTAGCTACCTTATTTTCTTCATCTATATTTATACTCAATACTTTAGCCGGTGCTAGAGCATTTGTTATAAATTTCTCAATTTCTTTATCCCACGGCACTATATCTATTTTTTCACCATTTAATTCATTTAATATTTGATTAACTCTACTTCCAGAAGTCCCTACGCAAGATCCAACAGCATCCACATTGCTATCTTCTGAATAAACTGCTATTTTTGTTCTTTCTCCTGCTTCACGAGATACACTCTTCACTTCTACAATCCCATCAAAAATTTCAGGAACTTGTTGCTCAAATAATCTTTTAATAAATTCTGGATGTGATCTAGAAGCTAAGACATGAGGCTTACTACCTCTTGAAGGATTATCTACTTTAGCTATATAAACTTTTATTGGTGTTTGAGGTATGTACTCTTCGCCTGGTACTCTTTCATTTTCTCCTAAGATAGCTTCTATTTTACCTAATTTCACATAAACATATCGAGAATCTACTCTATCAACATAACCATCTCTTATCTCTCCTTCGTACTCTATATATTCATTATAAAGTACTTCTTTTTCTGCATCGTGTAGTCTTTGCATTAACGCCTGTTTAGCTGCTTGTGCTCCTACACGTCCAAAATCATTAGGGATATCAATTTCTTCAAAAATATCTCCTACTTCATAAGCCGGATTAATTTTTAATGCGTCTTCTAATGCATACTCAATTCTGTCGTCATAAACTTCTTCTACAACATCTTTTCTAATAATAAATTTATACTCACCTGTAGTCCTATTAAAATCTACCCTAACATTTTTTGAAGCATTAAAATTCTTTTTATATGCCGAAAGTAAAGCCATTTCTATAGCTTCAAATAATATTTCTCTTGATATTCCTTTTTCCGTTTCTATTACATCAATTGCTTTAAGCAAAGCCTTGCTCATTTTTCTATCTCCTTTAATTATTAAAATTTGACTGCTAATCTTATTTTTGCAATTTGTTTATATTCTAATGTGATTGTTTTTATTCGTGATTTATCACGATATTCTATAGTTATACTATTATCAACTATAGATTTTAAATCTCCATAAAACTCTTTTTGATTGTTATGCTTTTCATAAGTTTTTATATATACATACTTACCAATAGATTCATTAATTTCTTGAATATTTCTAAGTTCTCTCTCTATACCTGGAGAGCTGACTTCAAGATAATATTTGTCAGAAATCAAATCTTTTCTGTCAAGTTCTTCTGCCATCATTTCACTAAGTAGCACACAATCATCAAGACTTAAACTTCCATTTTTGTCAAAATATATTCTCAAAAAATATTCTGAACCCTCTTTAACATATTCCACATCATACAGACTATATTCTGTATCTCGTATTTTTTCTAATGCTATATCTTTCACCTTAGAAACTATATTCATAAAACACCTCTTTCTGCTCAACATAAAAGAGCGGAGAATTAAAATCCACCACTCTTTAGGTTAATATTTATCTTATATTTGAGTATATCACATTATACTATGATAGTCAAATAAAAACTTATTTTTTAGTATATATTTCATCTTTTATAGTATCAATAACTTTTTGTATTTCTTTATTTAGTTGTTCATCTAATTGATATTTTGTTATTAATTTATCGTTGTAAGCATCATTATACCCTAATATTACTGACAAAGAATTTTTTATCTTATGCAACATTACTTTTTTCTTCTTTTCGTTCTCATCAAAAGTATTGCTTTTCTGATATATTATATAAATGTTTGCTAACATTAAAGTTGAAATAATTAATATTAGATATAATTCATCAATTAATTTCATATAAAACACTATTAGAAACAATATAATTAAAATGTTAATAACTAATAAACTTCTAATATTTTTCATGGTATAAATTATAAACCTCTCGCTTACCTACATTATATTTTTTTGAAATTATTTTTATAGCTTCAGAATTTTTAACACCTGTTTGTACTAGTTCGTCTATTTCTAATAGTAATTGATCATTATCTATCTTACTTTCCGTCTCTTTTGTAGGTGATATTATTAAAACAAACTCTCCCTTTGATTTTATATCTCCTGTGTTGAATTTTAATAATATATTTTCTGCGGTATCTGTTTCTATTTGTTCATAAATTTTTGTAAGTTCTCTTGCTACAGATATAACCCTACTACTATCTAGTTTTGCGATACTTTCAACAACATTTACTATTCTATAAGGAGATTCATATATAATTGAAGTTGTAGTTTGTTCTAAAATATTTTTTAATTTTACTTCTAATTCTGATTTTTTTCTAGGGAGAAATCCATAAAAAGTATAATTATAAGATTCAATCCCGCTAGATATCAAAGCTGTTAAACCTGCATTAGCTCCTGGTAAAGCCTCAACTTTAATTTTATTCTGATGACATTTTTTTACTAATATATATCCGGGATCTGAAATACATGGTAGTCCTGCATCTGATACTAATGCTATACTTAAACCCATTTGCAAATATTCTATCAATTTTTTACTAGAACTATCTTCATTATGCTCATGATAACTTACAAGTTTTTTATTTTTTATTTCGAAATGAGATAGTAGTTTTTGAGTATTTCTAGTATCTTCACAAGCTATAATATCTACTTCTTTAAGTATTTTCAAAGCTCTATAAGTAATATCTTCTAAGTTCCCTATTGGTGTTGCTACTAAGTATAACATTATTCCAACTCCTTATTAATTCTATCTATATTGTCTTTCATTTCTCGATTAATATTGCTATTAATATAATTTATTTTTTGAGTTTTAGTAAATTGTTTAATAGAATATTCTTTCTTTAAGGCATCACTTTTATTGTCAAAAATTTCATAATAAACTAACTTTAAAGGAGTTCTTCCTCTCGTATATTTTGCACCCTTTTTTAAATTATGGTTTCTCACTCTAGTCAATAAATTTGTAGTATATCCTGTATATAAACTATTGTCTTTACATTGTAAAATATAAACATAAAAAGAACTTTTTTTATTCAATTCCATAAACTTTTATCATCTCTTTTGTATAGCTATTATCTTCATTATAAATATAAAAAGGTTGTTCTACCTTAACATCACTAACTTTAGAAATACTTCCTTCTACCAAGACTATTTTACTATTCTTACTACTTTTTTTACTATATACAAATCTTATTCTCTTTATACCTAATCCCTGCTTACTACATTCATTTAGAATATCTGACAGACGATAGCTTCTATGTACCAAGAAAAATTTTCCATTTTGCTTTAACGAATATTTTATAGCGCTTATTACATCAGCTAAATTACATAATATTTCATGGCGTGATATACTATGATTAGTCTTTAATTTCATTGAAGGCATATTATCTATCGAAAAATAAGGAGGATTACAAACAATTATATCAAATGAAGATGGAGAAAAATAATTTTTTATTTCCTTTATATCCCCTTGCACACATTTTATATCATTTAGATTATTATAGTTTATATTTCTAATACTTAACTCAACTAATTGTTTTTGAATCTCTAACATAGTTATATGAGCTATTGTTTTCTCTCTGAGTAAGACAGAAATTGCTCCACTCCCACTACAAAGCTCTAGTATCTTTTTTTTATTACCTTTAGAAACATTAACAAAATCCGCTAGCAAGTAAGTATCTGTTGACACACTATAATAATCATTTAATTGTATAATTTTATAGTTTTTTGATAAGTCATCTATTCTTTCTTGATACTTAGCCATTTATCTATATTCCTCTATAAACTCTGATATATTTATATTAATATAGCTATCTGTTTCCTCATTTCTTGCAATAACTAATTCTCTCATAGGTTCAATGTCTTTAACAACATAACTAATATCATTATAAATTATTTTTTCACCTATATTAGGTAAATTTTCTGCTAATTTCGCATAAAATTCATTTTCATATTGCAAGCAACATTTTAATTTACCACAAACACCCGTAACTTTAGACATATTCAAAATCAAATTTTGTTCTTTTACCATTTTTATTGATACTTGATAAAAATCATTCAAAAAAGTACTACAACAAATAGGTCTACCACAAGGACCAAGTCCTCCTACAGCTTTACTATATTCTCTATCTGATACTTGATATAGCTCTATTTTCATTTTGAAAATTGCTGCCAATTCCTTTAATAATTCCCTAAAGTCTACACGATTTTCACTATAATAAGTTATATACAATTTTTTATTATCTAAAGAATATGACGTAGAAATTAATGTTATATCCAACCCTAATAATTTAATGGTATTAGTTATTATATTTTCTACAGCAGCAATTTTAGATCTGTTTTGTTCATATTTTTGTAAGTCAGATGTTTCTGCAATTCTTAACAAAGTATAATTATCTATATGAACATCTTCATCTTGTACGAAATCATATGATATCACTTTTGCTAGATAAATACTTATATCATCAGAAATAACTATTTGATCATCTAACTCTAAGGTTAGATGATCTGGAATATTTACATAATATAGACCATATTTATCAAAAATGTTAATACCTGCTACTTTTTTCATATAATGTCCTCCTAAACATTAAAATATTATATAGACTAACCTATATTACAATAAAATCCAAATTGCAATCTTTAATAATTAATTCAAAAATAAAATTTTCCAAAACTAAAACTGATGCGACATTCATTTCTAATGATTTTTTTGAAGATAAAATACTAGAGTAAACAATAGATATATCTCTAACCACATTATTATCTATATTACATTTCTTCAAAACAGCCAACATCACCTCAAAAAATCTTTCTATATCTTCTTTATTTCTCAAATTTTCAAATAATTCTATTGCTGCTAAATTTTTATTCTTTTTATATTTTTTCAAAAATTGATTTATGATATTCTTAGTATTATCTAAATCTTCTGCTAAATTATCTACAATACTTGTATTAATATTAATAACTTGACATCTTGATATTAAAGTATCCATAACAGACATTATATTAGTAGTACTCAAAATAGCTATTATATTATCTTCGGGTTCTTCTAAAATTTTAAGAATGCTGTTTGCTGCCTGTTGAGTGATGTTGTCTATATTTTTTAACCAATATATTTTTTTATTTAAAACGGCTTTTACATTTAACTCCTGCTTCAAATTTAAAATATCTTGCTTTTTTATTGAATCTGTTTCCCCAAAAATTAAAAAATCTATATAACTATTTTTATTAATTTGTTTACATGCTCTACATTCTTCGCAACTATATAAATCTTTAATATTATTATTCTCACAACATATAGCTTTTACAAATTTTATAACATAGTTATTAATTTCGTCATTATTTGTTCCTGTAAATATATATGCATGGGATAATTTATCATTTTTTAATACATTGGTTAAATATTTATTAGCAATTTCATTCATAATCTATAGATAACCCCATTTTTTCAGTAGTTGATTTATTTTTTCTATTACTTCTTCTTGTACTAGTTCTATGCTATTATTCGCATTAATTTTTATTATTCTATCGCTATTTTTATTAGCAACAATATCATAACCTTGTTTTACTTTTAAGTAAAATTCATATTGTTCATTATCCATTTTATTATTGGATTCACGATTTTCAATACGCTCTAACCCTTTATTAACGTCTACATCAAAATAAAATGTTACATCCGGTTTCTTATATTCAGTTGCGTAATTATTTATATATAATATGTCTTCTTCACTCAGCTCCCTGCCATAAACTTGATATGCTAATGAGCTGTCAACAAAGCGATCACATAATACTATATATCCTTCCTCAAGACTAGGTAATATTTTTTTTGCTATATGTTCTCGTCTGCTAGCTGCAAAAAGTAATGCTTCTGTACGTGGATCTATATCTTCATACAAAATAATTTCTCTAATTTTTTCACTCACTGGAACTCCACCGGGTTCTCTAGTCAAAATTACTTTAATCCCCAAACTATCTAAATATTCGTACAAAAATTTACTTACAGTAGTTTTCCCAGAACCTTCTGATCCCTCTATAGTAATAAATTTACCTAACATTTATCCTCCTAATATAAAATTATAGGAGTGAGAAAAAATCATCTTAATACTACAAAGATTTCTTCTCAGACCCCTATAATTAAACTTATCTATCTTAAAATTTATTAATTATTCACCAAAAACTTTTATATAATCCGCTTTAAATGACTCTAATCCTTTATCAGTTAATGGATGTTTTATCATTTGTTCAATTACTTTATACGGTACTGTAGCTATATCACATCCCAATTTTGCACATTCTAAAACATGAATAGGATTTCTTACACTAGCTGCGATAATTTCTGATTTAATATTATTTTCTCTAAAGATAGTTACGATATCTGCTATTAAATTTAGACCATCTTGAGAAATATCATCTAACCTACCTAAAAATGGCGAAACATAAGTTGCACCTGCTCTAGCAGCAAGTAAAGCTTGATTTGCACTAAATATTAAAGTAACATTTGTCTTTATTCCCTCTTTAGAAAGAATATTAGTTGCTTTAAGACCTTCTGCTGTTAATGGAATTTTAACAACCATATTAGGATGGATTTTAGCAATTTCTCTTGCTTCTGCTATCATATCTTCCGCCAGTTCAGTAGTTGCCTTAACTTCTCCGCTAATAGGCCCGTCTACTATATTAGCTATTTCATATATAACTTCTTTAAAATCTCGTCCTTCCTTAGCAATTAATGATGGATTCGTTGTTACTCCAGAAATAACTCCTAAATCATACGCTAACTTTATGTCTTCCACATTTGCTGTATCAATAAAAAATTTCATATCTATTCCTCACGTAAATTGTATTATAATATAGTATTATATTATCATACTGGATACAAAAAATCAATCATAGGTAAATAATAATATTTGTAATTAAACTCATATTGTGATAAAATTTTCAGTATATTTAGGAGGCGTAATTTAAATGAGAAAACATCTTGAAAAAGTACCATTTTTACTATTTTCTTTATTTTTATTTATTGTATTACCTATTGCATATTATATTTTTGACAATAAATCACAGGTATTAATTATATTGCTATTAATAATTTTCCCATTAATAAATTTTACAATATCATTATTGTATTCTTATTCAAAAGAAGATTTTAGTTATTCGTTCTCACTATTAATAGGATTATTTTATTTAATTACTTGCTTAATTCTATTAAATTTTGATATAGCAATCTATTCTATTATATATATATTAGCAAGCTTGTGTGGTCAAGGAACAGGATTTATTTTTAAGAAATTTATTAATACTTTCAAAAACAATAAAAAAACAATGACAGAATAAATCTGTCATTGTTTTTTTATCTCATTGTTACAAACTCTTCTGAACCAGTAGGATGAATTGCTACTGTATTATCGAAATCTTTTTTCGTAGCTCCCATTTTTATTGCTACTGCAAAACCTTGGATCATCTCATCAACACCATAACCTATGCCATGCAATCCTATAATTTTTTCTTCAGATCCTAAACATACTAATTTCATAACACTAGGTTGTCTATGATTAGTAATTGCACTGTACATAGGGGTAAATGATGATTGATAAATTTTTATATTTTCTTGACCATATTGTTCTATCGCTGTCTCTTCTGTAAGTCCTATCGTTCCTATAGCTGGATGACTAAACACTACTGTCGGTACAAGATTATAATCTAAATATTCTTCTTTTTTATTATTAAACAATCTTTCTGAAAGTCGTCTTCCCGCAGAAACCGCAACAGGCGTAAGATCAATTTTACCTATGATATCTCCTACTGCATATATACCTTTTTCTGTAGTATTTTGATATTTATCTACTTCAATAAACCCTTTAGAATTAAGTTTAACTCCTGTTTCCTTTAAGTTTAAATTATCTGTCAACGGTCGTCTACCTATCGCCCAGACTAAACAATCCACTATTGTTTCTTGGCCATCTGCTAACATTATAGTTAAACTATTATCATCATTTTTTTTAACTTTTTCTATATTAGCAAAAGTATGTAAACTAACTCCATCATTTTTCATTATATCTGTTAATGTAGCAACTATTGTGCTGTCAAAATTTCTTAATGGAGAATGTTTTCTTACAAATAAATGAGTTTCTACTCCTAAAGAATTAAATACTCCTGCCATTTCTACTGCTATATATCCTGCGCCTACAAAAGCCATTCTTTTAGGTAATTGTTTCATTTCAAAAACTTCATTAGAAGTAATACCGTATTCTGCTCCTTCTACATTTGGAATAACTGGTTCTCCTCCTGTAGCTATCAAAATATGTTCTGCTGTAAATTGTTCTCCATTTACTTCAACAGTATTATTGTTAATAAATTTTGCATAACCATATATTACATCAACCTTATTTTTATTTAACCCATTTCTATATGCTTGCTGTATTCTATCTATATACGCTGTTCTATTTTTTACCATTGTTTCAAAGTTAAATTTATTAACTTTTACATCAAAACCATAATCCCCTGCATAAGAATTAATTGCTTCAGAAATCTGTGATGTGTACCACATTACTTTTTTAGGTACACATCCTACATTAACACACGTCCCACCAAGTTTATTTCCTTCTATAAGTAAACACTTTTTTCCGTACATTGCTGCTCTATTTACAGAAGCTATTCCTCCGCTTCCTCCACCTATTGCTATATAATCATATTTTTTTACCATCTTGTTCTCCTTTTAAATTATTTATAATTTCAAACCTTTTAGTTTATCTTTTAATGGGTTATTTGTTAGCTCTTCTTTTTTCATATATTTTTTTATATCTTTATAACTCGCTTTTTCTTTTTTAGTTTCTTTTATTTTCTTATCAACTTCTTTTTGTTTTATTGATACTCCACAAATACATCTATAAGTTGCATTATCTCCATTACCAAATAATGTCATCTTTTTATGACAGTTACTACATCTCAAGTTAGTGATTCTACTTATAATTTTTTTATTGTTACATCCTACATTAGAACATTTTAAAATTTTCGTACCTTTCCTTTCAACTTCTAACATAAAACTTTCACATTTATCACATTTTCTACCACTTATGTTTGAATGTTTAAATTTGTCCGTACTATCTTTTATTTCTGTAGTGAATTCATAAGTATAATTTTTTATATCTTTCAAAAATTTCTCTTTTGATAGCCTATTTTTTGCTATATCATCGAGTTGTTTCTCCCAAGTAGCAGTAAGAGAAGGACTTTTTAATTTATTAGGGACTAAGTTTAGCAGCTGTCTAGCTTTATTAGTAGTTTTAATTTTTCCGTTGTCCAATATTAAATAATCATTATTGAAAAGTTTTTCTAAAATATCAGCTCTAGTTGCTACTGTACCTATTCCGTTTGTGTTTTTCAAAATTTTCTTTTCTTCTTGACTTTCCACGTAATCAAAAGGATTTTCCATAGCATATATTAAGGAACCCTCTGTAAAATAATTAGGTGCCGTTGTTTGTTTTTTTAATATTTTTAAATCTTTAATATTTTTATTATTAATACTAATAAATTCAGCACTATTATGATTATCAAATATTTTATATCCTACTTCAATTATTTGAGTTGTGCTATATTTAAACAATTTATTTCCTAATTTAAAACTAGCTGTTAATTGTTTATATTTACAATTAGGTAATAAGTTTTCCAAAAATCTTCTGACTACAAGCATATATATCTTCTTCTCTAAATCAGTTAATGCTAAAAAATTTGGTCTTTCTTCTGTTGGTATAATAGCGTGATGATCTGTTACTTTTTCATTATTTATTACTCTTTTTGTAGAAATATTTTTAGACAATATACCTTTAGCTATATCACCATAATCACTTCCTAATATCGCTTTAATTCTATCTTTAATAGTTAAAGCCATATCACTAGTTAAATATCTGCTGTCTGTTCTAGGGTATGTTAATATTTTATGCTTTTCATACAAAGACTGGACTATATTTAACGTTTGCTTAGGTGATAATTTATATAAATTGCTAGCCACTTGTTGAATATCTGTTAAGTTATATAATGGCTGAGGTTGGGAGATTTTATCAATACTATTTTGTTTAAAATCTTTTATTTCTTTCTCACTATGCTCTTTCACAAATTTATTAGCAACATTCTCATCATAATCGCTATCATTAGATATAAAAGTAACATTATCTAATTTACATTCATAATCAAAATAGTTTTTAGGAACAAAGTTTTTTATTTTATCTTCTCTAATTTTTACCATCTGAATAGTTGGTGTTTGAACGCGACCACAATTTAATGAAGCATTATATTTTAAGGTTAATGCACGTGAAGCATTTATTCCGACTAACCAATCTGCATTCGCTCTAGCAACTCCAGAATTATAAAGTCCATCATACTCTCTGCCATTTTTTAAATTTTTAAAACCTTCCTTAATCGCCTTATCCGTTACAGAAGATATCCACAATCTTTTTGTATTTTTCTTATTTTGAGCTTTTTCCAAAATGTACCTAGCAACCAATTCTCCCTCTCTCCCGGCATCTGTTGCAATAATAATATCTTTGACATCTTTTCTATTTATAGCTTGCTCTATAATTTTATACTGTTTAGATGTCTTTCCTATTATTTCTGTTTTCATATATTTAGGAACCATAGGTAACTTTTCTAATCCTATATTTTTAAATTCTTTATATTTATCTGGCGTTTGCAATGTAACTAAATGTCCTAATGCCCAAGTTACTACATATTTATCACCTTCTAAACAACCATTTTTAGTTTTTGTTGCATCTATATTTCTAGCAATATCACGTGCAACTGAAGGTTTTTCACATAATACTAAACTTTTCATTTATTCCTCTCTTTCGTTAAGTTATTCTAATCATATTCTATTATAATATTAAACAATAAATTTCTCCATATTTTGATTTCTAAAAAAATAGTAGATAGCTAGAAATTAAATTCTAACTATCTACATAAGTTTTATCTTGCAATTTTAACTGCTCGAACTTCTCGAATTACATTTACTTTTATATTACCAGGATATTGCATTGTTTCTTCTATTTTGTTACGTACTTCTTTAGCAATTTTATAAGATTTTGTATCATCTACTTCCTCTGGATTTACAATTACTCTAATTTCTCTTCCAGCCTGAATAGCATATGTTTTTTCTACACCTTTATGTTCATTTGCTATTTCTTCTAATTTCTCTAATCTCTTAATATAGTTTTCTAAAGATTCTCTTCTAGCTCCAGGTCTAGAAGCTGACAATGCGTCTGCTGTAGCTACTATTACAGAAATAGGATTTGTAGCCTCAAAGTCTCCGTGATGAGAAGCTATTGCATTCACTACAACTTCAGGTTCTTTATATTTCGTTGCTAAAGCTACTCCCACTTCAACATGTGATCCTTCTACTTCATGATCAACAGCCTTTCCTATATCGTGCAGTAAACCTGCTCTTCTTGCTAATTGGACATCAAGATCTAATTCTCCAGCAATAAGACCAGAAATATAGGCAACTTCTACAGAGTGTTGAAGTCCATTTTGTCCATAACTAGTTCTATATTTCATTTTTCCTAATATTTTTATTAAATCAGGATGCATATTATGAATTCCTAGATCAAAAGTAGCTTGTTCTCCTATATCACGAATAGTCTGATCCATATTTTTTCTAGCTTTATCCACAGCTTCTTCTATTTTAGATGGATGAATTCGTCCATCACTAATTAGAGTAGTTATAGCAGATTTTGCTATTTCACGTCTTATAGGATCATAACCAGACAATATAACTGCCTCTGGCGTATCATCAATTATCAAGTCAACACCTGTTAATGTTTCTAAGGTACGTATATTACGACCTTCCCTACCAATTATTCTTCCCTTCATATCGTCTGATGGTAAATTAACTACAGAAACAGTAGTTTCACTAACTACATCAGCTGCAAATTTTTGCATTGACTGTACTATTAATTCTTTAGCACGTCTATCTGCTATATCTTTTGCTTCAACTTCCTTATTACGAATATATATAGCAGTTTCTCTAGCCATATCTTCTTCTAATGAAGTCATTATTTCTTCTCGAGCTTGTTCTTCCGTCAGATTTGCAATTCTTTGCAACTCTTGTTCTTGTTGAATTTTTAACTCATTCACTTCACTATTCTTAATTTCTAGTGATTGAATTTTTTCTTCTACCTTTTGTTCACGAGAACTAATAAGTTCATCTTTTTTATTAATTAGTTCTGCTTGTCTTTCTAAGGTAGATTCTTTTTGAATAAGTCTGTCCTCTTGTTTTTGAATATCTTGTTTCTTAAACTCTATTTCCTTATTAGCTAAAGTTACCATTTCTTTAGCTTCGTTTTGGGCAATCAACAATTCTTTTTCCGAAATATATTTTGCTTCTTTTTTAGCTTCATTAACAATATGCTCAGCATCTTGTTTTGATTGAATCAATTTTTTTTGAATAGAATTTTTGGCAACTATATATCCTAATAAAAGACCAACAAGTAAAGTTGCAATAATGTAAAATATTAACATTAGCAACCTCTCACACTTATTTATTTGACATAGTTTATAACAAATGTCACTTATTAAATTCTACAATAATTACTTAAAAAAGTCAATATTACGATACTTAAATAAAATAATCAGAAATTAAAAATTATTAAAATTTTTTCAACAAAAATACTTGCATTAAATTTATTTTATGTTATAATGGCTAGGTATGTAAAAATACAACTTGTTTGAGTGGGAGAGTAATAAAGTTACTCAAATATGACCACATCACGAAAAATAAATTAGGAGGTTTTATCGTGGCTAAAAAAGTTATAAAAGTAGTTAAGTTACAAGTACCAGCAGGAAAAGCTAATCCAGCTCCACCAGTTGGTCCAGCGTTAGGTCAAGCTGGTGTTAACATCATGGGATTCTGTAAAGAATTCAATGCTCGTACACAAGACCAAGCAGGGTTAATAATCCCTGTAGTAATTTCTGTATATGAAGATCGTTCATTTACATTCGTTACTAAAACACCACCTGCTCCAGTATTACTGAAAAAAGCAGCTAAAGTTGAAAAAGGATCTTCTGTTCCTAATCGTGACAAAGTTGCTACAGTTACTAAAGCACAAGTGCAAGAAATTGCAGAATTAAAAATGGAAGATTTAAATGCAGCATCTGTTGAAGCTGCTATGCGTATGATTGAAGGTACTGCACGTAGTATGGGTATCTTAGTATCTGAATAGGAGGAGAAATAAAATGGCAAAAAAAGGTAAAAAATATCTTGAAGCGGCTAAATTAGTTGATTCTTCTAAATTATATTCAATACTAGAAGCAATCGAATTAGCTAAAAAAACTAGCGTTGTAAACTTTGATGCAACTGTAGAAGTAGCATTCCGTTTAGGAATTGATACTCGTAAAAATGATCAACAAGTTCGTGGAGCTGTAGTTTTACCAAAAGGAACTGGTAAAACAGCTAAAGTTCTTGTATTCGCTAAAGGTGATAAAGCAGCTGAAGCTGAAGCAGCTGGTGCTGACTATGTAGGACAAGGTGAATATATCACTAAAATTCAACAAGGTTGGTTTGACTTTGACGTAATTGTTGCTACACCAGATATGATGGGAGAAGTTGGTAAAATCGGACGTCTTTTAGGACCTAAAGGTTTAATGCCAAATCCTAAAACTGGTACAGTAACTATGGACGTTACAAAAGCAGTTAATGAAATTAAAGCTGGTAAAGTTGAATATCGTGCTGAAAAAGCTGGTGTTGTTCACACTCCAATCGGTAAAGTTTCATTCTCAGCAGAAGACCTAGTAGAAAACTTTAATGCAGTTTTAGAAGCTTTAACAAAAGCTAAACCTGCAGCAGCTAAAGGTACTTACTTTAAGTCTGTAGCTGTTACTACTACTATGGGACCATCAGTTAAAGTTGATACTTTAGAATTCAAATAATAACAATAAAAAATACTCTAAAATGTTTTAGAGTATTTTTTATTTATTAAGAAAATAAAACAAAATTTTCCTAGCCTTATAATATTAAGACTAGGAAAATTTTTATAGAGTTTGAGACTAATATCAGATTATATTTAGTGTTTTGAAATAATCATATTAATATTGATTTTTTTCTACAAATTTTTTATCTCCATAACCATCCCAAGCTGCTTCCATAATTCCTTCCATATCATCTATCATCGCAAGACGCGGGTTAGCTGGTGTACATTGATCCCCAAATGATTCAAATGCCAATTCTTTCAACGATGCTTTGTATTCTTCAAAACCAATATTGTTTCTTTCAAAAGCATTATGCTCTTTAAATGCCATTGGACAGTTTATTCTTCTTCCTAAGTCATACACTGCCTGTGCTAATGAATCAACACCTTGTTCTGGAGTGTCTGCTTTTAGACCTAACATTTTCGCAATTTCTTGGTATCTTACATCTGCTTGATAATGTTCGTACTTAGGCCATAACGCTACTTTTCCTGGTCTTGTTCCATTATATTTAATTACGTATGGTAATAATGTTGCATTGTTTTCACCGTGTACTGTGTGGAACTTACCTCCAATTTTGTGTGACATAGAGTGTGCTATTCCTAAGAATGCGTTAGAGAATGCCATACCTGCTAAACATGATGCATTATGCATTTTTTCCCTTGCATCTCTATCACCTTGAACAGATTTTTCTAAATTATCAAACACTAGCTTAATAGCTTTTAATGCAATACCATCTGTATAGTCATTAGCTAATATAGCACCATACGCCTCAATAGCGTGTGTTAATACGTCCATTCCAGTTGCTGCTGTAGGTCTTGCCGGAACTGTTAATACTAAGTTAGGATCTACAATAGCTACATCCGGAGTCAATGAATAGTCTGCTAATGGATATTTCTTGTCATTTTCTTTATCAGAAATTACCGCAAAAGGAGTTACCTCACTACCTGTACCCGAAGTAGTTGGTATTGCGATAAATTTAACTTTTTCTCCTAAA